>NZ_JBWKDW010000005.1:0-75637 GCF_056435735.1 Streptomyces sp. NPDC043878
CATCGAGCGGCCCGAGGAGGGCGAGGGGACCAACTACCTCATCGTCGGCTCCGACAGCCGCGACGGCATGACCGACGACGACAAGAAGCGCCTGCACACCGGCTCCGCCGAGGGCAAGCGCACCGACTCGATGATGATCCTGCACGTCGGCTCCAACGGGAACACGATGGTCTCGCTGCCGCGCGACTCCGAGGTCGAGATCCCCTCGTTCAAGGGTTCCGACTCCGGCAAGCTCTTCCCGGCGCAGGGCCGCCGCGTCAAGCTCAACGCCGCCTACGCCGAGGACGGCCCCGAGCTGCTGGTGCGCACCGTGGAGTACAACACCGGCCTGCGCATCGACCACTACGCGGAGATCGGCTTCGGCGGCTTCGCCAACATCGTGGACGCGCTCGGCGGCGTCGAGATGGACATCCCGAAGGCGTTCAAGGACAAGAAGTCCGGCGCCGACTTCCAGGCGGGCAAGCAGACCCTCGACGGCCAGCAGGCGCTCGCCTTCGTCCGTACCCGGTACGCCTTCGCCGGCAGCGACCTGGACCGCACCAAGAACCAGCAGAAGTTCCTGGCGACCCTGGCCGACCAGGCGGCCACCCCGTCCACGGTGCTGAACCCGTTCCGCCTCTACCCGACGCTCGGCGCGGGCCTGGACACTCTCATCGTCGACAAGGACATGGGCCTGTTCGACCTGGCCAGCATGTTCTGGGCGATGAAGGGCCTGACCGGCGGCGAGGGCACCTCGATGAACATGCCGATCTCCGGCTCCAACGGCGGCAACCTCGTCTGGGACAAGGCCAAGAAGGACCAGCTCATGCAGCAGCTCCGCAACGACGAGAAGGTCACCGTCACGGAGTGAGCCCCCCGGGCCGTGCCCCTTCACCCGTACGGCTCCCCCCGCGCGTCCAGCGCGCCCCCAGCGCCTGAAGCTGGGGGCGCGGTGTCGTCCGGACACCGCCGGACGACAGGGCGGCCCCCGGCGGGGCCGGGACAGGGGTGTGCGATGGGCCGGCGATCCGGCGGCGACGGGACGGAAGCCGTCCACTGGCTCTTCGGCGACCAGCTCGGCCCGCACTTCCTCACCCCCGGCGAGGACGGGCCGCACCGGGACACCCCGCTGGTGATGATCGAGTCCCGGGGGGGGGTGCGGTGCCGCCGCTTCCCCCACACCCCAAACCCCCCCGTCCCCCCCCCCCCGCCCCACCGCCCCCCCCCTGCCGGAAGAAAAAAAAAAAAACCTGGCGTGCCCCCCCCCCCGCCGGGGCCGCCCCCCACGCCGTTCACGGCACGGCTCAGACCGTGCGGAACGCCAGCACCACGTTGTGCCCGCCGAAGCCGAACGAGTCGTTCAGCGCGGCGATGCGGCCCTCGACGGGCAGCTTGCGCGCCTCGCCGCGGACGATGTCGGCGTTCGCCTCGGCCTCGGGGTCGATGTTGTCGACGTTGATGGTCGGCGGGGCCAGCCGGTTGTACAGGGCGAGGACGGTCGCGACCGACTCGACGCCGCCCGCGCCACCCAGCAGGTGACCGGTCATCGACTTCGTCGCGGACACCGCGAAGTGGTCCGCGTCGTCGCCGAACACCTTGCGCAGCGCCTTCAGCTCGGCCACGTCACCGGCCGGCGTCGAAGTGGCGTGCGCGTTGACGTGCACGATCTCCTTCGGGTCGAGGTCGGTGTTGTCGAGCAGGTTCTGCAGGGCGTGCGAGATGCCGCGGCCCTCGGGCTCGGGCTGCACGATGTCGTGGCCGTCGGCGGAGATGCCCTGGCCGACCGCCTCGGCGTACACCCGGGCCCCGCGCTTGGCGGCGTGCTCGGCGGACTCCAGGACGACGACTCCGGCGCCCTCGCCCAGGACGAAGCCGTCACGGGCGGTGTCGTAGGGACGCGAGGCGCCCTGCGGGTCGTCGTTGTTCTTGGACATCGCCATCATGTTGCCGAAGGCGGCGATGGGCAGCGGGTGGATCGCCGCCTCCGTGCCACCGGCGACGACGACGTCGGCGCGGCCGGTACGGATCATCTCGATGGCGTAGCCGATGGCCTCGGCGCCCGACGCGCAGGCGGAGACCGGCGTGTGCACGCCCGCGCGGGCGCCCACGGCCAGACCCACGTTGGCGGAGGGGCCGTTCGGCATGAGCATGGGGACGGTGTGCGGGGAGACGCGGCGGACGCCCTTCTCCTTGAGCACGTCGTACTGGTCGAGCAGGGTGGTCACGCCGCCGATGCCGGAGGCGATGACGGCACCGAGCCGGTCGGGGTCGACGGAACTGTCCTCGCCGGCCCTGGCGGTGAAGCCGGCGTCGGCCCACGCCTCCTTGGCGGCGATCAGCGCGAACTGGGCCGAGCGGTCCAGACGGCGGGCCTGCGGCCGCGGAATGACCTCGGTCGGCTCCACGGCCACGGGGGCCGCGATACGGACGGCCTGCTCGGCCGCCCACTCCTGCTCCAGGGGCTTCACGCCGGACTTGCCGGCGATCAGGCCCTCCCAGGTAGAGGCTGCGTCGCCACCCAGCGGTGTGGTTGCGCCGATACCGGTGACGACCACGGTGCGATTGGTCGGGCTCACGGGAATTCATTCTCCATCGGATACGAGGGGGACAACCCCCGCGTAAGCGGGGACTACGGCGCCACCGCCGGGTGGCGGGGCAGACGGACCGATCCGGGGATCAGGCCTGGTTCTTGAGGATGTAGCTCGTCGCGTCACCGACGGTCTTGAGGTTCTTGACGTCCTCGTCGGGGATCTTGACGTCGAAGCGCTCCTCGGCGGCGACGACGACCTCGACCATGGACAGCGAGTCGACGTCCAGGTCGTCGGTGAAGGACTTGTCCAGCTGGACGTCCTCAACCGGGATGCCGGCGATCTCGTTCACGATGTCGGCGAGACCGGCGACGATCTCTTCCTGAGTGGCGGCCATGTCAGGCGCTCCTTCGTTGGTGTTTCCAGAGGGTGTGGCGCCCGCCGCGGTCGGCGGCGGGTGGTGCTTCCGCCGTACCGGACCGCAAGATCCGGCACGGAGTGCCTAGGGGAGGGTAACCACCGTGGCGGCGTACACGAGACCCGCCCCGAATCCGATGACGAGCGCGGTGTCGCCGCTCTTCGCCTCGCCGGTCGCCAGAAGCCGCTCCATCGCGAGCGGGATCGAGGCGGCCGAGGTGTTGCCGGTGGTGCGCACGTCACGGGCGACCGTGACGTGTTCCGGCAGCTTGAGAGTCTTCACCATCGAGTCGATGATCCGCTCGTTGGCCTGGTGCGGGATGAAGACGTCCAGGTCGTCCGAGGTGATCCCGGCCGCGTCCAGCGCCTGCTGTGCGACCTTCGCCATCTCGAACACGGCCCAGCGGAACACCGCCTGGCCCTCCTGCGTGATCGCCGGGAACTTGCCGGAGCTGTCGTACTCCGTCCACGGCACGGTCTGCTTGATGGTCTCGGACTTGTCGCCCTCCGAGCCCCAGACCGTCGGGCCGATCCCCGGTTCCTGGGCGGGACCCACGACGACCGCGCCCGCCCCGTCACCGAACAGGAAGGCCGTGGCCCGGTCCTCCAGGTCGGTCAGGTCGGAGAGCCGCTCGACACCGATGACCAGGACGTACTCCGCGGAACCCTCGACGACCATGCCCTTGGCGAGGGTGAGGCCGTAGCCGAAGCCCGCGCAGCCCGCGGAGATGTCGAAGGCGGCGGCCTTGTTCGTGCCCAGCTTGTCGGCGATCTCCGTCGCCACGGCCGGGGTCTGCTTGAAGTGCGAGACGGTCGAGACGATCACGCCGCCGATCTGCTCGGCGGCGATCCCGGCGTCGGCGATCGCCTTGCCCGACGCCTCGATCGACATCGCGGCGACGGTCTCCTCGTCGGAGGCCCAGTGCCGGGTCTGGATCCCGGAGCGCGAGCGGATCCACTCGTCGGACGAGTCGATCGTCTCGAGGATCACCTCGTTGGGCACGACCCGCGTCGGACGGTAGCCGCCCACGCCGAGGATGCGCGCGTACGGGGCGCCCCTGCTGGGCTTGATCTTCGACATGATCGGTCGGCTCCTTAGGGGGGTCAGGCGCCCGCCGCGTCAGCGGCAGAGTCGGCGGCCGCGGCGATCAGTTCGCGGGCCGCGTCGAGGTCGTCGGGGGTCTTCAGCGCGAGCGTCTTGACGCCGGGCAGCGCACGCTTGGCCAGCCCGGTGAGCGTGCCGCCGGGGCACACCTCCAGGAGCGCGGTGGCGCCGAGCCCCTGGAAGGTCTCCATGCACAGGTCCCAGCGGACCGGGTTGGCGACCTGGCCGACCAGCCGCTCCAGCACCTCGGTGCCGGTGGCGACGGTACGGCCGTCCTTGTTCGAGACGTAGGCGACCTCCGGGTCGGCGGGCGCCAGTGCCTCGGCGGCCTTGGCCAGCGCCTCGACCGCGGGAGCCATGTGATGCGTGTGGAAGGCTCCGGCGACCTTCAGCGCGACCACCCGGCGGACGCCCTCCGGCGGGTCCGCCTCCAGCGCGGCGAGCTGCTCCAGGGTGCCGGCGGCCACGATCTGGCCGGCGCCGTTCACGTTCGCCGGGGTCAGGCCCAGCCTCTCCAGGTGCGCGACGCTGACCTCGGGGTCGCCGCCGAGCAGCGCCGACATGCCGGTCGCGGTGACCGCGGCGGCCTCGGCCATGGCCAGGCCCCGCTTGCGGACGAGGGTCAGCGCGGCGGTGTCGTCGAGCACGCCCGCGAAGGCGGCCGCGGTGATCTCGCCTACGCTGTGGCCCGCCACCGCGCCGGGGGTCAGGTCGCCGAGGGCCGCGGCGGACAGGAGTCCGGCCGCCACGAGCAGCGGCTGGGCCACCGAGGTGTCGCGGATCGCGTCCGCGTCGGCCTGTGTGCCGTAGTGGGCGAGGTCGAGTCCGATGGCGTCCGACCACGCGGCGACGCGGTCGGCTGCGCCGGGGAGTTCGAGCCAGGGAGTCAGGAAGCCGGGCGTCTGGGCGCCCTGGCCGGGAGCGACGAGTACGAGCACTCTCACACTCTCTCTTGTGGACGGCCATGGCCGCCCGTGGGGACAGGGACGAAGAACAGGAGGGGGTTTTGTGGGCCCCCGACAAAAGCCTAGAGCTGGAGATCCCCGTCGGCCAGACGCCCGAGGATCAGCGCGATGCGCAGCGTGAACGCCGAACGCACGTCCGAGGGTGACCAGCCGGTGACGTCAGTCACACGTCGAAGCCGGTAGCGCACGGTGTTCGGATGGACGAAGAGCATCCTGGCGGCCCCCTCCAGACTGCTCGCCTGCTCGAGATAGACGGAGAGCGTCTCCAGCAGCGCGGACCCGGCCTCCTCGAGCGGTCTGTAGATCTCCTCCACCAGCTGCTCGCGGGCCGAGGGGTCGCCGGCCATCGCGCGCTCCGGCAGCAGATCGTCCGCGAGGACCGGCCGTGGGGCGTCCTGCCAGGCCGTACCCGCCTTGAGCCCGGCGGCCGCGGCCTGCGCGGACCGGGTCGCGGCGAGCAGATCGGGCACCACCGGGCCCGCCACCACCGAGCCCGCCGCGAACGGGCCGATCAGCGACTTGGCGACGGCGAGCGGGTTGTCGCTGCCGCCCGCGATGACCACGAGCCGGTCCCCGAGCACCCCGGTGAGGACCTGGAGCTTGGCGTGCCGGGCGGCCCGCCGGATGGCCTCGACGGTCAGTTCCGAATCGCCCTCCGGGGCGGTGCCCAGCACCACGCACACATGCTCCGGGGAGTTCCAGCCGAGAGCCGCAGCCCGGCTGACGGCCCCCTCGTCGGCCTCCCCGCTGAGTACGGCGTTCACCACCAGCGACTCCAGGCGGGCGTCCCAGGCCCCGCGGGCCTCGGCGGCCTGCGCGTAGACCTGGGCGGTGGCGAAGGCGATCTCCCGGGCGTACACGAGCAGCGCCTCACGCAGCACGGACTCGTCCCCGGGCGCCGCGACCTCGTCGATCGCGGACTCCATGACCTCGATGGTGGTGCGCACCATCTCCACGGTCTGCCGCAGTGTGATGGCCCGGGTCAGCTCGCGCGGGGCCGTGCCGAACACGTCCGTGGAGATGGCCTGCGGGGCGTCCGGGTAGCGGAACCACTCGGTGAAGGCGGCGATGCCCGCCTGGGCGACCAGCCCGATCCAGGAACGGTTCTCCGGGGGCATCGCCCGGTACCACGACAGCGTCTCGTCCATCCGCGCGATGGCCTGCGCGGCGAGACTTCCGGACGACCTCTCCAGCCGCTTCAGCGTCGCGGGGTGCGGGTGGGCGGCGGCCACTGCGGCTTCGGGAGGATGGGTTTCGGGTTCGGGCACGGGACAAGACTGCCTTATCCGGACGCGCGGGTGCGCTGCCGGGTGGGTGCGGGGCTGTGCTGGATGGCTCGGTCGCCTTCGGGGGCGCGCCCCCTGCGGCTCCCTCGCGGCCGACGCGTGGGGGCAGTGGGACTTGGTGGGCTCTTGCCGGTCGTGGAGGCTGGTGGCGGGCAGAGCGGCTCCGTGTCGGTCCGCCCGCGCTCCTTCGCCGTCCCGGCACCGGCGCGCCCCCTGCGGCTCCCTCGCGGCCGACGCGTGGGGGCAGTGGGACTTGGTGGGCTCTTGCCGGTCGCGCGGGGTTGGGGGGTTCAGTTGCCCGGCGGGGCTACCGTGGGGCTCGTGATGGACGTACGGCGCGCCGCGGAGCGCTATCCGGGGGGTGACGCCGAGGCCGGGATCGAGTCGTGGCACGCCTTCTCCTTCGGCCCGCACTACGACCCCGGCAACCTCCGCTTCGGCGCCGTGCTCGCCTGCAACGAGGAGCGGCTCGCCCCCGGCGCCGGTTTCGGCGAGCATCCGCACAGCCACACCGAGATCGTGACCTGGGTGGTCGAGGGCGAGCTGACGCACCGCGACTCGATCGGCCGGGAGAGCCGGGTGCGCCCCGGGGACGTGCAGCGTCTGAGCTCCGCGTCGGGCGTGCGGCACGTCGAGCGCAACGACGGCCCGGCCCCGCTGGTCTTCGTCCAGATGTGGCTGGCGCCGCTCACCCCGGGCGGCGACCCGTCGTACGAGACGGTCCACGGCATCGCCGACTCCACGCCGTACGCCGTCCCGGAAGCGGGCGCGCTGCTGCACGTGCGGCGGCTGGCGGCGGGGGAGCGGACCGCGGTGCCGGACGGGCGGCACGTCTACGTCCACGTCGTCCGCGGTGAAGTGCGGCTCGACGACGAGGAGTTGGGGGCGGGCGACGCGGCCCGGATCACCGACGCCGAGGGCGTGGCCGCGATCGCGGTGACCCCGGCCGAACTGCTCGTGTGGGAGATGTCCTAGCGCGCGTCCCGGAGCTCGGCGAGCACCGCGTCCGTGAACGCCGGCCACGCCTCGGTCGCCCAGGGGCCGAAGGCGCGGTCCGTGAGGGCCACACAGGCCGCACGCGCGTCCGGGTCGATCCACAGGAACGTACCGGACTGGCCGAAGTGGCCGAACGTACGCGGGGAGGACGAACTTCCGGTCCAGTGGGGCGACTTGGAGTCCCGGATCTCGAAGCCGAGGCCCCAGTCGTTGGGGTTCTGGTGGCCGTAGCCCGGCAGCACGCCCTTCGTCCCCGCGTACTGGACGGTCATCGCCGCCGCGACGGTCCGGGCGTCGAGCAGCCGGGGCGCCTGCACCTCCGCCGCGAACCGCAGCAGGTCCCCGACCGTGGACCGCCCGTCCTTCGCCGGCGAGCCCTCCAGCGAGGTCGACGTCATCCCCAGCGGCTCCAGCACCGCCTGCCGCAGGTACTCGGCGAACGGCATCTCGGCCGCCTTCGCGATGTGGTCCCCGAGCTGCTCGAACCCGGCGTTCGAGTACAGCCGCCGCTCACCGGGCGGGGCCGTCACCCGGTGCTCGTCGAAGGCCAGGCCCGAGGTGTGCGCGAGGAGATGGCGCACCGTCGCCCCGGGCGGCCCGGCGGGCTCGTCGAGGTCGATCGCGCCCTCCTCGTGGGCCACCAGCACCGCGTAGGCCGCGAGCGGCTTGGTGACCGAGGCCAGCCGGAAGGGCTGCCCGGCGGGTCCGTGGGTGGCCAGGACCGTGCCGTCCGCGCGGACGACCCCCGCCGCAGCGGTGGGAACCGGCCAGTTCTCGATCAACGCGAGGCTCTGCAAGGACATGCTGAGGAGCCTAAGTGCTCAGAGGGTCAGCCCCATCGCGGGGTCCGGTTTGCGGACGAAGCCGAGGGAGGCGTACAGCGGCTCCGCCTCGGCGGACGCGGTGAGGAGGACCTGTCCCGCTCCCCGCTCGCGGAACCAGCTCAGGAGCTCCTCCACGCACGCGCGCGCGTACCCCCGGCGCCGGGCGTCCGGGTCGGTGGCGACGCTGAAGACGTACCCGCCCCGCCCCAGCGGATCGGCCGCCTTCCCGATGCGGTAGTCGACCGTGCCTGCCGCCAGGGCCGCGAGTGCCTCCGGCCGGTCCGGGTGGTCCACGACGAAGGCCGCGAAGTCCTCGTCCCCCGCGATCCGTCGGCGCAGCACGGGCAGCGCCTGCGCGTGCCACGCCGTGCCGGGCTCCGAGCCCGGCAGTGAATCGATCATCACCTGGCGCAGACGCAGGACTTCCACGGCGTCCTCGGGGGTGGCGCGGCGTACGAGACTCATGCACCGCACGGTAGTCACCGGGCCGGTGCCACGTCGTGTGGAATTCTTACCCCTCCTGCTTGCTTCGAGTGCGCTCCAGGCCCTTAGCGTGGGGCCATGACGGCGACGGAGACCCCGGGTACCAGGACCGACAACTGCGCGGCCCCGCCGCACCCCCACCGGCGCCCGGAAGGCCAGGACGGTTACACGATCAGCGAGGTCGTCGCCTTCACCGGCCTGACGGCCCACACCCTGCGCTGGTACGAGCGCATCGGCCTGATGCCGCACATCGACCGCTCGCACACCGGCCAGCGCCGCTACAGCAACCGCGACCTGGACTGGCTCGACCTCGTCGGCAAGCTGCGGCTGACCGGCATGCCGGTCGCCGACATGGTGCGGTACGCGGAGCTGGTGCGCGAGGGCGACCAGACCTACACCGAGCGCTTCGAACTGCTGGAGGCGACCCGCCGCGACGTGCTCTCCCGGATCGAGGAACTGCGGGACACCCTCGCGGTGCTCGACCGGAAGATCAGCTTCTACGCCGACGCGGGACGCGCCTACGAGAAGGAGAAAGTCGGATGACGCACGGCACGATCCCCACCGCACGGCTGGCCGGCGACGGACCCGAGGTGGGCGTGCAGGGCCTCGGCTGCATGGGCATGAGCTTCGCCTACGGCCCCTCGGACGCGGATCAGTCCCGTGCCACCCTGGAACGGGCGCTGGAACTCGGCGTGACCCTGTACGACACGGCGGACGCCTACGCCGCCGGGGAGAACGAGCGGTTCCTGTCCCCGTTCCTCAAGGCGCACCGCGACGAGGTCGTCATCGCCACGAAGTTCGCCCTGTCCATCCCGCCCGGCGAGCCGACCCGGCGGGTCGTCCGCAACGACCCGCCGTACATCCGCGCGGCCGTCGAGGCGAGCCTGCGGCGCCTGGACGTCGACGTCATCGACCTCTACTACATGCACCGCCGCGACGTGAACGTGCCGGTCGAGGAGTCCGTCGGCACGATGGCCGAGCTGGTGCGCGAGGGCAAGGTCAGGCACCTCGGGCTCAGCGAGGTCACCGCCGGCGAGCTGCGGGCCGCGCAGGCGGTGCACCCGATCGCCGCCGTGCAGTCGGAGTGGTCACTGTTCAGTCGTGACATCGAGACCTACGTCGTCCCGGCGGCCCGCGAGCTGGGCGTGACCCTCGTGCCGTACTCGCCGCTCGGCCGCGGGTTCCTCACCGGCTCCTTCACCGACGCCGAACAGGACCTCGGCGCGGACGACTTCCGCCGCCGGCAGCCCCGCTTCACCGGGGACAACGCGGCCGCCAACGCGGCCCTGCTCGACCCGGTCCGCGCGGTCGCCGAGGCCCACGGCGCCTCGCCCGGCCAGATAGCCCTGGCGTGGGTCCAGCAGCAGGCGTCGGTGCACGGCCTGACGGTGGTCCCGATCCCGGGCACCCGCAAGCCGGGCAGGGTGGAGGAGAACACGGCGGCGACCCGCATCGTGCTGAGCGAGGACGAACTGTCCCTGCTGGAGCCGATAGCGGCCAAGGTGGCGGGCGACCGCTACGCGGACATGTCGTTCACCTCGGCCGGACGCGAATAGCCGTACGCCGGCGCGTTTCAGAGCTCGGCGAGCAGCTCCGCCTTCTTCACGGAGAACTCCTCGTCGGTCACCAGGCCGGCCTGGTGCAGCTCCCCGAGGTGGCGGATCCGCTCGGCGATCTCGGCGGGGTCGCGGCGGGGCGGGGCCGGCACGGCGACCGTCCCGCGGGAGCGTACGGCGGCCAGCACGGCCGCGGCGAACGGCAGCGACTCGTGGACGGGCCCGTACCCCAGGCCGAAGACGACCGAGGCGGGATCGTGGTCGGCCTGCGCCGCCTGCCCGGTGCCCGCCTCGCGCGGCACCAGGCGCAGATGTCCCTCGAACACCTCGGGGGAGCGCCACTCGACGCCGCTCAGGTCGGCGACCGGGAAACTCTGGTCGCCGGCCTTCCACTTGGCGGAGGACGCGCCCGTCCAGAACCACCGGAAGCGGACGGTCTTCCCGTCGAAGGACGCCTTGCCGTCGTACGCCTTGAACTTCAGCGGCACCTCGGGGGCCGGCACCAGGAACCGGTCGGCGGGCCCCGACTCGCGCAGCTGTGACCGCAGTTCGTCGGCGTAGTACTCGGCGAGCGTCTCCCGCTCCCCGGACAGCACCAGCCGGTAGGGGTCGCAGCCCTCCCTGAGCTGCCCCGCCGCCGCCTCCATCAGCGGGTCGGCGCCGGGCCTCGGCTCGGCCCGCAGGACGACGGTGCCGCGCCGGCCGGGGGTCAGCGTCACCCCGGCGATCGCGTCCAGCGGGATCCGGCGTTCCCCGAGGGCCTGGAAGAGCTTGGGGGTGCGTATGCCCCGTTCGTAACGGATGAGCACGGAGTCGGAATCGAACTCCCAGGCGGCATGAAATCCGGCCAGTACGTCACCCATGCGGCTCATCGTATGCGGCACGAGCTCCTCCGTCCCCTCTCCGCGCAGACCGCGGTTTCCGCGCCTCTACGCGCGTCCGACCGTCGTCGTGCCGGACAGACCCTTCCAGCACCGGTTGTCCTCGTCCGCGCACACCACCGAGCGGTACGCGCCGACGCCGATCTCGGCGAAGTTCAGCAGGCTCGCCGTGCCCGGCTCGAAGTAGCCGCTGTGTCCCCTGGCACCCTGCGCCGACAGCACCCGCGCGCCGAAGCCCGAGGACACCGGATCGGCGCCGTGACCCAGCCCGCCGACCTCCAGGTACGGCACCTCCCGCACCCAGTCGGTGGCGTCCCGCATCGCCCACACCCGGGCCGAGGTGCGCAGGCGCTCGGCGCTTCCGGCGCGCATGCCCGGGCTCGCGGCCACCGCTATGTCGGCCACGCGGTGCGGCAGGTCGTGCGCGGCCAGACCGCACACCACGGAGCCGTAGCTGTGGCAGAACAGCGAGACGGGCGCGTGGCCGGGCAGGCCGCGCAGCAGCGCGTTCAGCCGGAGCGCGCCGTCCTCGGCGCGCATCGCGGTGGCCGAGTCGATGCCGAGCCCGTCGGGGGTCGTGTAGTCGGCCCAGGCGATCACGGCCGTACGTGTGTCGGGGCCGGCGTCGCGCTCGGCCGCGTACAGCGACTTCGCCATGCCGACGGGCGCGGAGTACCTGCGGTCGGTGCGCTGGAAGGTGAGGAGGTCGGTGTCCACGCCGGGGACGACGACGGAGACCCGCTCGGCCCTGGACAGGCTGCCGAAGACCTCGGCGACCCGCCCCGAACCGGCCGGGTCGAAGGCGAGGATCTTGCGGTGTCCGCTCAGCAGCGCCTCGAAGCGGTTCTTGCGGCGGCCGGCCGTCTGCTGCCCGTCCTGCGAGAGCCGGCTGTCGTGCATGCGCCTGAGTTCGACCCGGCGGGCCTTGTCGAGCGCGAGACGGTTGGCGCGGTAGCGCAGGGCGACCGGGGCGCCGTTCATGTTGCCGACGGCGAGGGGGTAGCGGTGCGCGAGCCGGTCGCGTTGCTGCGCGGTGAGCGAGGCGAAGAACCGGCCGAGCACGTCGGGTGCCGCGTCCGGGTCCGGCAGCGGGTGTCCCTGGATGTGCCCGTGCTCCCATGCGGAGAGCGAGGTCTGGAGCGCGGTGGTCACCCGGTGGTGGCGCAGCGCGGTCCATCCGGTGGTCGCCAGCATGACGAACACGACGGCCAGCGCGAGCAGTGCGCGCCAGACGTTCAGTTGCGGGGAGGTGTCGAAGGAAGTCACTGAAAGGACACACTAGGAGAACGAGAGGGTCTCGCGTCAACCAAGTGACGCGGATCACGGTTTCAGGACCCGTGACGTGGTCCTCAGCCCGTACGCCAGTTCCCCAGCAGGTCCGGGCCCACCTGATCGAGGTAGGCGGCGGTCAGCTCCCGCATGGCCTCGGTGCTGACCTCGGTGCCCACCGACCACTTCCGCTCGGTCACCCGGATCACGGCGCTGAAGACGGCCACCAGCAGGCGCGGCCGGGGGTCCGCCTCCACGTCCAGTCCCTCGCGCTCGGCGATAATGCGGGCGATCCGCTCCTCCAGCTCCGCCGAACGCCGCAGGTGCGCGGCGAGCAGCGCGGGCGTCGACTCGATCACCCGGTAGGTGCGCAGATGGAGTTCGAGCGGCACGACCCGCTCGATGGCCTCACCGATGGTGTGCCAGCTCTCCAGGACGGCCCGGCGCAGTGCCTCCAGCGGGGGTTCGTGCGGCGGTCGCGCCAGGACGGCCTCGGTGAAGTGGGACTCCGCGAGCTGCGGCGCGAAGAAGACCGCGTCCTCCTTGCTCGCGAAGTAGCGGAAGAAGGTGCGCTGCGAGACGTCGACGGCCTCGGCGATGTCGTCGACGGTCGTGCGCTCGTACCCCCGGTCCGTGAACAGGTCGAGGGCGGCCCGCAGCAGGGCGTCCCGGGTGCGTTGCTTCTTGCGTTCGCGCAGCCCCGGTCGCGGTACCGGCTGAGCGGCACCCGCTGTCTCCACGGCCTCTCCTTCTGACGGTTCTCCCTGCTCGGGGCAAGGAGTGAGTGTCGTGACAGTTACCGACTTGTGAATTGGTTTGTCAACTGTCAGTGGCTGTCACTAGCCTCGAACGTATGACTAGTCAGACCACCATCGGTACGGCGGGCCCGGGGGACACGGCACCGGCGGACCCGTCCGACCGGTCGCCGTCCTCCGGGCTGCGCGGCCATCCCTGGTTCACCCTCATCACGGTCGCCGTCGGAGTCATGATGGTGGCCCTCGACGGCACCATCGTGGCCATCGCCAACCCGGCCATCCAGAAGGACCTCAACGCCAGCTTCGCCGACGTCCAGTGGATCACCAACGGCTACTTCCTCGCCCTCGCGGTCTGCCTCATCACCGCGGGCAAGCTCGGTGACCGCTTCGGTCACCGCCAGACCTTCCTGATCGGCGTGGTCGGCTTCGCGGCCGCCTCCGGCGCCATCGGCCTGTCCGGCAGCATCGCGCTGGTCGTCACCTTCCGCGTCCTGCAGGGGCTGTTCGGCGCGCTGCTGATGCCGGCCGCGCTCGGCCTGCTGCGCGCCACCTTCCCCGCCGAGAAGCTCAACATGGCCATCGGCATCTGGGGCATGGTCATCGGCGCCTCCACCGCGGGCGGCCCGATCCTCGGCGGTGTGCTGGTCGAGCACGTCAACTGGCAGTCGGTGTTCTTCATCAACGTGCCCGTCGGCGTCCTCGCGCTGGTCCTCGGCACGCTGATCCTGCTCGACCACCGCGCGGAGAACGCCCCCCGGTCCTTCGACGTCCTCGGCATCGTGCTGCTGTCCGGCGCGATGTTCTGCCTGGTGTGGGCGCTCATCAAGGCGCCGGCCTGGGGCTGGGGCGACGGCCGTACCTGGACGTTCGTCGCCGTGTCCGCGGTGGGCTTCGCCGTCTTCTCCTTCTGGGAGACGAAGGTGAAGGAACCGCTGATCCCGCTCGGACTGTTCCGCTCCGTCCCGCTGTCCGCGGGTGTGGTCCTCATGGTGCTGATGGCCATCGCCTTCATGGGCGGCCTCTTCTTCGTGACGTTCTACCTCCAGAACGTGCACGGCATGAGCCCGATCGACGCCGGTCTGCACCTGCTCCCACTCACCGGGATGATGATCGTCGGCTCCCCGCTGGCGGGCGCGATGATCACCAAGCTCGGCCCGCGCGTCCCGCTGGCCGGCGGCATGGCGGCCACCGCGATCGCCATGTACGGCATGTCCACCCTGAAGGTGGACACCGGCAGCGCCACCATGTCCCTGTGGTTCGCCCTGCTGGGCCTCGGCCTCGCCCCGGTCATGGTCGGCGCGACCGAGGTCATCGTCGGCAACGCGCCCATGGAGCTCTCCGGGGTCGCCGGCGGTCTCCAGCAGGCCGCGATGCAGATCGGCGGCAGCCTCGGTACGGCCGTCCTCGGCGCCGTCATGGCCTCCAAGGTGGACGGCGACCTCGCGGGCAACTGGGCGGACGCCGGCCTGCCGAAGCTCACCCCGGCCCAGCTGGACCAGGCGTCGGAGGCGGTCCAGGTCGGCGTGGCACCGGTGGCCAAGGGCACGCCCGAGGCGATCGCCGCGAAGATCGCGGACGTCGCGCACGACACCTTCATCTCCGGCATGAGCCTGGCGTCGCTGGTCGCCGCCGGAGTCGCCGCCGTCGCGGTGCTGGTCGCGCTGCTCACCAGGCGCGGCGAGAACGCGGAGGCGGGCGCGGGCGCCGCGCACATCTGACCTGGGGGGCGGACTCCGCGTGGTTCCGGCGAACGGCGCCGAGGGTACGCGGAGTTCGCCTATCAGGGTGACAAAGCTAAAGATTCCTCACAGCCGGTGCGCGCCGCGGGTCACAGTGGGTCAAGCCCTCCGCAGGCATGTCCCCGGCGCACGTCCGGGCCGCTCGCGGTGCCCCGGAGGGCGGCCGGTGCTGCGGCGCGCTGCCGGAGGGGGGTGGCGCGCCCGCAGACCGGAAGGGCGCCGTCTCGTGCCCGGGGATGAACGGCAGCAGCCGGGGTACCCGCACCACCGAACCCAGAACGAACCCAACCAACCATGTGGTTCAGGGAGTTGATGATGGCGGGCTTCGGACAGGGAACGCGCGGTCACCCTCGCTCAGGTAGCCGCACGAGGTCACGATGGGGGTCCCCCCGGTCGAGCGGAGTCGCGGTCGGGGCAGGGCCGGATCGCGCGACGCTCGGAATCATCGGAGTCGTCTGCGCGGTCGCCGGTTTCTTCGTGCTGGGGATCATCCTCGGCCCGGTGGCGGTCGTCTGCGGCTGGCTGGCCATGGGTCGCAGCTGGTCGGGCGGCAGTCGCTCGATCCCGGCCCTGGTCGCCGTCGTCCTGGGTGCGATCGACATCCTCCTGGCGATCGTCTGGCTCGCCGGAGCGGCGGCCCCGGGCAGCGGTCTGTTCTGACCCGGGCAGGTGAGGGAAGGGCTCCCGGCGCACGGGCCGGGAGCTCACCCATGTGCCGGCGAGGGCCGTTCCGGCCGGCGTCCGCAGCGCGGCGACCTCCCCCCGCAGGGCCCGCACCTCCGCCGTCAGCGCCTCGATGGCCTCCGTCTGACGGCGCTCGGTGTCGTCGTCCTTCTCGAAGCGCGAGATGAACCACGCGGCGATGTTCGCGGTCACCACACCCAGCAGGGCGATCCCGGAGAGCATCAGTCCCACCGCGATCATGCGGCCCAGGCCGGTGGTCGGGGCGTGGTCGCCGTACCCCACGGTGGTCATGGTGGTGAACGACCACCACACCGCGTCACCCAGCGTCAGGATGTTCCCGTGCGGGGCCTCCCGCTCCACCGAGAGCACCGCCAGCGAGCCGAACATCAGCAGCCCCACCACCGCGCCGGCGACATACGTGGTGAGCCGGATCTGCGAGGCCATCCGGGCCCGCCGCCCCACCAGCATCAGGGTCGAGACCAGCCGGAGCAGCCGCAGCGGCTGGAGCAGGGGCAGCACCACCGCGCACAGGTCCAGCCAGTGCGTGCGCACGAACTCCCGGCGCCGCCGGGCCAGCCCCAGCCGCACCAGGTAGTCCGCGGCGAACGCCCCCCACACCACCCACTCGGCCACCGTGCACCCGAAGGTCAGCGAAAGCCCCGCCGAACTGTCCACGATCGGCACCGCGTAGGCGACGGCGAACAGCACGGCCAGTGCCAGCAGCGGACGTTGGCTGAACTGCTCCCACCGGACCTGTGCCGACTGTTGCTCCATGCCCGCATGGTAAAGAAACGGGCAAGGGGCCCCGTACGAGAGGCGGCGGAGCCCTCAGGCCCCGCCGCCCTCCGTGCACCGCACGTCCTACGCGTCGCCGCCCGCGGCGCCGGGGTCCGCCGCCGAGGCGTCGAGGAGCTGGTAGCGGTCGATCGCCTGCTTCAGCACGGACCGGTCCACCTTCCCCTCCTTCGCCAGCTCGGTCAGCACGCCCAGCACGATCGACTGCGCGTCGATGTGGAAGAAGCGCCGCGCCGCACCGCGCGTGTCAGCGAACCCGAAGCCGTCCGCACCGAGCGACTGGTACGTCCCCGGCACCCAGCGCGCGATCTGGTCCGGCACCGACCGCATCCAGTCGGACACCGCCACGAACGGCCCCTGGGCCCCGGCGAGTTTCCGCGTCACGTACGGCACACGCTGCTCCTCCTCGGGGTGCAGCAGGTTGTGCCGCTCCACCTCGACGGCCTCGCGGCGCAGCTCGTTCCAGGAGGTCGCCGACCAGACGTCGGCGCGCACGTTCCACTCCTCGGCGAGGATCCGCTGCGCCTCGATCGCCCACGGCACCGCCACACCCGACGCGATGACCTGCGCCGGGATCGATCCCGAGGTGCCCTCGCTGAAGCGGTGGATGCCCTTGACGATGCCCTCGGCGTCCACGTTCTCCGGCTCGGCCGGGTGCTGGATGGGCTCGTTGTAGACGGTGAGGTAGTAGAAGACGTCCTCGCTGTCGGGCCCGTACATCCGGCGCAGGCCGTCCTGCACGATGTGCGCGATCTCGAAGCCGTAGGCCGGGTCGTACGCCACACAGCCCGGGTTCGTCGAGGCCAGCAGCTGCGAGTGGCCGTCCGCGTGCTGGAGCCCCTCACCGGTCAGCGTCGTCCGGCCGGCCGTCGCCCCGAGCACGAAACCGCGCGCCAACTGGTCGGCCATCTGCCAGAACTGGTCGCCGGTGCGCTGGAAACCGAACATCGAGTAGAAGACGTAGACCGGGATGAGCGGCTCGCCGTGTGTCGCGTAGGCGGAGCCCGCCGCGATCAGCGAGGCCGTGCAGCCGGCCTCCGAGATGCCGTCGTGCAGCATCTGCCCGGTCGGCGACTCCTTGTACGCGAGCAGCAGGTCCCGGTCCACCGCCTCGTACTGCTGGCCGAGCGGGTTGTAGATCTTCGCGCTCGGGAAGAAGGAGTCCATGCCGAACGTGCGGTACTCGTCCGGTGCGATCAGCACGAACCGCCTGCCGATCTCCTTGTCCCGCATGAGGTCCTTGAGCAGCCGCACGAACGCCATGGTCGTGGCGATCGACTGCTGACCCGAGCCCTTCTTCACACTCGCGTACGTCTTGTCCCCGGGCAGGGCGAGCGGCTGGGCCCGCACCACGCGCGTGGGGACGTACCCGCCGAGCCCCTGCCGGCGGTCGTGCATGTACTGGATCTCCTCCGAGTTCCGGCCCGGGTGGTAGTACGGCGGCGCGCCGGACTCCAGCTCCCGGTCGGTGATCGGCAGGTGCAGCCGGTCGCGGAAGCCCTTGAGGTCGTCGACCGTCAGCTTCTTCATCTGGTGGGTGGCGTTGCGGCCCTCGAAGTTCGGGCCCAGCGTCCAGCCCTTGACCGTCTTGGCGAGGATCACCGTCGGCTGGCCCTTGTGCGCCTTGGCCGCCGCGAACGCCGCGAAGATCTTCCGGTGGTCGTGGCCGCCGCGGCCCAGGTGCAGGATCTGGTCGTCGGTCATGTTCGCGACCATCGCGCGCAGCCGCTGGTCGTCACCGAAGAAGTGCTCGCGGATGTAGGAGCCGGTCTCGGTGGCGTACGTCTGGAACTGGCCGTCGGGCGTGGTGTTCATCCTGTTGACCAGCACGCCGTCGCGGTCCTGCGCCAGCAGCGGGTCCCAGGAGCGGTCCCAGATCAGCTTGATCACGTTCCAGCCGGCGCCCCGGAAGATCGACTCCAGCTCCTGGATGACCTTGCCGTTGCCGCGCACCGGGCCGTCCAGCCGCTGCAGGTTGCAGTTCACCACGAAGGTCAGGTTGTCCAGGCCCTCGCGAGCGGCGATGGACAGCTGGCCGAGCGACTCCGGCTCGTCCATCTCGCCGTCGCCGAGGAACGCCCACACGTGCGACTTGGACGTGTCCGCGATCTCGCGCGCCTGCATGTAGCGGTTCATCCGCGCCTGGTAGATCGCGCCGATCGGGCCCAGGCCCATCGACACGGTCGGGAACTCCCAGAAGTCCGGCATCAGCCGCGGGTGCGGGTAGCTGGAGAGGCCGTAGGGGGCCTTCGACTTCTCCTGCCGGAACGCGTCCAGGTTCTGCTCGCTCAGACGGTCCAGCAGGAACGCCCGGGCGTAGATGCCGGGGGAGGCGTGGCCCTGGAAGAAGACCTGGTCACCGCCGTCGCCCTCGTCCTTGCCGCGGAAGAAGTGGTTGAAGCCGACGTCGTAGAGAGAGGCCGAGGAGGCGAAGGTGGCGATGTGGCCGCCGACCCCGATGCCCGGCCGCTGGGCGCGGGAGACCATGACCGCGGCGTTCCACCGGGTCGCGTTCAGGACCTTCCGTTCGATCTCCTCGTTGCCGGGGAAGAACGGCTCGCTCTTGGTGGGGATGGTGTTGACGTAGTCCGTGCTGCGCATCTCCGGCACGGCCACGCGCTTCTCGCGGGCCCGCTCGATCAGCCGCAGCATCAGATAGCGGGCCCGCTCCCGGCCGCGCTCGTCCACGGCGGCGTCGAGGGAGTCGAGCCACTCCTGCGTTTCCTCGGGGTCGAAGTCAGGAACCTGACTCGGAAGGCCGCCAATGATGATCGGGTTGCGATCGGATCCGGAAGCCACGCTGTTCCTTACCTGTCAGAGGGCTGCTTTGCGCTGGGGTTTCGGCGTTCCTGCGCCGTTCCCCATCGTGTACCTCGGGGCGTCAAACGTCATCTCTACTCCGGGGTAACTGGATCTGCCGCATCAGGTCTGGTTCCCAAACACACAAACGGGGCAGAAAGGTGTGGTGTGCATCACCTCACATCCGGGCGGCGTGCCTGGAGTTGCGGCGACACGGCCCGGAAAGTCACCGTTTCGGCGGTCTGAACGGCCGGGTACTTGCGCGATCCGCCCCGCCCGTGTGGACTACGGCCAATGCTTCGCGCACGCGCGTGGCTGAGACATTCACCGAAACAAGATCAGGAGGCAACCCGTGAGCGCGACCGCGGACCACGCGGAGGAGCGGACTAGCCCTGCCGTCAGGCTGGGATTCCAGCCCGAGCAGGTGGTCCAGGAGATCGGCTACGACGACGACGTAGACCAGGAACTCCGCGAGGCCATTGAGGAAGTCATCGGCAGTGATCTCGTGGACGAGGAATACGACGACGTCGCCGACGCCGTTGTCCTGTGGTTCCGCGACGACGACGGCGACCTGACCGACGTACTGGTGGATGCCATCACGTACATCGAGGAGGGCGGCTCGATCCTGCTGCTGACCCCGAAGACCGGCCGGGACGGCTACGTGGAGCCGAGCGACATCTCCGAAGCCGCGACGACGGCGGGGCTGTCCGCGTCGAAGAGCGTCAGTGTGGGCAAGGACTGGAGCGGCAGCCGGCTGGTGACTCCGAAGGCGGCCAAGTCCAAGAGGTGATCCTCCGCAGACGCCGGACGGGCCGACTCCGGTCGGCCCGTCCGTGACCCCCGGTGACCCGCTGCGTAGGGTGTTCACTCACCCGAACAGCCCCACCGAAGGGACATGAAGGCGATGGCGATCCAGGTCGGCGACAAGGCCCCCGGCTTCGAGCTCAAGGACAACCACGGCCGGACCGTTCGGCTGTCCGACTTCCGCGGCCACCAGAACGTGGTGCTGCTCTTCTACCCCTTCGCCTTCACCGGCGTGTGCACCGGCGAACTGTGCGAGCTGCGCGACAACCTGCCGCAGTTCTCCGACCGCGAGACCCAGCTGCTCGCGGTGTCCAACGACTCCATCCACACCCTGCGCGTCTTCGCCGAGCAGGAGGGCCTGGAGTACCCGCTGCTGTCCGACTTCTGGCCGCACGGCGCCACCTCGCGCGCCTACGGGGTCTTCGACGAGGACAAGGGCTGCGCGGTGCGCGGGACCTTCGTCATCGACAAGGAGGGCGTGGTGCGCTGGACGGTCGTCAACGGCCTGCCGGACGCCCGCGACCTGAACGAGTACGTCAAGGCGCTCGACACCCTGTGATTCTTCGGCTCCAAGCCCTGCGTAGGGCGGGAACCCGTCACTAGGATCGAATCGTTGATCCGATATCCGACGCACGGCGGGGCTCCCCGCCCCTGGACATCATTGGAGGACTCGTGGGAGTCAGCCTCAGCAAGGGCGGCAACGTATCACTGACCAAGGAGGCCCCTGGCCTGACCGCGGTCATCGTCGGTCTGGGGTGGGACGTCCGCACCACCACCGGCACCGACTTCGACCTCGACGCCAGCGCCATCCTGACGAACGCCGAGGGCAAGGTCAGCAGCGACGCCAACTTCGTCTTCTTCAACAACCTCAAGAGCCCGGACGGCTCGGTGGAGCACACCGGCGACAACGTCACGGGTGAGGGCGAGGGCGACGACGAGCAGATCAAGATCAACCTGGCCGGTGTCCCGGCCGACGTGGAGAAGATCGTCTTCCCGGTCTCGATCTACGACGCCGAGAACCGCCAGCAGTCCTTCGGCCAGGTCCGCAACGCGTTCATCCGCGTCGTGAACCAGGCGGGCGAGGCGGAGATCGCCCGCTACGACCTCTCCGAGGACGCCTCCACGGAGACCGCCATGGTCTTCGGCGAGCTGTACCGGCACGGCGCGGAGTGGAAGTTCCGTGCCATCGGCCAGGGGTACGCCTCGGGCCTGCGCGGCATCGCGCAGGACTTCGGCGTCAACGTCTGAGCCCGAGCACCGCACCGTCCGGCGCCGCACCCCGCGTGCGGCGCCGGACGCGCAGGACAACCCAGGTAGGTACGTCTCGGGGAGGGACCAGCAGCATGGGCGTCACGCTTGCCAAGGGAGGCAATGTCTCCCTGTCCAAGGCCGCTCCGAACCTCACGCAGGTGATGGTCGGGCTCGGCTGGGACGCGCGCTCCACCACCGGAGCCGCCTTCGACCTCGACGCCAGCGCACTGCTGTGCAACGGCGGGCGGGTGCTGGGCGACGAGTGGTTCGTGTTCTACAACCAGCTCAAGAGCCCGGACGGCTCGGTGGAGCACACCGGCGACAACCTCACCGGCGAGGGCGAGGGCGACGACGAGTCGCTCCTGGTCGACCTGGTCAAGGTGCCGGCCCACTGCGACAAGATCGTCTTCCCCGTCTCGATCCACGACGCGGACGCGCGGGGCCAGACGTTCGGGCAGGTCAGCAACGCCTTCATCCGGGTCGTCAACCAGGCCGACGGCCAGGAACTCGCACGCTACGACCTGAGCGAGGACGCCTCCACCGAAACCGCCATGATCTTCGGCGAGCTCTACCGCTACCAGGGCGAGTGGAAGTTCCGGGCCGTAGGGCAGGGGTACGCGTCGGGGCTGCGGGGCATCGCTCTAGACTTCGGAGTCAACGTTTCGTAAAGCCGAGTACGGCGCGGGGGAGACCCGTACCTACGGATTGGGTAGCCAGTGCTTCTGAAAACCTTCGGCTGGTCGTTCGCGATCACCGCGCTCGGCCTGGTCGCAGCGGTCCTCTACGGGGGGTGGGAAGCCTTCGGCATCGTGGCTATCCTCACCGTTCTGGAGATCTCGCTGTCGTTCGACAACGCGGTGGTCAACGCCGGAATCCTGAAGAAGATGAGTGCCTTCTGGCAGAAGATCTTCCTCACGGTCGGCGTCCTCATCGCCGTGTTCGGCATGCGACTGGTCTTTCCCGTCGTCATCGTGGCCATCAGCGCCAAGATCGGTCCGATCGACGCGGTCGACCTCGCGCTGAACGACAAGGACAAGTACCAGCAGCTCGTCACCGACGCCCACCCGTCGATCGCGGCCTTCGGTGGCATGTTCCTGCTGATGATCTTCCTCGACTTCATCTTCGAGGACCGGGACATCAAGTGGCTGGCCTGGCTGGAGCGGCCGCTGGCCAAGCTCGGCAAGGTCGACATGCTGTCGGTCTGCATCGCCCTGATCGTCCTGCTGGTCACGTCCTTCACCTTCGCCACCCACGCCCACCAGCACGGCGGCGTCCACGTGGACAAGGCGCAGACGGTCCTGATCTCCGGCATCGCCGGCCTGATCACGTACATGATCGTCGGCGGTCTCTCCGGCTACTTCGAGGACCGGCTCGAGGAGGAGGAGGAACGCGAGCACGAGGAGGAGGAAGAGGCCGCGCGCAGCGGCAAGGAGCGCTCGGCGGTCACCCTCGCCGGCAAGGCCGCGTTCTTCATGTTCCTCTACCTGGAGGTCCTGGACGCGTCGTTCTCCTTCGACGGCGTGATCGGCGCCTTCGCCATCACCAACGACATCGTCCTGATGGCCCTGGGCCTCGGCATCGGCGCGATGTACGTCCGGTCGCTCACCGTCTACCTGGTCCGCCAGGGCACCCTCGACGACTACGTCTACCTGGAGCACGGCGCGCACTACGCGATCGGCGCGCTGGCCGTGATCCTCATGGTCACGATCCAGTACCAGATCAACGAGGTCATCACCGGCCTCGTCGGCGTGGTGCTGATCGCCTGGTCCTTCTGGTCGTCGGTGCGCCGCAACAACGCACTGGCGGCGGCCGAGGGAAAAGCGACGGGCTCGGCCGAGAAGACTGAGGTCTCGGTCTAGGAGCCGCTTCCCGGTGTGAACCGGGCTTCAGTGCGGAACGCTCTGAGCGGGGCGGCCGGCGAGGAGAAGTCCCGCGCCGGCCGCCCCGCCGGGGTTTTCAACGGGACGGTGGGGGCGGGCATGGGTTTTCTTGACGGGCTCTGGCGTGGCCGCGAGGCCGACTTCGACACGGGCAGCGCGGCGAGCAACGCGATAGAACTGACCAAGCGGCACCACCAGGTGTCCCTCACGAAGCAGGGCGCGGCCACCGGGCACCTGCGCGTCAACCTGAACTGGCGGATGCGCACGTCCGACATCGGCGGCTCACCGCGGGAGAGCCTGCTGCGGCATCCCTTCAAGGCGCTCAAGCCCCCCGAGGTCATCGGGCACAGCCAGAGCATGGTCAACGTCGACCTCGACCTCGGCTGCCTGTACGAGCTGGTGGACGGAACCAAGGGCGTCGTCCAGCCGCTCGGCGGCTACCTGGGCGAGATCAACGCGCCGCCGTTCGTCAAGCTCAGCGGCGACGACCGGTTCGGTTCGGCGTCCGGCGAGACGATGTACGTCAACCTCGACCACCGCGACCAGATCAAGCGGCTGCTGGTCTTCGTCTACATCTACGACCAGACACCCGCCTTCGACCGCACCCACGCCGTCGTCACGCTCTACCCGAGCAACGGCCCCCGGATCGAGATCGGCCTCGACGAACGCCACCCCCAGGCCCGCTCCTGCGCGGTCGTCATGATCGAGAACGTCAAGGGGGAACTGGTCGTGCGGCGCGAGGTGAAGTTCGTGTACGGGTTCCAGGCGGAACTGGACCGGCTGTACGGCTGGGGCCTGCAGTGGGGCCGCGGCTACAAGGCCAAGGCGGACCGCTGACACCGGGTCCCGGGCGGCCGGGGTGCTGAGCTGTAGGACCGCGGGCTGTCGGGTCCCGGGCGGCCGGGTGCTGAGCCGTCGGACCGCGGGCAGCCGGACTGCGGGCTGCCGGGTGCTGAGCTGCCGGGTCCCGGGCTGCCGGGCCGTGGGGTGTCGGGCCGTGGGTTGTGTGTTGTCGGGTCCCGGGCTGCCGGGCGCCGGTGCCGCTGGACCTCGGGATGCCGGACCCCGGGCAGCCGGATCCCGGGATGCCGGACCCCGGGCTGGGCACCCGAGCCGGTTCCCGGCCGCCCGGCGCCCGGGTAGGGCGACGCGGTCTAGCGGCCGATGAACTGCGGGCCCTGCGGCGGCAGCCGGAAGTCCGGGTTGGCGACCGTCGTCACCGGCTGCGGATAGCCGTACCCCGACTGCGCGGCCGCCGGGGCCGTCGGCTGCGGATAGCCGTACGCCGGCTGCCCCGCGGTCTGGGGATAGCCGTACGCCGGCTGCGTCGGCACCGCCGGCGGCTGCTCGGGGGGCAGCGGACGCGCGGGCTCCGGGGCCGCCCACCGGGGCGGCTGGGCCTCGCCGGGTTCCTCCAGGGCCTCCGACTCGTCGACCGAGATGCCGAAGTCGGTGGCCAGGCCCTTCAGGCCGTTGGAATAGCCCTCACCCAGGGCCCGGAACTTCCAGCCCTCCCCACGGCGGTACAGCTCGCCGCAGATCAGGGCGGTCTCCTCACCCGTCTCCGGCTTGATGTCGAAGCGGGCCAGCGGCTCACCGTCGGCGACGGCGGCGTCGTACAGCAGGATCCGCAGGTCACGCACCCGGTCGAAGGTGACGCCGTCCGCGGAGGCCACCAGCAGGATCTGGCCGACTCCCGACTCGACACCGGCCAGGTCCGTCTGGATCGTGTCGGTCAGGCCCTCGGCGACCCGCTTCTTGCCGAGCCGCCACACCTTCCCGGCGGGATGCCGGGGCTGGTTGTAGAACACGAAGTCCTCGTCGGAGCGCACACGGCCGTCGGGGCCCAGGAGCAGCGCCGAGGCGTCCACATCCGGAACCCCCTGCCCCGGTGTCCAGCGCAGCACGGCGCGCACCGTGGTGGCCTCGAGCGGGACGTTCGACCCTTTCAGCATCGCGTGCGTCATGCGGTCATCCTGCCCTCTCGGTCCTGATCACGACAATGCGGGGTACTCGCATGGTCATGGCCGGGTTACCTGAAATTCATGCCCGGCGGGAACCCCTGACATGGATCCCTACGTACTATTACCGGCCACCTGTGGACAGTCCACAGGGACCGCTCGATCACCACGGGGAGTGCAATGCGTCATTTCGGGCACATCGCCCCGGAGGTGCGGCAGCGCCTGTTCCACCGGGAACCCTGCGAGTTCACCTCGGACTCCCCGGCCCGGCTGCTCGCCGTGGCCCTGGGCGCCACGCTGTACAGCCCGGCCACGCGGCCGAGGCTCGCCGACGACATCGTGAAACAGACGGGCCGCGGCGTGGTCTCGATGGTGCTGTGCCTGGAGGACTCGATCGGCGACGAGGACGTCGTGGACGCCGAGGAGAACCTCGTACGGCAGTTCACGGAACTCGCCGCCGGGCCCGCGACCGACCTGCCGCTGCTGTTCATCCGCGTGCGGGTGCCCGAGCAGATCCCCGACCTCGTCCGGCGCCTCGGCCCCGCCGTCCGGCTGCTGTCCGGATTCGTGCTGCCGAAGTTCACCGAGGAACGCGGCATCCCCTTCCTGGAGGCCATGGCGAACGCCGAGGCGGACAGCGGCCGGCGCCTGTTCGGCATGCCCGTCCTCGAATCGCCCCAGCTGCTGTACCGCGAGTCGCGGGTGGAGACCCTGGAGGGCATCTCCCGCGCCGTCGACAAGTACCGCGACCGGGTGCTCGCGCTGCGCCTGGGCGTGACCGACTTCTGCTCCTCCTACGGACTGCGCCGCGCCCCCGACATGACGGCCTACGACGTCCAGATCGTCGCCTCCGTGATCGCCGACGTGGTGAACATGCTGGGGCGGGCCGACGGCACCGGGTTCACGGTGACCGGGCCGGTATGGGAGTACTTCCGTGTCCAGGAGCGCATGTTCAAGCCGCAGCTGCGCCGCAGCCCCTTCCTGGACGGACAGGCCGAGGAGCTGCGCGAGGCGCTCCTGGAGCACGCCATGGACGGACTGCTGCGCGAGATCTCCCTCGACCGGGCCAACGGCCTGCTCGGCAAGACCTGTATCCACCCCTCCCACGTGCTCCCGGTGCACGCGCTGTCCGTGGTCAGCCACGAGGAGTTCAGCGACGCCCAGGACATCCTGCGGCCGGAACGCTGCGGCGGGGGAGTGCTGAGGTCGGCGTACACGAACAAGATGAACGAGGTGAAACCGCACCGGGCCTGGGCCGAGCGGACCGTGCTCCGTGCCGAGGTCTTCGGCGTGGCCAACGAGGACATCGGCTTCGTGGAGCTCCTCGCGGCCGGAATCCCCGGCTGAGAAACCGCAGAACACCAAGGGACGCATGAACAACGCAGGGAACAACGGGGTCTGGTCGGGCAGCTGGGTCGCCGAGCGGCTCGGAGTCGAGCTCGCCGGCGACGAGGAGCTGACCGGCCTGCTGGGGATGGCGCTGCGCCGCAACCCCAAGCGGGCGCATCTGCTCGTGTCGAACGTGCTCGGCAAACACGTACCGCAGTCACCGTCCGTCGTCTACGGCCACGGGTTCGCGCTCGGCCGCCGGGTACGCGCGCTGCTGGGCGCCGAGCAGGCCCGCGGGGCGGTCGTCCTCGGGTACGCGGAGACCGCCACCGGCCTCGGCCACTCGGTCGCCGACGGAGTGGGCCTGGCGCCCTACCTGCACTCCACGCGCCGGCCGGTGCCGGGCGTGGCCGCGGCGGGCGGCTTCGAGGAGTCCCACTCCCACGCCACCTCGCACCTGCTGCTGCCGGAGGACCCGGCGCTGCTGGTGGGCGACGGCCCGCTGGTGCTGGTCGACGACGAGTTCTCCACCGGGAACACCGTCCTCAACACCATCCGTGACCTGCACGAGCGCTACCCGCGCGGACGGTACGTCGTGGTGGCCCTGGTCGACATGCGCTCGGCGGCCGACGCGGACCGGCTCGGGGACTTCGCGCGGGAGATCGGTGCCCGGGTCGACCTGGTCGCCGCCGCCTCGGGCACCGTACGGCTGCCGGAGGGGGTGCTGGAGAAGGGGCAGGAACTGGTCGCGCGGTACGAACCGGCCGCCGGCCCCGCCGAGCGGTCCCACGGCCGGGTCGCGCGCGTCGAGCTGTGCTGGCCCCGCGGCCTGCCCGACGGCGGACGGCACGGCTTCACCCCCGAGCACCGCGCCCGCCTGGAGGGCGCCCTGCCCGCGATGGCCGCCCGGCTCGCCGAGGCGCTGCCCGCCGGCGCCCGCCGGGTGCTCGTGCTCGGCTTCGAGGAGCTGATGTACGCGCCGCTCAGGCTGGCCCGCGAGCTGGAGCAGGTCACCGACGCCGAGGTCCGCTACTCCACCACCACCCGCTCACCCGTTCTCGCGGTCGACGACCCCGGCTACGCGATACGCAGCCGCATCGTCTTCCCCGCCCACGACGACCCCGCCGACGGCCCCGGCGAGCGCTACGCCTACAACGTCGCCGGCGCCGGCTTCGACGCCGTGGTCGCCGTCGTCGACTCGGCCGCCGACACCCCCGCACTGCACGCGCCGGACGGCCTGCTGTCCCGGCTCGCCGCGCACGCCCCGCACGTCCTGCTCGCGGTCGTGCCCTCGTACGCGCCCGAGCCCCTGTACGTACCCGAAAGGCCCACCATGCTGCCCGAGCCCCTCCGCGGCCCCGCCTTCTCCTCGTATCCACCCGAAGAGGTCGGCTGGCTGCTGCGGGACCTGTCGGACGTGACGCTGGAGGCGCCGACCGAGGAGCGCGAGGAGGCCATCCAGAGCGGCGGCGCGCACTACGCCGAGTCGCTGCCGGTGGAGTACCAGCCCAGCGAGCAGTACCAGGAACTGTTCCACTCGGCGCTGGAGGCGTCCGCGGCACGCATCGCGCAGGCGGTCGGCGCCGTCACCGAACTCGTGCTCACCGAGCGCTCACCCCGGCCGGTGCTGGTGTCGCTGGCCCGCGCGGGCACTCCCGTCGGCGTCCTGATGCGCCGCTGGGCCCGCTTCCGCCACGGCCTGGACCTGCCGCACTACGCCGTGTCGATCGTCCGCGGCCGTGGCATCGACGCCAACGCGCTGCGCTGGCTGGCCGCCCACCACGACCCCGGGGACGTCGTGTTCGTGGACGGCTGGACCGGCAAGGGCGCCATCACCCGCGAACTCGCGGAAGCCGTCAAGGAGTTCGAGGCGTCCGACGGCATCACCGGCTTCGACCCGGAGATCGCCGTACTCGCCGACCCGGGCTCCTGCGTGCGGACCTACGGCACCCGTGAGGACTTCCTCATCCCCTCCGCGTGTCTCAACTCGACCGTCTCCGGACTGATCTCGCGGACGGTGCTGCGCGCGGACCTGGTCGGCCCGAACGACTTCCACGGCGCGAAGTTCTACCGAGAACTCGCCGGCGCCGACGTGTCGGTGCACTTCCTGGACGCCGTGGCCGCCCGCTTCCCGGAGGTCTCGGACACGGTCGACGCGCGGGCCAAGGAGCTGCTGGCGGCCGACCGCGCCCCGACCTGGGAGGGTTGGGCGGCCGTCGAGCGCATCAGCGAGGAGCACGGCATCCACGACGTGAACCTCGTCAAGCCGGGCGTCGGCGAGACCACCCGGGTGCTGCTGCGCCGGGTGCCGTGGAAGATCCTGGCGCGGGCCGGGGCGGGCGCCGACCTGGACCACGTCCGTCTGCTGGCCGCCCAGAGGGGCGTACCGGTGGAAGAGGTCGACGACCTGCCGTACACCTGTGTGGGGCTGATCCACCCCCGTTACACGCGCGGCGCGACCGGCGCCGACGGCAAGGCGGTGACGGTCTGATGCCGGTGCTGGTGGCGAGTGACCTCGACCGCACGCTCATCTACTCCGCGGCGGCCCTGGCGCTGACCATGCCGGACCCGAGAGCGCCCCGGCTGCTGTGCGTGGAGGTCCACGAGAGCCGGCCGCTGTCGTTCATGACGGAAACCTCGGCGGGCCTGCTCACCGAGCTGGGCGACGAGGCGGTGTTCGTGCCGACGACGACCCGCACCCGCAAGCAGTACCAGCGCATCAACCTGCCCGGCCCCGTGCCGACCTACGTGATCTGCGCCAACGGCGGCCATCTGCTCGTGGACGGGGTGTCCGACCCGGACTGGCACGCGCGGGTCGCCGCCCGGCTGGCCGAGGAGTGCGCCCCGCTCGACGAGGTGCGCGCACACCTGGCGGCGACGGCCGACCCGCTCTGGGTGCGCAAGCACCGGATCGCCGAGGACCTCTTCGCCTACCTCGTCGTCGAGCGGGAGCTGCTGCCGGAGGAATGGGTCAAGGAGCTCGCCGTGTGGGCCGAGGGCCGCGGCTGGACTGTGTCGCTGCAGGGCCGCAAGATCTACGCCGTGCCGAAGCCCCTCACCAAGAGCGCGGCCGTGCGGGAGGTCGCCCGCCGTACCGGCGCCGAACTCACCCTCGCCGCCGGTGACTCCCTCCTCGACGCCGACCTGCTGCTCGCGGCGGACCGGGGCTGGCGGCCCGGCCACGGTGAGCTGGCCGACAGCGGCTGGACGGCACCGGCGGTCGGCGCGCTGCCCGAGCGGGGCGTGCTGGCCGGCGAGCGGATCCTGCGCGAGTTCCTGCGGGCGACACGGGACGCGGACCGCGCGGGGCGTGAGGGCCCGTCCGACCTGGGCTGAGCGGGCCGGCCGGGTTCGCCCGGCCGGCCCGGCGGGGGCGAACAGGCCAGACCGGCCCAAGCGGGGGCGTCGGGCACGAAAGCTGAAAATCTGCTGAATAAATCCCGGCCCGTCCGGCCTGTGGCGCGTCAGCCGCAGCAGCCTCCTCCGCAGCACCCGCCCCCGCCGCCGCCCGCGCCGGGCGCCGGTGCGGCGGACGCGGCGGAGCCGCCCACGGCCACCGTGGACAGCAGCTTTACCGTGTCACCATGCCCGGAGGGGCAGGTCGCGGGGTCGGCGGAAGCCGCCATCGGGCGGCTCAGTTCGAAGGTGTCACCGCAGGTCCGGCACCTGTACTCGTAGCGAGGCATGCGCTCAGGTTAACTGCAACGGCAGCCCTGGAGAGTTGCGTGCCTCACAGCATCCGCTTCTGTCCCCACTCCGATCGAACTATTCGAAAAAATCGCTGGTAATTTGTGGATGCCGCGAGGAGGCCGCAGGGCCGGGGGACAACAGGGGGTTCGCAGCCGAGACGTCGGCCGCCGCATCTACCCGCGCGAGCAAGACAAGTGCGGAGGGAGAGGCAGTCGTGACCGAGGCAGGGCAGGGGGAAGGCGCCGAGGGGGGCAGGGAGCCGCACGGCGACCGGTCGGCGTCGCGATGGCCGAGGCGTCGCCATCCGCAGGAGGACGCCCGCATCGAGGCCTCCGCCCCGCCGGAGGCGTCGCCGCCCGCGGACGCGACCATGCAGCTCAACGTCGACGCGCTGCGGGCGAACCCCGCGCTGCGGATGAACCCGGCCGCGTCGATCGAGCCGGCCGATCCGCAGGCGAAGAACGACCCGCAGACGTCGGAGGACGACTCGCGGGCACGGCCCCGCCGACAGGAGTACTCCGACCCGCTGGTGAGGCCCCGCCCGCGCTCGAAGGCCGACCCGCAGACGCAGGCCGGCGCGCAGGCGCAGTCCAACCCGCAGACGCACTCCGACCCGCAGACCAGGCCCCGCCGCCGGGACGAGTCGGACCCGCGGTCGCGGTCCGGCGCCCAGGCCGGCCCCCGCCCGCCGAAGCGGCCGAACCCGCAGGCCGGGTCGCGCCGACAGGCCGAGGCGCCTCCGCAGGCGCCGGCCGACCCGCCGCCCGCCGACGCGACCATGCAGCTCAACGTCGACGCGCTGCGGGCGAACCCTGCCCTGCGGATGAACCCGGCCGAACCGGTCGATCCCCAGGCGACCGATCGCCGGCGGACGAACGTCCCCCCGCGGACGAACATCCCTCCGCAGGCGCAGGCCAAGCGCCGCCCGCAGGGGCGGTCCGAACCGCAGGAACAGCCCGGCGCGCAGGCGAAGCCCCGCCCGTCGGTGGGGCCCCGTCCGCAGCCGAGGTCCGGCGATCCGCTGGCACGGCCCCGCCCGCGGGCGGACGCCGATCCCTCGGTGAGGTCCCGCTCGCAGGAGCCGTCCGGCCCGCAGGCCGGGTCCCGCTCGCAGGAGCAGCCCGACCCGGAGGCCCGGCGCCGGCAGGCCGAGGCGGAGGCGCGGGCGCAGGCCGAAACGCCGCCCCCGGCGGACGCCACCATGCAGCTGAAGGTCGACGCGCTGCGGGCGGATCCGTCGTTGCGGCCGGACTTCGCCGAGCCCGCCGACCCGCCGCCCCCGGCGGACGCCACCATGCAGCTCAAGGTCGACGCGCTGCGGGCGCTCCACACGCCGGAGCCCGGCGGCCGGCAGCCCACCCGGCACAAGACGCCCTCGCCCTCCCTGCGGGTCCGCGTCGCCGCGGCCGTCGGGCCGAGGCTGGACCCGCTGATCACCGGCCTGGCGCCGCTCGCGCACTTCCTGGCGCCGTACGCCCGCAAGCTGCGGCCGCTCTACCCGCGGCCAGGGCGCACCGACTGGCGGCGCTGGGTGCCGTCCTGGCGGCAGTCGGTCGGTGCCGTCCTGGCGTCCGTCGGGCTGAGCAGTCTGCTGCTGGTCGTCGCGTACGCCGCCACGGACATACCGGACAACCTCAACTCGTACGCCACCCAGCAGGACAACGTCTACTTCTGGTCCGACGGGACCCCGATGGCCCGCACCGGCTGGGTGCAGCGGCAGGCGATGCCGCTCAAGGACATACCCGAGGACGTCCGCTGGGCGGTACTGGCCGCGGAGAACGCGAGCTTCTACTCCGACCCCGGCATATCCGTCAGCGGCATCGGCCGCGCCCTGTGGCGCACCGTGGGCGAGGGCGACACCCAGGGCGGCTCCACCATCACCCAGCAGTACGTGAAGAACGTCTACCTGAACCAGAACCGGTCGGTGGGCCGCAAGTTCACGGAGGCGATGATCTCGCTCAAGCTCGACGACAAGATGAGCAAGGACAAGATCCTCGAGGGTTACCTCAACACCAGCTGGTTCGGCCGCGGCACCTACGGCATGCAGCGCGCCGCCCAGGCGTACTACGGCAAGGACGTGAGCGAGCTCAACGTGAGCGAGGCCGCCTTCCTGGCCTCCCTGCTCAAGGGCGCCGGCCTGTACGACCCCGTCCTCAGCAAGGCCAACCACGCGCGGGCCGTCGAACGCTGGTCGTGGATCCTCGACCGCATGGTGGACCTCGGCAAGCTGTCCCCGGCCGAGCGGGCCAAGTACAGGACGTTCCCCGAGCCGCTCAAGCAGTCGCGGACCTACGACACCGGCAAACAGAGCGACTACCTGGTCGAACTCGCCACCCAGTACGCGAAGAAGACCGCCCACATCTCCGACAAGGACTTCGACCTGGGCGGCTACCAGATCTACACCACCTTCGACCGCAAGCGGGAGACCAAGCTCACCGACGCCGTGGCCAAGGCCCGCAAGGCGGCCAGGAAGAGCGACCCGGGCACCGCGAAGACCGCGCACTACGGGGCCTCCTCGGTCTCCGCCGACGGGCGGATACTCGCCGTCTACGGCGGCCCCGACCACCGTACGCAGGGCTACAACGAGTCCAACGCGACCACTGTCCCGGCCGGCTCCGCCTTCCTGCCCTTCGTCTACGCCGCCGCCCTCGACCACGGGGTCACCAAGACCCGCGACGGGACCACCACACCGGTCACCCCGGAGTCGGTCTACGACGGCGACGACAACATCCCGGTCACCACACCCGAAGGCCCCTACTGGGACCGCGCCGGCAAGGTGGTCACCGCCCGCAACGACGGCAAGAAGTCCTGGGGCCGGATCAGTCTGCGCACGGCGCTCGCCCAGTCGGTGAACACCCCGTTCATGCAGCTCGGCATGGACACCGGCCTGGCCAACGTGCGCAAGACAGCGGAGGCGGCCGGTCTCCTGCCCTCCAGCTTCGGGCGGCAGGTGCCCGAACTGTCCATGGGCAGCGCCACCCCCAGCGCGCTGCGCATGGCCAGCGGTTACGCCACCTTCGCCGCGGGCGGCAGGCGCACCGAGCCGTACTCGGTCAGCCGGATCACCCGCAACGGCTCCGGCGTCGCGCTGGACCGGCCGAAACCGGTCCGGGCGATCACCGCCGAGACCGCGGGCGCGGTCACCCAGGCGCTCCGGGACTCCTTCCGCGCCGCGCACCCCGCCGACGCGCCCGCCACCGCGGACGTGGCGGGCAAGACCGGCACCACCCAGGACGACACCGCCGCCTGGTACGTCGGCACGAACAGGTCCGTGTCGACGGCCGTCGTCGTCTACCGGATCGACCTGAGCAAGAGCCTGCAACCCCTGCCGCTGAAGGGCATCGCCGGAACCCCGTCCTCCCCGGCCACGGCTGGAGTGTCGTCCGACGACGTCCCGTACGGAATCTGGTCCGGCGCCATGAGCCCACTCGGCTGACCAGCGACAGCGCACCCGCACCCTCCCAGAATGAGCCGCACATGAAGCCTCGTACGAAGGCGCCATCCGGCCGGCGCCGCAGAGCACGCGCGCCCCGCCGAACCCCGCGGCCGGGGTTCCTCGCCCTGGCCGCTCTCCTCGTCGTGGCCTCGCTGGTCGCCGGCTACCTGGCGCTGCACCGCTCGGACAGCACCTCGTCCACCGCGTCCTCGGGCGACGGCAAGGCGGGCAAGACGACCCGGGAGCCCGCGTGGGACGGGAAGACCAAGGTGCTCGGGGACGGCTCCACGTCGTACACCGGACCGCAGAGCGGCGAGTTGAAGGCCGTACCGCTCAAGCCGGGTGAGAAACCGCCCCAGTTCGTCGTCTTCTCCTGGGACGGCGCGCTGCAGGGCGACGACGAACTCTTCTCGCACTACCGGGAGCTGGCGAAGGAGTACAACGCCCACATGACCTTCTTCCTCACCGGCATCTACCTGCTGCCGAAGAGCAAGAAGGACCTGTACTCGCCGCCGATGCACCCCAAGGGGTCCTCGGCGATCAGCTTCCCCACCGACGAACACATCCGCGGCACACTGGAGCAGCTCGCCAAGGCGTGGGAGGAGGGCAACGAGATCGGCACCCACTTCAACGGTCACTTCTGCGGCGCCAAGGGCGGCGGCGACTGGAGCGTCCAGCAGTGGAAGAGCGAGATCGACCAGTTCTACTCCTTCGTGGAGCACTGGAAGACCAACACCGGCTACACCGACCTCGACCCGCTGCCCTTCGACTTCAGGAAGGAGGTCACCGGCGGCCGCGCGCCCTGTCTGGAGGGCCAGCCGAACCTCCTGAAGGCGGCCAGGAGTTACGGCTGGCGCTACGACGCCAGCTCCACCGGTGACTTCCAGATATGGCCCAAGAAGAAGAACGGCCTGTGGGACTTCCCGCTCCAGCTGCTCCCCTACGACGGCGGCAAGTACCAGGGCCTGTCCATGGACTTCAACTTCCTCTACAACCAGTCCGAGGGGGAGACCCAGGGCGACCCGGTCAAGTTCCCGCAGTGGGAGCAGCAGACCGTCGCCTCCTACATGGCCGGCTTCAACCGCGTCTACTACGGCAGCCGGGCCCCGCTGTTCATCGGCAACCACTTCGAGAACTGGAACGGCGGCATCTACATGAAGTCCATCGACCAGGTCATCAAGAGCGTGTGCACCAAGAAGGGCGTCAAGTGCGTGTCCTTCAGGGAGCTGTCCGACTGGATGGACGTACAGAAGCCGGAGACCCTGGAACGGCTGCGCAGCCTCGACCCGGCGCAGTCCCCCGACTGGTCCACGGTCGTGGAGTAACCAAACCTCAACCTCAACCCTCTTCACAACCCGCACACAGGGCATGCGAAGATGCGCTTCCCGGCGTCCCCAGTGCCGGTGAAGAGGGGAATCTTCCGTGAAGTCAAGGAAATTGAGCCGTACGCGGCGTCGCGCGACCATACTCGGGGCGGCCGCCGCCTCCGTGGTCGCCGGAGTGGCGCTGCTGCCCAACTGGAGCGCCGGTGCGGCCGTCGTCGACGACCCCACGGTCGACGCGCAGACGAAGGCCACCTTCCAGCGGCTGGCCGACGCGGTCTTCACCGACCGTACCGACGCCCTGGTCGAGGGCGCGCACGGGCGCGGCGACAAGCCGCTGACCGGCGGCTTCTCCGGTGACGTCAAGCTGTCCGCCGGCACCGCCCGGACCGAGGACGCGGCCCTGTCCACGCTGGGCCGGCGCAAGGACCGGCTGGCGAAGGCCGGCGAGAAGTACAGCAGGGCCAGCACCACCGTCACCCTGAACGCCACGCGCGTGACGGGCCGTACGGCCAAGGCCGCGGTCACCGAGACCACGACCCTGACCTACGCGCAGGCCCGCGGTGGCGCGCCGAGGACGACCGGCTTCCAGGCCCAGCACGAGCTGACCTTCAAGGCCGACGAGCAGGGCACCTGGCAGCTCACCGACGTCGAGGACACCGATCAGGGTGGTCTCGCGGTGAACACGCTCTCCAAGCCGGTGTCCGTCAAGGCGACCACCGCCGACGACACCATGCCGGACGCCCCGCGCGCGGCGACCACCCGCAACCCGGTCGCCGTTCCGAAGACCGGCACCGCCTACGACTACAAGGCGGTGGCGGCCTACGCCGAGAAGTACTGGAACGTCTACAACAAGGACTACCCGGACTTCAACGGCCATGCCGACGGCGGCGACTGCACCAACTTCGTCAGCCAGTCCCTGAAGGCGGGCGGCTGGAAGCACGTCCCCGGCTACGTCTACGACTACACCAAGTGGTTCGGCAACGCCGACATCCAGTCGGACTCGTTCGTCGGCGTCAACGAGTGGTCCTGGTTCGCCCAGAACTCCAAGCGGACCACCCCGCTCGCCAACGTCTACCAGCTCGAGGTCGGCGACGTCCTCCAGATGGACTTCGACAAGGACGGGTCCAAGGACCACACGATGATCGTCACGTACAAGAGCGGCGGCGTGCCCTACGTGACGTACCACTCGAACAACACCTACCGCAGGTCGGTGGCGAGTCTCGTCGCCTCCTACCCGAACGCGGCGTACTACGCCTACCGCACCTGACCGGTGCCCTCCGGGGCGGGGGCCGGACTCAGTGGCCGGCTCCCCGCTCCTCCCGGATCTGCGACACCACCCGCGCCACGGACTGCCGTACGGCCTCCGTCTCCGTCAGGAAGTGCCAGTAGTCAGGGTGGCGGCCCTCCAGGGTGCCGACCGCGCGGTCCAGCCGGGCGACCGCGTCGTCCAGCGGGCGCGCCTGCCGCGGGTCGGGCGTGCTGCGGCCGGCCATGGCCAGCCGCTGCGCGTCCCGGATCGCGAACCGGGTCCGGTCGATCTCCTGCTGCGGGTCCTTCTGCACGGCGTTCAGCCGGCGCAGCCGGTCCCCGGCCGCGGACACCGACTCGTCGGTGGTGTTCAGCAGCGCCCGCACCGTGGACAGCAGCGCGGTGGCGTCCGGCCAGCGCTGCGCGTCCCGCGCGGCCTGTGCCTCCTTCAGCTTCAGCTCCGCCTGCCGTACGTTCTCCCCGGCCAGCTCCGGCACGTGCTGCAGGTCCTGCCAGCACTCCGCCGCGAACCGCCGCCGCAGTTCGCTCAGCACCGGTTCGACCTGCCCCGCGCGCGTGGTCAGCGCCTCGGCGCGGGTACGCAGCGAGACGAGCCGGTGGTCGGTCTCCGCGGCCCGCTCCGGCAGCCGCCCGGCCTCCACCCGCACCGCCTCGGCCTCCCGGGCCACCCGCTCGGCCCGCTCCAGCGTCCCCGGGACGCCGTGCTGCCCTGCGCCCTGGTTCAGCTTGGTCAGCTCGGGCGCGAGGGCGGCCAGCCGGGCCGCGAGGTCGTCCGCGGTCAGCCCCGACGCGCGGACGGTGTCCAGGGCGTTCGAGGCGGCCAGCAGCCCCTGCCGGGCGCGCTCCACGGCGGGCGCCAGCCGGGCGAGCTGGGTCTCCGCCTTGCCGAGCAGCGGCCCGAGCCCGGCGGTGAAGCGGTCCAGTTCCTGCTTGACGCGGCCGAGCTCGTCCTTCGCGGCGGTCAGCCGGGTGCGCGCCTGGGACGCGGTGTGGGCCTCCAGGTCGTCACGGTCGAGGTCGTGCGCGTCGACGGCGTCGATGTACTGGCTGCTGGCCTCGTCGACCCGCCTGCCGATCGCCTCGAAGTCGGCGACCGCGCGCCGCGCGGCCGGCGAGTCGTCGACGGCGGTGATCGTCTCGATGGAGATCCGCAGATCGCGCTGGGCGGTGTCCAGTTCGTAGAACGCGGCGGCGGCGGCGTCCTTCGCGGCCTGCGCCTCGGCCCGCTGGCTCTCGGCCCGCCCGCCGAACCAGCGCCGGGTGCCTCCGGCGGCGAACGCGGCGGGCAGCGCGAGGGCGAGAGCGACGGGCAGGACCACCAGGGCGAGGGTGTCGCCCAGCGCCCCGCGCGCGGGACCGTGCTGTGCGCGCGGCACCGACGGCGAGTACGGCTGCGCAGAAGTCGCCGTCACATCCCTCTCCCGTACTTCGTTCGTCGTGACCGGTGCCTGGTGTCATTCTCCCACCGGTTACAGACGAACACACGGGCCGGTCAGTTCACGGTACGGACCGTGACTTTGCCGTCGCCGGTGCGGGCGGACACGACGTGCGGACTGGAGTCGTCCCGGGGCACGGACACGTCCACCCCTCCGTCACCGGTCTCGGTGCTGACCCGGTAGGCGGCCCGGGGCAGCGCGATGGTGACCGAGCCGTCCCCGCTGTGCGACTCCACCAGGTCCGGTACGGCGCCGAGTTCGAGGTGCACGGAGCCGTCCCGGGTGAAGGTGCTCACCCGCCGCGAGGAGACGTCGGCGCGCACCGAACCGTCGCCGGTGCGCAGTTCCAGCGGCCCGGTGGAGTCGGTGACGTGCACGGACCCGTCGCCGGTACGGATGCTGAGCGCCTGTGCGAACCCGCGCGCCCGCACGCTCCCGTCCCCGTCCTCGACCTTCACGGCGACCCCGGCGGGCACCTCGATCCGGTGCCGGACCGAGCAGTCGGCGATCACGCCGGAGCACTTCACGCGCAGCACCAGCCGGTCGTCCTTCATGGACCAGGTCACCCGGGGCTCCTTGCCGATGGTGACGCTGCCCTGCCACCACCGGGTGACCGCGACCGTGCCCGCCCTGTGGGAACCGGCCGCCACGATCTCCAGCGCCGAGTCGTCGGAGTCGACGGTGAGGGTCCTGCCGTGCAGGGTGAACGCACGGTGGTCGGGGTGCTTGTCGTCGCCCGCGGACGCGCCGCAGGCGGTGGCACCGGCGAGGAGCACCCCGACGGCTCCGGCGACGGCGGCGGCGCGGACGGACACGGATCGGACCATGAGAATCCCCCTGGGGTCGGCCCGCCTCCGTCTCCTCCTGAGCCGGACCGCGAAGCCTCTACGACCGTACGGAGACGGGCCGCTCAGAAGGATCCGGCGGCCTCCCGGATACGGGGTGGGGAAAACCCCCGCACCGGCCCCCGCCCAGCCGCGCAGGTGGGGCCGCGAAACGGTTTGCGGGACCAGGGTCCTGGCAATGTAGGCTGTCGACTCGTCCCGGGTGCGTAGCTCAGGGGTAGAGCGCCTGCCTTACAAGCAGGATGTCGGCGGTTCGAAACCGTCCGCGCCCACACGACACAGGACCCCGGCCGTCGACGGCCGGGGTCCTGTCGCGTTCACGAGCCCTGCGCGTGCTTCAGCTTCGACCGGGCGTCGGCGCGCTCCGCCGCCACGACCTCAGCCCAGAAGCGGTGACCGCTCACGAAGACCGCGAGTTCGTGCTCGCGCTGCCGCAGCTTCTCCACCTCGGCCTGCTCGTCGGCCGTCCAGCCGGGGGAGGCGGGGCGTTCCACCTTGCGCCAGCCGTTGTCGTCACTGAATCCGTCCAGCGCCTCGACCGACCAGGGAAGCCGCTTGAGCAGGGCCGACAGCTCGGCCCGGACCTGGTGCAGCTCCTCCTGACCGGCGAGGAGGTCACTCGGAAAGTCATAGGTCGTAGCCACACGGCAATGGTACGCCTGTTCGATTTTGGGTGGCGAGTTCCTTCCCGGGGTTCATGCGAACAGGCGTACCTCGCGGTCGGGCCGGCCGGGTCGGTCGGGCGCGTCGGTCGGGCGGGTGGGAGGAGCGGCTCGGCAAAACGGTGGTCCGGGGTGAGACTGGGGGCATGTGCCGGAGCATCAAGACTCTTCGCCCGCCCGTTCTGCCCGAGGAGGCGACGGAGGCCGACATCCGGGCCGCCGCGCTGCAGTACGTACGGAAGGTTTCCGGGTTTCGGGCGCCCGCCGCCCATAACCAGGAGGTGTTCGACCGTGCCGTCGATGTGATCGCGGAGGCCACCGCGGAGTTGTTGGCGGGGCTGGAGGTGCGGGGGCAGGGGGGTCGGCGGGTGGGGTAGGGGTGGGGGCCCGGCGCGCGGTTCCCCGCGCCCCTGAGGGGGTGGGGGGTCAGGGGCAGGCCGGTTGGCGGCGCATCACGTAGGCCGCTGCCGCGCCCGCGCCGAAGAGGGCCAGCACGGAGACGGCCGTGGCGAGCCAGGTCGCGCCGAGCCAGTGGGCGCCGAGGTAGCCGAGGGCGACGCTGTACGCCGTCCAGGCGATGCCCGCGAGGACGGACCAGGGCAGGAAGTCGCGGACGCGGCGGTGGGCGGCGCCCGCGACCAGGGAGACGACCGAGCGGCCGGCCGGGGCGAAACGGGCCAGGACGACCAGCGCGCCGCCGCCGGCGGAGAGGGCCCCGCCGAGACGTTCCTGCGCGGTGGTCAGCCGGCGGGAGCGGGCGATCGCCCGGTCGAGGCGTTCGCCGCCGCGCCAGGCCAGCCGGAAGGCGACCAGGTCACCCAGGACGGAGGCGGTGGCGGCGCACAGGGCGAGCGCCAGGATGTCGGGGACCCGGTGGGGGACCTCGCCGGTCGCCGCGCCGGAGCCCGCGGCCGCCGCCGTGGCGGCGGTGATGACGAGCACCCCGCTCGGCAGGACCGGCAGGAAGACGTCGAGCAGGACCGACAGCGCGACCATGGCGTAGATCCATGGGCTGCCGGTCAACGACCCCACACTGTCCAGACTCCCGAGCACCTGATACTCCCCGTGTTTCCCCCGTGACAGCCATACAGCGTACGCGGGGGGAGTGACAGGAGAGTCACGGGGTGCTCACGCGTTCGATGCGGTGCGTCGGTGCGCGAGGCGGTCGATCAGGGGGCGAGTTCGGACTCCCGCACCACGTCGAGCCGGGCCCGCCCGTTCTCGACCGTCCGGGCCTGTTCGAGCCGCAGCCGGGCCGAACGCCCGCGCAGCGTCAGGGTCATGAGCTGGTTGCCGAACCAGGGCCCGCCCGTCCTGCGCCAGCTGACCGACGGCCGGGGACAGCGGCCGTGCCGGGTGAGCCCCCTGCCCAGGACCCGCGCCACCGCGCTCCAGCCGAACCGGAAACCCAGACGCATGGTCGTCGGGATGGAGTTGTGGACGGGGGAGCAGGTCAGCTGCACCACGCGCGCCGCGGGCGCGCCCGCGGCCCGCGACGGCCACCGTGCCTCGGCCACGTACGCGTGGTGGACGTCTCCCGACAGCACGCAGATGGTCGCCGGTGCCTGAGGCCCCGAACCGGCCTCGGCGATCAGGTCCGCGAGCGCCTCGAAGGAGGATGGGAACGCGGCCCAGTGCTCCAGGTCGGCCCGGCGCCGCAGGTACTCCCCGAACCGGGCCCAGCGCGCGCCGCGTTCACCCCGGCTCAGGGCCGCGTCCCAGTTCTCGGCGTCGTGCACCAGGTGCGGCAGCAGCCAGGGCAGCGAGGTGCCGATGAGGAGGTGGTCGTAGGCGCCGGGGTCCTCCAGCACCTGCTCGCGCAGCCAGCTCTCCTCGCCGCGGTCGAGCATCGAGCGCTCGTCCTCCTTGAGGACCCGGGCCGCCCGGCTGTCGACCATCAGCAGGCGTACGCGGCCGAAGTCGCGCCGGTAGCTCCAGCGCACCGAGGCGGCGTCGGCGTCGGCCCGGCCGGCGAACTCCCGCACCAGACCGGTGGCGTCGGGGGTCTCACGGACGGCCGCGTAGAGGGGGTCGGCGGCGAGTTCGGTGGGGGAGAGGTTGCCGAGGTGCTGATGGACCCAGTACGACATCAGGCCGCTGAGCAGCCGTTCCTGCCACCACGGGGTGGCGCGCATGTCGGCGAGCCAGGCGGCCGAGGTGTTCCAGTCGTCGATGACGTCGTGGTCGTCGAAGACCATGCAACTGGGCACGGTCGACAGCAGCCAGCGGATCTCGGGGTCGAGCCAGGACTCGTAGTAGAGGCGGGTGTACTCCTCGTAGTCGGCGACCCCGGTGCCCGGCGGCTCGCTCAGGTCGCGGCGGGCGGCCAGCCAGCGCTGGGTGTCCTGGGAGGTCTCGTCGGCGTACACCTGGTCGCCGAGCAGCACCAGGACGTCGGGCCGCCTGCCCTCCGGGTCGGCGGCGATCCTCGCCGCCAGCGTGTCCAGCGCGTCGGGGCCGACCGGGTCGTGCTCGTCGGCGGCGGGCGCGGCCCAGCGGCAGGAGCCGAAGGCGACCCGTACGCCGTCGTCCTCGGCGGGGGTGTGGATCTCCGAGGGCGGGAACGCCGAGAAGGGCGCCTCCGTCAGTGGCCACACCCGGGTGTCGTCGAGGTACACCTCGTAGGAGCGTGTCGTCCCCGGTGTCAGGCCGCTCACCGGGACGAGCGCGTAGTGATGGCCCGCGACCTGGAAGGTGCGTGCCGATCCCCCGGTTCCGTCCGCGCAGCGCACCTCGGCGGTGCACGGACGGCTCGCCTCGACCCAGATGGTCGCGGACGAGCCGTCGGCATACCTCAGCAGTGGTCCCAGGCGCAGTTCCGCCACGTGATCGCCTCCTCCGTCGCCCCGTACGGTACGGAACGACGGAGGCCGGTGGCGAGGTTCCGGCGACCCGGGTTTCGCGGGTCGCGTCAGCAGGCGGAGAGGTAGCTCGTGAGCGCGGACTTCTCGGCGGAGTCGACGGACAGGCCGTAGTAGTACTTCACCTGCACCCAGGCGCGGACGTAGGTGCAGCGGTACGAGGTGAGCGAGGGCATCCACTCGGCCGGGTCCTGGTCGCTCTTGGACTGGTTCACGTTGTCCGTGACGGCCAGGAGCTGCGGGCGGGTCACGTCGTTGGCGAACGCCTGGCGCTGGGCGGTGGTCCAGTTGCGCGCGCCGGAGTCCCAGGCCTCGGCGAGCGGCACGAGGTGGTCGATGTCCAGGTCGGAGGCGGCGGTCCAGGTGGCGCCGTCGTAGGGGGAGTACCAGCTGCCGCTGGTGGCGGTGCAGGCGGAGTTGACGACGACGTTCGAGCCGTCGCGCTTGAGGACGTACTCCCGCGTGTTGCAGGTGCCGCTGATGGTGATCCAGGTCGGGAACAGGTCCCGGCTGTAGCCGGTGCGGACCTCGGTGGCCACGGTGAGGGAGGCGAGGTAGCCGCGGGCGGTGGCGGCGCTGACCGGGGTGGGGAGAGCGGCGGAGGCGGAGGGCGAGTTGAGGAGCGCCACGGAGGCTATGAGACCGGTGAGCGTCGCGAGTATGCTCAGCCGTCGACGCGCGTAGAACTTCGGCATGCGAACTCCCTTGGGGGGTGGGGGCGTTGCGGTGCGAGCGAGGGAATGCTCGCGACGCCGTGTTGCGGAGAGGTGTGCGGCGGGTAAGAAGTTAATGACGCGTTCATGACATGACAAGCGTCGTGACCGGATTCCCGCCCCGAAGCGCTCCCGGACTCGCCTGTGAGGAGCTCCCGGCCGCTCGTCGTCAGGGGCTCCGGGGCGGTCGCGTACCATGGACGGCGCAGAAGGGGAGTAGCTCTTCGCCGGACCGTCGACATACTGCTCAGCTCGTCTGAGCCGGCGCCCGGAGGCAGACCCTCGATCACGACGGGTCGGCCAGCGAGACCTTCGGCAAGCAGTGCACGTCCGTGCCGTCAGGCGCGGTACCCGTGTGCTGCCCTGCCGAGGTGTCCTGTGGTAAGGCTCAGCGCTCTCGGCGGGGCAGCCCCGACCGATTGAGGGACCTTGATCAGCATCACCGTGACGGCGCTCGTGTTCGGCGTCGTCCTCCTCGCCGAACTGCCGGACAAGACCGCGCTCGCCGGTCTCGTCCTCGGCACCCGTTACCGCGCCTCGTACGTCTTCGCCGGTGTCGCCGCCGCCTTCACCCTGCACGTGGTGCTGGCCGTGGCGGCCGGAAGCGTGCTGACGCTGCTGCCCCAGCGGCTCGTGCACGGACTGACGGGCCTGCTCTTCCTCGCGGGCGCCGCGGTGCTGCTGCTGAAGAAGGACGACGGCGAGGAGGAGATCCGCAAGCCGGAGAACCAGTCCTTCTGGAAGGTCGCCGGCGCCGGTTTCATGCTCATCCTGGTCGCCGAGTTCGGTGACCTCACCCAGATCATGACGGCGAACCTCGCGGCCCGCTACGACGATCCGCTGTCCGTCGGACTCGGCGCGGTGCTGGCGCTCTGGGCGGTGGCCGGGCTCGGCATCGTCGGCGGCAAGGCCCTGATGAAGCGGGTGCCGCTGCGGCTCATCACGCGGATCGCGGCCGTGCTCATGATGGGCCTCGGGGTGTGGAGCCTGTGGGAGGCCGCCACCGCCTGAGGCCCGCCGCGCGCCCGGGTGGGCTGAACACCGGATGAACTGTCGCCGGGGCGCTGGCGGAAAGCGGGTCCGGTTTTGTACCGTAGAGAAACAAAGTGGCTCCCGCCCGTTTACCCTGACCGGCGGGCGGGGTCACCTTGTCACTCCGGGGGGCCACACCCCAGCGCTCCCCGACCCCACGCCTTGGAGTTGCCGATGACGGCCACCGCCGCGCCCACCGTGCTCACCGCCCGCGCCCTGCTGCTCGACATGGACGGCACGCTCGTCAACTCCGACGCCGTCGTCGAGCGCTGCTGGCGACGCTGGGCCGAGCGGCACGGACTGAACGCCGGCGAGGTCATGAAGGTCGTCCACGGACGCCAGGGGCACGCGTCGATGGCCCTGCTGCTGCCGAACCGGCCCACGGAGCAGAACCACGCCGACAACGCGCGCATGCTGGCCGAGGAGACCGCCGACATGGACGGCGTCGTCGCGATCCCCGGCGCGCCGGAGTTCCTCGCCGCGCTCGCCGGCCTGCCGCACGCCCTGGTGACCTCCGCCGACGTCGCCCTCTCCACGGCCCGTATGGCCGCCGCCGGCCTCGCCCTTCCCGACGTCCGCGTCACCGCGGAATCCGTCGGCGCCAGCAAGCCCGACCCGGAGGGCTTCCTCAAGGGAGCCGCGGAACTGGGCGTCGCGCCCGCCGACTGCGTGGTCTTCGAGGACTCGGCCGCCGGCATCACCGCCGGCCGCGCCGCGGGCATGCGTGTCGTGGGCGTCGGTCCGAGGGCCGGCCTCCACACCCCCGACGCCCTCGTCCGCGACCTCACCCAGGTGCGCGTGGAGGCGACCGGGGACGGGGAGATCCGGCTGCACATCGGATAGCCGGCGGGGCGCGCTCCAGCCCGTCCGGTGTCCGAGGACGAGGACGAGGCCGAGGCCGTTCAGGCCGAAGCGGGGGCCCGGGGCTGCTGCCCCCGGCAACGCCCGCACCGCATCGCGGCACCGGCACCGGGTACCGGCCACCGACACCCGGCACCGGCCACCGACACCGGGCGCCTCGCCCGGCACCGGCCACCGACACCAGGCGCCTCGCCCAGCACCGGCCACCGACACCAGGCGCCTCGCCCAGCACCGGCCACCGACACCGGGCACCACACCCGGCACCGTGCGCCGGCGCCGGGCCCTACGGCTCAGTCGTCTCGGACTCCAGCCGCGCCCGCGTCGCCCGGTCGTACACACCGAGTTCCGGAGCCTGGATGCCGCGCGACCACTGGTAGTTGCGTACGGCGTCCTCGACGTGTTCGTTGTAGCTGCCGCTCGCGTCCCGGTCGTACAGGAACAACTGGCTCAGCCGCAGCTGGAGTTCGACGACCTCGGGTCCCTTGTCGCCGCGTCGCAGCACCGTGGCGCCGGGGCGGTCGTCGCCGGAGGGCGCGACCGAGGCGGTGGGGGCGGCGGCCTGCGTGCTCCGCGACGGCGAGGCCGACGCGGACGGTGAGGGCGAGGCGCTCGACGGCGACGGTGACGCGGAGGAGGGCGACGGACTGGGGGTCGCCGACGGGGACGCGGACGCGGACGCGGACGTGGGGGCGGCGGCACCGGCCGACACGGACGGGGACGCCGACGCCGAACTCCGTGACGGGTCCGGCACACCGGCGCGTACGTCACCGGGCAGCGCGCCGTCCCGTGACGGGGTCTCGTAGGAGAACAGCCCGCTCGCGAACCCGGCCGCCGCCACGATCGCGACGACCGCTCCGACGGCTCCGAGCAGCACGCTCCGGCTGCGGCGGCGCGGCCGCTCACGGTCGTCGAACGGCCCCGGCGCGCCACGGCCGCCGTCCGCCTCGAACAGGCTCAGGTCGGTCGCGCCGGGCGCGGTCGCCGGGGGCGCCAGGGGGGTCGGCAGCGCGGTGGTCGCGCCCCCGCTCCCGCCCTCGCGGCCGCCGCTCCCGTCCACGCGACCGGTTCGGTCCCGGCGTCCGCCTCCGTCTCCGTCCCCGCGTCCACTGCCGGAGGTGCCGGCGCCGACGGCCGGGATCGGCATCGTGACGGCGTCGCCCTCGGTACCGGCACCGTGCGGGGGCGACGGTGGCACCGGAGGGTCGGCCGCTCCGGGCACCACGGCCCGCAGCGCCATGGTCTCCTCGGCGGCGGACCCGCCGTTTCCGGCCACACCACCGGGCGCTCCTCCAGGTACCCCTCCGGTCACGGCTGCCGCCGTGGCTCCGGGACCGTTTCCCGCGCCCGCCGTGGCTTGGGACCCCCGGCCGGTCACGGCTCCGGCGGCCCCATGGCGCCCACCGGCCCCCGCCGGACCCGCCGGCGGCCGACCAGCGTCACCTCCCCGGTCCGACCCCGACCCCGACTCGGGCCCCTGCCCGGGCCCCCGTCCGGGTCCCGGTGCCGATCCCGACCGCGGGACCGCGTCCGCCGTCCCGTCCGTCCCCGGCGTCCCCTCCGTGTGCTCCAGTTCCACGTACGGCCGTATCCGCAGCGGGTCGAAGTCCTCCGCCGCTGCCGCCTCCGCCGTACGGGCGTGGAGCAGCGCGTCGGACGCCCGCTGACCGCAGCCGCAGGACGGGGTGTTGTCGGCCCCCCGCGGCGCACCGCACTCCGGGCACGTGTGCCCCTTCGGCTCGTCCACGCGTCCGGCCCTCCCCTCGTCCATGTGTTCGCGTCCCCTCCCGAGTTCCAGAGATTATCCGGATCCCCTCCACACCCCCTGCCGCGAGCCCCCGGAATGCCCGCTTCCAGCCGGACTCGACAGGCCATAACGCGCCACTCCCACCACGATGGAACCCACGGGAACAGGAACCGAGAACCACGGAGGCCGGCATGGCAGGGGACGCGCCCGTCGCGACCGGGCACGCACGAGACGCACGGGACCCGCACGTGCCCGGCAACGTCATGGTCTCGATCGGCGCGCTTTTGCTCGGCATGCTGCTCGCCGCCCTCGACCAGACCATCGTGTCGACCGCCCTGCCCACGATCGTCAGCGACCTCGGCGGCCTCGACCACCTCTCGTGGGTCGTCACGGCGTACCTGCTGGCCTCGACCGCCGCGACCCCGCTGTGGGGCAAACTCGGTGACCAGTACGGGCGCAAGAAGCTGTTCCAGACCGCGATCGTGATCTTCCTCATCGGGTCCGCGCTGTGCGGCATGGCGCAGAACATGCCGCAGCTCATCGCCTTCCGCGCGCTCCAGGGCCTGGGCGGCGGCGGGCTGATCGTGCTGTCGATGGCGATCGTCGGCGACCTGGTCCCGCCCCGTGAACGCGGCCGTTACCAGGGGCTGTTCGGCGCGGTCTTCGGCGCGACCAGCGTGCTCGGACCGCTCCTCGGCGGAGTGTTCACCGAGCATCTCAGCTGGCGCTGGGTGTTCTACGTCAACCTGCCCGTCGGCGCCGTCGCGCTCGCCGTCATCGCGACCGCCCTGCACATCCCGCGCAAGGTCACCCGGCACCTCATCGACTACCTCGGCACGCTCCTCATCGCGTCCGTGGCGACCTGCCTGGTCCTCGTGGCCTCCCTCGGCGGTACCACCTGGGGCTGGGGATCGCCGCAGATCGTCGGCCTCGCCGTGCTGGGCGTCGGGCTGGGCGTCGTGTTCGTGCTCGTGGAGCGAAGGGCGGCCGAACCGGTCCTGCCGCTCAAGCTGTTCCGGATCCGCACCTTCACGCTGTCCGCCGTCATCAGCTTCATCATCGGCTTCGCCATGTTCGGCGCGATGACCTACCTGCCGACCTTCCTCCAGGTCGTGCGGGGCGTCTCACCGACGTGGTCCGGCGTCCACATGCTGCCGATGGTGTTCGGCCTGCTGCTGGCGTCCACCGCCTCCGGCCAGATCGTCAGCCGCACCGGCCGCTGGAAGGTGTTCCCGGTCGCCGGCACCGGCGTCACCACGCTCGGCCTGCTCCTGCTGCACCGGCTCGACGAGCACAGCTCCACCACGGCGATGAGCGCCTGCTTCTTCGTCTTCGGGCTGGGCCTCGGCCTGGTCATGCAGGTCCTCGTCCTCATCGTGCAGAACGCGGTCTCCTACGAGGATCTCGGTGTCGCCACCTCCGGCGCGACCTTCTTCCGGTCCATCGGGGCCTCCTTCGGCGTCGCCATCTTCGGCACGATCTTCGCGAGCCGCCTCGGCGACAAACTCACGGACGCGCTGCGCGGCGCCCCGCTCCCGCCCGGCGTCACCGCGGACGCGCTGGAGTCCGACCCGCGCGGCATCGCCACCCTGTCGCCCGCGCTGCGCCCGGCGGCCCTGCACGCCTACGCCTCGTCCATCACCGACGTCTTCCTGTACGCCGCTCCCGTCGCCTTCCTCGGCTTCGTGCTGGCCTGGTTCCTCAAGGAGGACAAGCTGCGCGGCTCGGTCACCGCCCCCGACGTCACCGAGACCCTCGCCAGCAACCCGGTCGAGCGGTCGTCGTACGACGAGGTGTGCCGCGCGCTGTCGGTCCTCGGCACCCGCGAGGGCCGCCGGGAGATCTACGAGACGATCACCGAACGGGCCGGCTACGACCTGCGGCCGGCGGCCAGCTGGCTGCTGCTGCGGATCAAGAAGCACGGCTGGGTCGAACCGGCCGTCCTGTCCGAAAGCGGCTCCGTCCCGTTGGGCGTCCTCATCGAGGCCGCCCGGCAGGTCGAGGAAGAGGGCCTGGCCGAGCGCGCGGGCCTCGACATGACGCTGACCGGCCGGGGCGTCGAGGTCGCGGAACGCCTGGCGCGGGTCCGTGAGGACTCCCTGGCCGAACTCCTCGGTGACTGGTGGGGACCGGACCGGCCGACCGACCTGGTCCAGCTGGTGCGTGAGCTGAACGAGGAACTGTGCGGCTCGGACCGGGAGCAGCCGCACAGCGGGCCGGCGACCCAGGTCGGCTGAGGGCTGCGAGGGGCGGCGAGCGGGCGGCGAGTCGGGTCGGGTCGGGTCGGCTGAGGGTCGCGCGGGGCCGGCGGCCCAGGTCGGCTGAGGGTCGCGCGGGGCCGGCGGGTCGGGTCGGCTGAGCGCCGTGTGGGGCCGGTGGGTCAGCCGAGGTCCTTGGTGAACCAGTGGCCGGCGTACGGGTCGTCGTTGTGCGGCCCGGTCTCCGTGTAGCCGAGCCGGCTGTACAGGGCGCGGGCCTCCACGAGGTCGCTGCGGGTGTCGAGGATCAGCCGGGTGGCGCCGAGCGCGCGGGCCGCTTCCTCGGCCGCCCCCACCAGGAGCGCGGCGCCGCCCTTGCCGCGCCGCCCCTCGTACAGGAAAACCCGGGTGAGCTCCGCCGTCGTGGCGTCCAGCAGCCGTACGCCCGCACTGCCGGCCGGCTCGTTGTCGTACCGGGCGACCACCAACTGCCCCTTGGGCGGCGCGAGTTCCGCGCCCGTGACGGCCGCGATCTCCCGTTCCAGTTCGGCGGACCCGGTCCGGTGCCCCTCGTGCAGCAGATACCAGCGGTCGCTGACCTCCGTGTAGTAGGCCCGCCACAGTGCGGCGGCGACCGGGGAGTCGAAGGGTTCCGGAGCGAGGGTCCACGTCATACCCGTCATTCTCGGGAGGCGGTGTGCGGGGCGCGCAACCGGATTGTCGATCGCCGGCGGTCCCGCGGGCGGTGGGTGACGACGCGGACCGGGACGGTCACGGGGCGGTCGCCGGGCGGGCAGCCACCGTTTGGGGACCGACTTCGCGGCAAGACGGTCAGAGAACCGGCCCGTACGGACGGCCGGTTGGGTCGAGAACCCGGAAGGCATCCATGTCCACAGGCGTGATCATTGCTCTGATCGTGATCGTGGCGGTCGTAGTCATCGTGGCGGCCGTCCTGACCCTGCGAGCCCGAGGCGGGCACGCGGGCGGAAGCCTGAAGCGACGCTTCGGGCCCGAGTACGACCGTGCCGTGGCCCGGCACGACGGGGACTCCAAGGCCGCCGAGCGCGAGCTCGCCGAACGCGTGGAGCGGCACGGCTCCCTGCAGCGGCGCGAGCTGGAGCCGGCGCAGCGCGAACAGTTCGAGGCCCGCTGGACGGCGGCCCAGGAGCGCTTCGTCGACTCGCCGTCGGAAGCGGTGGCCGAGGCGGACCGGCTGCTCGCCGAGCTCGCCGAGGCCCGCGGCTTCCCGCAGGGCTCGCAGTACGAGGAGCAGCTCGCCGCGCTGTCGGTGCACCACGCGCACCACGTGCACGGCTACCGGCGCGTGCACCGCGTCGCCGCCACCCGCGTGAGCGGTACGCAGGACGGTGGCCGGGCCGGCACCGAGGAGATGCGTGAGGCCATGGTCGAGGCCAGGGCCCTGTTCGAGCAGTTGGTGGGCCCGGCCCGCCGGCTCGACCGCCGGGACGAGTCCCGCACGGCCGCCGGTGAGCCGACACCGGACCGTACCGACGGCCGCGACAACCAGACTTGGGCGTTCAACAAGCGCCATGTGAAGGGGAGTTGAGCGACATGACGGACGCGACAACCGGAGCGGGCGCCGAGGGCACCCCGCGTGACGGCAAGACGAGGGGCCGCTCCTCGATCCCCGCGACGCCGCCGGGCCGTGACCCGGTGACGGACGACAGGACGACCGCGGGGCGCGGCGACACGGTCCCGGGCGGCTTCACCGCACCCGCCGGCGACACCGGGCCGGACGGACGTACGGCCCACGAGGCCACGTCCGGCGACGGCACGGCGACGGCCCGCGACACCGGCGTCGGCCGTACCGGCGCCGGCGGCCGCGAGACACCCGCCGGCACGGAGGGCTCCGCCGGCCGCGACACCTCGGCGGGGCGCGGCGGCCCGGGCGGCGACATCACCCCGGTTCCGCTGGGCAGCCGCGGCACCGAGTCGCCCCACGGCTCGGCGGACGGGGCCGGCACCCTGACTCCTGACGGCACCCGGACCAGCGACGGCCTGTCGGGCGACGGGCGCGGCACAAGCACCACCGGCACCACCGGCACCACGGGCATCACCGGCACCGGCACCACGGACACGCGGGACTCCGCGGGCACGGGGAGCGGGACCGGCGCGTCCGGTACGTCCGCTCCCGGCGGCCTCGCGAAGTCCGGCATCGGGGGTCACGGCCAGCAGCTGTTCCCGCACGACGACGAGAGCGACAAGCTCTCCCTGCGGCTCCAGCACGCGGTCACCGGGTTCGTGGACAGTCCCCGCGCCTCCGTCGAGGAGGCCGACCACGTACTGGAGGAGGTCACCTCGCGCTTCACCGCCGCCGTGACCGAGCACCGCCGTACGCTCCGCAAGTCCTGGCAGTCCGCGGACGGAGCGGACGGCGGGGACGGCAAGTCGGTCACGAGCGCCGACACCGAGCAGCTCCGGCTGGCCCTGCGGGACTACCGCGAACTGGCGGAGCGGCTCCTGCACCTCTGAGAGACCGCCCCACGGCACTATCCGGCCGCCGCCCGGCCCTCCCGCCACCGGCGTACGACGTCCTCGACGTCGTACGGCTTCAGACCCAGCGGGGGGCCGGGCGGCGGCCTGAACATGACGTCACGGATCCTGACGTTGATGTCCTCGACGATCTTCCGCACGATCCGCTCGGCGGGCGCCTCCACCGCGGCCGCGAGCGCGTCCTCGGCCTCCTTGCGCAGGGCGAGCGTCGGCGGCAGGACCGACAGGCCCTCGCGCGCCATCTTGCGCCTAATCCACCAGAGTTCGTCGTACGACGTGTCGGCGCCGCCGGGAAGCGGCTTGCCCGCGCCGGGCAGCCGGTCGAAGTCGCCGCGCGCCTCCGCCTCCCGGATCTGTCTCTCGACCCAGGACTCGAACGGGATGCCGGGTGGCTTTCGCTCGGTCATGGGTCCATTGTGCCGGACGCGACGGGCCCGGGCGATTTATCATGCGGCGTCGGTGCGCCAACCAGGCCGCCGCGCAGGGGCGTTCCCAGCCCTCGTACCAGGACGTCTCAGGAGGAGCGCACGTGCTCGAACTCACCATGGCCACCGTCAGCGGTGCGGAGGAGGGTGCCACGGCCGGGATGCTCATGGCCGAGGCGCCGAGCGAGCCGGGCGCGGTGCTGCGGGTGGGCCGGGACAAGTCCGTGTGCCGCCTGGCGACGCCCGACGACTGGCTGTTCATCTCCCGGGTGCACCTGGAGTTCCTGTGCGGCCCCGAGGGCACCTGGCAGCTGTCCTGGCTGCGCGGTTCCCAGCCCGACCCGTCCTCCGAGGTGATCGTGGCGATCGGCGCGCACGCCCAACCCCTCGCCTACGGCGGGACGGTGACGCTGCCCAGGGGCGGCAGCGGCGAGGTGATCGTCCGCGACCGCACCGCCCCGCGCAGCGTTAACGTCGGCTTCTACCACGAGGTGTGACGCTCGGCTCGCCCTGGCCGGAGACGGGGTCCACGGACGGCGTCCGAAGACGGCGTCCGCAACGGCTCCGGCCGGGGCCGTGGCCGGGGCGGAGCGCTCAGGCCAGTACCCGGGCCAGCGCGAAACCGTCGTAGCCCTTGCCGCCCACCGTCTGGAGCGCGGTGCCGCTCAGCCTCGGGTGGCTGCCGATCAGTTCGATGGCGGCGCGGGTGCCCACGACGTCCGGCGAGCTGTCGTCGGCGTCGGCCACCCGGCCGCCCCGTACGACGTTGTCGACGACGATCAGGCTGCCGGCCCGGGTGAGCCGCAGGGCCCACTCCACGTAGTGCGGGTTGTTGGCCTTGTCGGCGTCGATGAAGACCAGGTCGAAGGGGGCCGGGTTCTCGTCGGCCAGCCTCGGCAGGGACTCCAGGGCCGGACCCACCCGGACCTCGACGAGCTTGTCGAGCCCGGCGCGGGCGATGTTGCGGGTGGCGACCTCGGCGTGCCGGGCGCTGTACTCGAGTGAGATCAGCCGGCCGTCGGCGGGCAGCGCGCGGGCCAGCCAGATGGTGCTGTAGCCGCCGAGCGTGCCGATCTCCAGGATGGTGCGGGCGCCCTGGATCCCGGCGAGCAGGTGGAGGAACTTCCCCTGTGGCGCCGTCACGGCGACCTGGGGGAGCCGGGCGGCCTCGCTGTCACGGACGGCGGCCTCCAGGGCTTCGTCGTCGGGCGCGAGGCGGGCGGTGAAGTAGTCGTCGACGGCGTCCCAGAGCTGCGACTCGCTCATGCACCTGTGCCTTCCGTATGTCTAGTTAGGGGGGCTAACTAGTTGCCCTAACGAATATAGTCGCGCACCGGTTCACTGTCCGGGATTTCGCCCTCCGGGATGTCCGGGGGCGAGGGTGGGCACGAGGGTGGAGCGCGGGCGTCAGGGCGGGGGAGGGGCGCGAGGGCGGAGGCCGGCCGGGGCCGGGGGCGCCGCAGGCCGGTCGCCGCCGCCCGCCTTTGGGGGCGGGCGGCCGGTGGCGGGGTGTGCCGGGCGGCTCGGGCGCGGGCGACGGCGACCGGCCTGCGGCGAGGAGCTCAGGCGCGGGCGGCCGGACCGGTCATCGTTCGACGGCGGGGGCCGAACCCGGCAGCGGGCGTCCCGCGGACTCCGCAATGAACCACACCGCGGCGCCACCGATCACGGCCGCCGCCATCATGTAGTAGGCGGGCATCATCATGTTGCCGGTCGCGCCGATCAGCGCCGTCACCACCAGCGGAGTGGTCCCGCCGAACAGCGAGACGGAGATGTTGAAGCCGATCGACAGCGAGCCGTACCGCACCCGGGTCGGGAACAGGGCGGGCAGGGCCGAGGGCATCGCGGCGGTGAAGCACACCAGGAGCAGGCCGAGCGCGCCCATGCCGAGGGCGACGGCGAGCAGACTGCCCTGCCGGATCAGCAGCAGGGCCGGCACGGACAGGAGCAGGAAGCCCGCGCAGCCGGCGGCGATCACCGGACGGCGGCCGACGCGGTCGGTCAGCGCACCCGCGAACGGCTGCACGACCATCATCAGCGCCATCACGCCGAGCACCACGAGCAGACCGTGCGTCTCGTCGTACTTCAGCTCGCCGGTCAGGTAGCTCGGCATGTACGACAGCAGCATGTAGTCGGTGACGTTGAAGACCAGCACCAGACCCACGCACAGCAGCAGCGCCCGCCACTGGCCCGTGATCATCTCGCGCAGGGGCACCTTCGGGCGGTCGGACTCGGCCTTCTCGACCTCGGCGGCGAACGCCGGGGTCTCCTCCAGGCGCATCCGCAGATACAGGCCGATGATCCCCATCGGGCCCGCGACCAGGAACGGGATGCGCCAGCCCCAGGACACCAGGTCGTCGGCGGACAGCAGGGCGGTCATCACGGTGACCAGGCCCGCGCCGCCGATGTAGCCGGCGAGCGTGCCGAACTCCAGCCAGCTGCCGAAGAAGCCGCGCCGCTTGTCGGGGGCGTACTCGGCGATGAAGGTGGAGGCGCCCGCGTACTCCCCGCCGGTCGAGAAACCCTGGACCAGGCGGGCGGCGAGCAGCAGGACCGGGGCGCCGACGCCGATCGTGGCGTACGACGGGATCAGGCCGATCGCGAAGGTGCCGGCGGCCATCATGATCATGGTGACGGCGAGGACCTTCTGGCGTCCGACGCGGTCGCCGAGCGGGCCGAAGACCATGCCGCCGAGCGGGCGGACCAGGAAGGCGGCGGCGAAGGCGCCGAACGTCGACAGCAGCTGGGCGGTGGGGTTGCCCGAGGGGAAGAAGACCTTGCCCAGGGTGACCGCGATGTAGCTGTAGACACCGAAGTCGAACCACTCCATCGCGTTGCCCAGGGCGGCGGCCTTGACGGCGCGCTTCACCAGGGCCGGATCGACGGTGGTGACCTCGGACGTCCGCTGCGACGGCGCGCCGGCGGACGAGGAGGAGGGAGGCATGGGGGGCTGGGGCGTGGCTGCTGTGGCAGTCGGCAAAACTTCGCTCGCCACCTTTCGACGGAGACAGGGACCGGCCCGTGTGCGGCGAAGGCGGCGACGACGGCGCCCGCGGCAGGCCGAAAAACGACCATAGGGGTACTTGTCCCCCTTACGTGCCGTGTGCGATCGACTGCATGGGGCACGTATATGCGCTCTGTACAGGCTCGTATGCCCGCCCCCGAACGTAGTTTTCAGCCGCACACTGTGATCCATCTCGCTCCCTGCGGCGGCGCCCCGACACGCGGCGGACTATCGTCGTCCGGACAAAAGGGCGACGGCCGTCAGGTGAAGTCGGGGTTGCGTGCGTCTTCGTCCGGGGGTGGTGCGAGCCCTCATAGGGTTCGCAGCGGGAACTCAGCGTGTGCTGCACGCGAACAATCGGGGCGGAGGCCGGCGAGGCGTGGCGAATGCGGAGCGCAGTGGGCGAACGGCGGAAGGCTTCGGAGTGACCGGAGTGACGGCCGCCGGCCCGGTGAGGCCACGCCTGCGCGCGGCGCGGCTGGGCCTGTGGCTGGTGGCCGCCGTTCTCGCCGTACGACAGGTCGCGGTCGTCCTGAGCACTCCCCGGGGGGAGCGGCTCACGGACCTGGAGACCTGGCTCGGGCCGCACGGGGTCCTGCACGTGAAGGGCTCCCTGTACGACTCGACGCGGTTCACCGGCACCCCCTTCGGCGGGCTGGTCATGAAGCCGCTGACCCGCGCCGCCGAGCAGGCCCTCGGCTGGGGCTGGACCTTCGGCACCCTGCTGCTGGTCGTCGCCCTCGGCCTGGTCGCCGCCCGCGCCCTGCCGCAGCCGGTCAGCCGCCGCACCTCGCTGCTGGCCGCACCGGTCGCCATCAGCCTGCTCATGCTGTCGCTGCCGGTGCGCAACACGCTCTGGCTCGGCCAGACCAGCATCATCCCCGTCCTGCTGGTGCTGCTCGGCTGCTTCGCCGTCCGCGGCCGGTGGGCCGGCGGCGTGCTGATCGGCCTCGCGGCCGCGCTCCAGCCGGCCGTCCTGCTCTTCGCGCCCCTGCTGTGGTTCACCCGGCGCCGCCGCGCCGCCGCCGTCACCGGCGCCACCTTCGCCGTCTGCACCGCGCTCGCCTGGGCCGCGATGCCGCACGACTCGTACACCTACTGGGTCCACCACATGGCGGGCGTCGGCCTCGGCGGCGAGGCCGACGCCCTCGCCAACCAGTCCCTGCACGGCGCCCTGTTGCGGCTGGGCCTGTCCGGGCCCCTGGAGATCACTCTCTTCCTGCTGCTCGGTGCGGCCGTCGCCGCCCTCGGCCTGCGCCGTGCCGTGCGCTACGCCCGCGACGGACAGCTGCTGCTCGCGGTCGCGATCACCGGCTGCGCCGCCATCGCCGTGTCCCCCACCACGTGGCAGCACCAGCTGCTGTGGGTGCTGCTCGCGGTCGTCGGCCGGGTCGGCAAGCGGGCCTCCGACCGGTACGTGTGGCCGGTCGCCGTGGTCCTGATGATGACCCTGCCGGCGAAGATGCTGCTGCCGGACATGGCGTCGCTGTACACACTCCGTGACAACGTCGTGCTGCTCGCGGCCCTCGCCGCGGCCACCGTCATCCCCTTCCTGTCCCGCACCTCTCCGTACTACCAAGCGCCGGTCCCGACCGTGTACGCCGTCCCCGTGCCCGCCCGCCTGCGGCACGTGCCCCTGCTGCCCTTCCTGCGCCGCGTCCTGACCCGCCCGAACCTGCTCCTCGAACTGCTCCTGATCCGCGTCACCTACGCCGCCTACCAGAAGGTGCGGCTCGCGGCGACCGGCGGAACGAACGCGGGGGGCCGGGCCCGGGCGGAGGAGCACGGCAACCAGATCCTCGGTCTGGAGCGGTGGCTGCACATCGACATCGAGCACTGGGCCAACCACGCGGTGGTGAGGATCGGCTGGCTGCGCGACTTCTTCGACTTCTACTACGAGTCGTTCCACTTCGTCGTCCCGCTCAGCGTCTTCGCCGTCCTGTACTGGCGGCGCCCGGTCGACTACCGCTGGGCCCGCTCCGCCCTCGGCTTCGCCACCCTGCTCGCCCTCGTCGGTTTCTGGCTCTACCCACTGGCCCCGCCGCGGCTGCTGCCGGGCCTCGGCGTCATCGACACCGTGCACGGCGTCCAGGACTTCTCCAAGCCGGACTACGGCACGCTGACCGCCCTCACCAACCAGTACGCGGCGATGCCCTCGCTGCACTTCGGCTGGTCGCTGTGGTGCGGGCTCGTCATCGCGATCATCGCGCCCAGGTGGTGGATGAAGGCGCTCGGCCTGCTGCACCCGCTCTTCACCGTCTCGGCGATCGTGGCGACCGGCAACCACTGGGTGCTGGACGCGGTCGGCGGCGCGGTGGTGGTCGGCGGCGGCTTCGGCCTGACGTACCTGTTCCAGGGTCCGCGAGCCCGTACGGCGACAGCCGCACCGCCGGTCGTCGGCGCGCCGGCCCGGGAGAAGGAGAGCGCGCCGGGCTGAGGCGGGGACGGATCCGGTCCCCGACCGTGGGCGGGCGAGGGGCAGTTCCCTGTGCCGCACGTGGACGGGCCGGCGGCGCCGGGAGGCCGCCGGCCCGAGTCTGTCGACCGGTTCTGGCCGTGACGTGCGGATCGGTCGGGTCTGTCGATCGTTTCTGGCCGTGGGTGTGCGGACCGGTCGGGTCTGTCGACGGTTCCGGCCGTGGGTGTGCGGGCCGGTCCGGCCGTCACCCGGCAGCCCCGCGGGGAGCTGTCGGCGCTCAGCCCGCGGTGACCCGGAGTTCCTTCACGCCGTTGATCCAGGCCGAGCGCAGCCGGCGGGGTTCGCCGACCAGGGTCAGGTGGGGCAGCGCGTCGGCGATCGCGTTGAAGATGAGGTCGATCTCCAGAACGGCCAGGGACTTGCCGAGGCAGTAGTGCGGGCCGCCGCCGCCGAAGCCGAGGTGCGGGTTGGGGTCGCGGGTGATGTCGAAGGTGTCGGGGTCGTCGAACACGTCGGGGTCGTGGTTGGCGGAGGCGTAGAAGACGCCGACCCGGTCGCCCTTCCTGATCTGCTTGCCGCCGAGCTCCGTGTCCTGGGTGGCGGTGCGCTGGAAGGCGTTGACCGGGGTGGCCCAGCGGACGATCTCCTCGGCGGCCGTCGCCGGGCGTTCGCGCTTGTACCGCTCCCACTGCTCGGGGTGGGTGAGGAAGGCGTGCATGCCGTGGGTGATGGCGTTGCGGGTCGTCTCGTTGCCGGCGACGGCGAGCATCAGCACGAAGAAGCCGAACTCGTCGGAGGCGAGGTTGCCCTCGTCCTCGGCGGCGACCAGCGTGCTGACGATGTCCTTCGCCGGGCACTGCTTCCGGTCGGCGGCCATGTTCATGGCGTAGGCGATGAGTTCGGTGGCCGACTCGGCGCCGACCTCCTCGGTGACGGCGTACTCCGGATCGTCGTACGCGATCATCTTGTTGGACCAGTCGAAGATCCTGGCCCGGTCGTCCTGCGGGATGCCGATGAGTTCGGCGATGGCCTGGAGGGGCAGTTCGCAGGCGACCTGGGTGACGAAGTCGAAGGGCCCGGACCGGGCGACGGCGCTCCGCGCGATGGCGTGCGCGCGGGTGCGGAGGTTGTCCTCCAGGGCGCGGATGGCGCGCGGGGTGAACACGCGCTGCACGATCTGGCGGACCCTGGTGTGCTCGGGGGGGTCCATGTTCAGCAGGATCAGGCGCTGGGCGTCGATCGAGTCGCGCTCGATGTGCTCGTTGAAGCGGATGATCGCCGTGTTGAGGGTCGAGGAGTAGATCTCCGGGTGCGTGGAGACGAACTTGACGTCGGCGTGCCGGGTCACCGCCCAGTAGCCCTCGTCCTGGAAACCGGCCACATTGGCCTGCTGCGGGATCCAGCGGACCGGTTCGGCCCGCCGCAGCTCGGCGAACTCCGGGAAGGGCACGCGGTGGTGCAGCAGGTCGGGGTCGGTGAAGTCGAACCCGTCGGGCAGCGCGGGACAGGGCATCGGCAACTCCAGCCGTGTTCGGACAGCTCTGACAAGCTCGGGACAGCATTCTGACGGTCCATCAGGAGCTGCCGTGAAGGTAGTAACGGGTTCTACAAGTGGCAAGAGGCGCGGCGACCCCAATCGGCCGGGACTTCGCGCGCGCCCGCAGAACAAGACTTCCGGGGGTGCACGCCCCTTGCGGCGACGGACTCCCTGTCAGCAGACTGCTGGGGGAACTAGAACACGTACTAGTTCCGCGTGGCGGGCCGGGCCGGGACGCCCCGCGCCGCGCGGGTACCGGAGGAGAGGAACTCCCCATGGCCGCGGAACCCGTGATCGTCGAAGCCGTACGCACGCCCATCGGCAGGCGCGGCGGCGCGCTCGCCAACCTGCACCCCGCCTACCTGCTGGGCGAGACCTACCGTGAACTCCTCGGCCGGACCGGCATCCCCGCCGACGCCGTCGAACAGATCGTCGGCGGCACGGTCACCCACGCCGGCGAGCAGTCCATGAACCCCGCGCGCACGGCCTGGCTGACGGTCGGGCTGCCCTACGAGACGGCGGCGACCACCGTCGACTGCCAGTGCGGGTCCTCGCAGCAGGCCTCCCACATGGTGGCCAACATGATCGCGGCGGGCGTCATCGACGTGGGGATCAGCTGTGGCGTCGAGGCGATGTCACGCGTGCCGCTGGGATCGGGCTCCAAGCACGGGCCCGGGAAACCGTTCCCCGACGAGTGGAACGTCGACCTCCCCAACCAGTTCGAGGCGGCCGAACGCATCGCCCGGCACCGGGGCCTGACCCGCGAGAACGTCGACGCCCTGGGCCTCGCCTCCCAGGAACGCGCCGCGGCCGCCTGGTCGGAGGAGCGGTTCAAGCGGGAGACCTTCGCCGTCCAGGTGCCGACGACCGAGGAGGAACAGCGCGCCGGTCAGGGCATGTGGCGCCTGGTCGACCGCGACGAGGGACTGCGCGACACGTCCGCCGACGCGCTGGCCGCACTCAAACCGATCATGCCCACGGCCGTGCACACGGCGGGCAACTCGTCGCAGATCAGCGACGGTTCGTCGGCGATCATGTGGGCGTCCAAGCGGATGGCGCGCGCGCTGAAACTGCGTCCGCGGGCACGGATCGTCGCCCAGGCGCTGGTCGGGGCCGACCCGCACTTCCACCTGGACGGTCCGATCGACGCCACCAGGGCCGTGCTGGGCAAGGCCGGCATGTCCCTGAAGGACATCGACCTCGTCGAGATCAACGAGGCCTTCGCGTCGGTGGTGTTGAGCTGGGCCCAGGTCTTCGGACAGGACCTGGACAAGGTCAACGTGAACGGCGGCGCCATCGCGCTGGGCCACCCCGTCGGGGCGACCGGAGCCCGTCTCATCACCACGGCCCTGCACGAACTGGAGCGCACGGACCGGGAGTTCGCCCTCGTCACGATGTGCGCGGGGGGCGGCCTGGCGACCGGGACGATCCTTCAACGGCTCTAGGGCGTGGCGGCCCGGTCCGCGGCGACGCGCGGACCGCTGTCGGGATGCGCGAGGCTCACTCCCGCCCCGACACCGTCACCGCCAGCACCGCCACCGCCGACGCGGCGAGGAGCAGGGGGATACCGAGGCCGTGGTGGACGACCAGCCACGCGCCGAGCGCGGCACCGGCGAGCATCGCGGCGACCGAGGCCGTGCGGCGGGGCGAGTGGGTGCCCGCGCCGCCGCCGGCCCGGGAGTCGGAGGCGAGACCGGTCAGCGTCATGGTCAGGACCGTCGTCGTCAGGTCGGCGACCCCGAGTCTGCGGACGGTCGCGTTGCGCAGGCCCATGGCGAAGGCCGTGACCGCGATCAGCGCGTAGGCGCCGGCCGTGGCGTCGGGCGCGGCGAACGCGACCACGGCCGACCCGCCCAGCAGCAGCGCCTCGGCGGCGAAGGTGCTGCGCGCCCAGGTCCGGCGCGAACCCCCGCCGAGCCGCACCGCGATCCGGCCCCCGGCCATCGCGCCCACGAGGAACGACACGAGCGAGGTCAGGGTGTGCGGCACGGAGAAGCCGGGCGCCCCCGCCGCCGCGAAACCCAGCACCACCACGTTGCCGGTCATGTTCGCCGTGAAGACGTGCCCGAGACCGAGGTAACTCACCGCGTCGATCAGCCCGCTGACCATGGTCAGCACCAACAGGCCCGGAACCAGCCGCACCCCTCGCCCCTCGACGGCCGGCACCTGCGCGCCGGCGCTCTTCGCGCTCTCCGCACTCATGGGCGGGCCTCCGGTCGGGGACGGTACGGGAACACCATGATTCCGCGGCCCGGGCTGTCCCGCCCGGCGCGCGCGGGCGACCGACCGGCACCGTGCGGTCCTGGGAGGGGTGCGGCCCTGGGAGGGGTCTCCCCGTGGGCCGGCACCACCGCCGGAACAGGGCGAAGGCGGCGGCCCAGGGGATCGGGGGCCGCCGCCTTCGCGTCAAGGGACCGGTCACACTGGGTGGTCGGTCGGGGGGACCCGGTCGTACGGGAGGTCGGTCACGGTGACCGGTTGTACGAGGGGTCGCCGGTCGAGGAGAGACCGGGCGCGGGGAGATGCGGGAAGTCGTATGGAGAGGTCGCTCGGGTCCGGGGGACCGGTCGTACGGAGGCCGGTCGGGGGGGAGCGGTCGTGCGGGTCCGGTCGGTGTGGACCGGTGGTGCCGGTGGTGGGGCGGTTCGGTCGGTGTGGACCGGTGGTGCCGGTGGTGTGGCGGTCCGGTCGGTGTGGACCGGTGGTGCCGGTGGTGGGGCGGTTCGGTCGGTGTGGACCGGTGGTGTGGCGGTTCGGTCGGTGAGGACCCGTCGTGCCGGTGCCGGGGCGCGCCGGTCGGTGTGGACCGGTCCTGCCGGTGGTGTGGCGGGCCGGTCGGGGGACCGGCCGCGGGGGCTCGGGCGGGTTGGTGCGGAGGGTACGGGCGGTCGGGCCGCTCAGTACCAGCCGTTGGCCTGCCAGAAGTTCCACGCGGCGGCCGGGCTGCCGTAGCGGGAGTTCATGTAGTCGAGGCCCCACTTGATCTGGGTGGCGGGGTTGGTCTTCCAGTCGGAGCCGGCCGAGGACATCTTCGAGCCGGGAAGAGCCTGGACGAGGCCGTAGGCGCCGGAGGAGGAGTTGGTGGCGGTGACGTTCCAGCCGCTCTCGTGCTGGACGATCTTGCTGAAGGCGTTGTACTGCGCGGCGCTCGGGATCAGCTTGTGCGCGATCGCCTGGGCCTGGGGGGCCGACGAAGTGGCGGCCTGGGCCGGAGCCGAGGTCAGGACCATGCCGGTGGTGGCGGCAGCCAGTGCGGCGGCGGTCAGGGCCTTCTTCGGGGAGGCGATGCGGCGGACGATGCGGGAGACGGACACGGAGAACCTTTTCTTCGGGGACGGGACGGTCGTCGTACATCCGGACCACGCGGTGCGCGGCGGGGGGCGTACGTCGGCGCCGCGGCCCAGGTGGGCAGTCGGCGCCGAGCGACGTGCTCCAGAGAAACAGGTTGGCGAAGTGCCCGCAAATACCCCTTTTGCTAGTTGTGGTCGTACCCGGGGGTCGGCGGGTCGGTGTGACGTGGCTCTCAAAGCGCAGGTCAGCGCGGGTAATGGCAGGGGCATGCCAGCCGATTTCGGCTACGACCCGGGATCGTAGGTGACCTGTGTCATGTGGGGTGGTTCACCGCTGGACCACTCCGTGGTGACGGTCGGCGTACGCCGTCTCACCCAGGGGTGCCGTCGAAGGTGACCGGCGTCTCGAACGCCGCCCGGCGCGTGGCCCGCCGCAGCGCCCGCAGCACCGCCGGGCCGGCGACGACCGTCAGGACCACGGTGACCAGCGCCCGGCCCAGGTCCCAGCCGAGGGAGGTGGCCAGGCAGTACGCGAGGAAACGGGCCAGGTTGGCGGGGACCGCCGCGTCCGGGTGGAAGGCGATGTCGGAGGCGTTCTCGCCCATGAAGGGCCAGCCGGCCAGGTTCATGACCGTGCCGTAGGCGAAGGCGGCCAGGAAGCCGTACGCGGCGAGGAGCAGCAGCTCGGCCCGGCCGCGCAGCCGGTCGGGGCCCGGGAGCAGCCCGGCGCCCATCGTGAACCAGCCCATCGCGAGCATCTGGAACGGCATCCAGGGACCCACCCCGCCCGTGAGCAGCGCGGACGCGAACATGGTGACCGAGCCGAGGACGAAGCCGAACCCCGGGCCGAGCACCCGTCCGCTCAGCACCATCAGGAAGAACATCGGCTCGATGCCGGCGGTCCCGGCGCCGATCGGGCGCAGTGCCGCGCCGGTGGCGGCCAGCACGCCGAGCATGGCGACCGCCTTCGGGCCGAGGCCCGACTCGGAGATCGTCGCGGCGACCACCGCCACCAGCAGGATCAGCAGCCCGGCGAACAGCCAGGGGGCGTCCTGGGCGTGGGCGTTCAGCTGGGAGGCGGGCGGGGCGAGGAACGGCCAGGTCAGGGCGGCCACGCCGACGGCGCTGACCAGCGCGAGGGCGACCAGCGACCGCGCGCCCAGACGGACGGCGCGGGCCTGCGGAGTGGGGGCGGGAGTGGGGGCGGTCATGTCAGCGCCCTCCTCACCTGCGCGACGGTGAGCCACTTCTGCGGCGCCAGGATCTTGGTGACCTGCGGGGCGAAGGAGGGGGACGCCACCACCACGTCGGCCGTCGGACCGTCGGCGATCACCTCGCCGTCGGCGAGCAGCACCACCCGGTGGGCGAGCTCGGCGGCCAGTTCCACGTCGTGCGTGGCCAGCACGATGGCGTGCCCCTCGGCGGCCAGACCGCGCAGGATGCCGACGAGCCGGCCCTTCGCCGCGTAGTCCAGACCCCGGGTCGGCTCGTCGAGCAGGAGGAGCGGCGGCCGGGCGGTCAGGACGACGGCCAGCGCCAGGGTGAGCCGCTGCCCCTCGGAGAGGTCACGCGGATGCGTGTCGCCGGCGATGCCCGGGAGCAGGCCCGAGACCAGGGCCCGGCAGGTGCCGGGGGCCGCGCCCGCGTCCCGGTCGGCCTGGGCGCATTCGGCGGCGACCGTGTCGGCGTACAGCAGGTCGCGTGGCTCCTGCGGTACGAGACCCACGCGGCGGACGAGATCGGAGGGCGCCGTGCGATGCGGTACGGCGTCGGCGACCCGTACCGAACCGGCGGCGGGTTCCACGAGCCCGACGAGCGCGGAGAGCAGCGTGGACTTCCCGGCGCCGTTGCGGCCCATCAGTGCGATCGTCTCGCCGGGCGTCACGGTCAGGTCGACGTGCCGCAGCGCCTGGACGCGGCCGCGCCGGACGGCGAGGGCACGGACGTCGGCCGCGTACGCGGGGGAGGGGGCGTCGGCCGGGGTGCGGCGGCGCGGCCACCGGCGCGCGGCGGCGGGGCGTGGGGCGAGGGGCGCGGGTGTGGTCGTGGGGCGCCGGGTGTCGGGCGAGGGGGCCGCCGCCGCGAGGCGTTCGCGGAGGGCCGGTGCCCGGCGCCGGGCGTCGCGGACCGTGAGTGGCAGGGGCGACCACTGCGCCAGCCGGCCCAGGTCCACCACCGGCGGGCACACCGGGGAGACGGCCATGACGGCGGCCGGGGTGCCGAGGACCGGTGCCGCGCCCGGGGACGGCAGGAGGACGACCTGGTCGGCGTACTGGATGACGCGTTCCAGGCGGTGTTCGGCCATGAGGACCGTGGTGCCGAGGTCGTGCACGAGACGTTGGAGGACCGCGAGGACCTCCTCCGCCGCGGCCGGGTCCAGGGCGGACGTCGGCTCGTCCAGGACCAGGACGCGCGGGTGCGGGGTGAGGACGGACCCGATCGCGACGCGCTGCTGCTGCCCGCCGGAGAGCGTGGAGATCGGGCGGTCCCGCAGACCGGCCAGGCCGAGGAGGTCGAGGGTCTCCTCGACGCGGCGGCGCATCACGTCCGGAGCGAGGCCCAACGACTCCATGCCGTAGGCGAGTTCGTCCTCGACGGTGTCCGTGACGAAGTGCGACAGCGGGTCCTGTCCCACCGTGCCGACGACGTCGGCGAGTTCACGTGGCTTGTGGGTGCGGGTGTCACGGCCGGCCACCGTGACGCGGCCGCGCAGGGTGCCGCCGGTGAAGTGCGGGACGAGTCCGCCGACCGCGCCCAGAATCGTCGACTTGCCGACTCCGGACGGGCCGACGAGAAGGACCAGTTCACCTTCCGGGACCTCGAAGTCGACGCCCCGGACGGTCGGTTCGGGCACGCCGTCGTACGTCACGGAGACGTTCTCGAAGCGGATCACGACGGCTCCTCGGGCGAGCGGGGGCCGGCCAGGAGGGAGGGGGTGGGCCTGGCGGGCGCCGCGGGGACGGGCGGTCCGGCCCGGCCGGGGGCCGGTACGGCGAAGGCCGGGACCAGCCCGACGAGCACGGCCGCCGCCGGCCACAGGGGCAGGGCGGGGGCGACGAGAGGGACCACACCCGGCTGCAGGGCCTCGGGGTCGCGGGCGGCGGCCAGGGCCAGCAGCGCGGCGACCGCGACGCCGGACCCGGTGACCAGCCAGGCCCGCGCGTCCCACCGGTCGGGGCGGTAGCGGGTGCGCAGGGAGCGGCGGCCGCCGAGACGCAGACCGGCGAGGGCACAGACCAGGCCGACCAGGACGAGGGGCAGGCCGTAGGTGCCGCCGGCCGCGGTCAGGACGCCGTACGTGCCGGCGCAGACGCCGAGCAGGCCGCCCAGGGTGAGGGCGGCGGTCGTACGGCGGACCGTGCGCGGTACGTCGGCGCTGCGGCCGTAGCCGCGGGCGTCCATCGCGGCGGCGAGGGACACCGAACGCTCCAACGCGCCCTCCAGGACCGGGAGTCCGACGTGCAGAAGGCCCCGCACCCCCCGGTCCGGGCGTCCGCGCAGACGGCGGGCGGCGCGCAGGCGCTGCACGTCGGCGATGAGGTGGGGGGCGAAGGTGAGGGCCACGACCACCGCCACCCCCATCTCGTACAGGGCGCCCGGCAGGGACTTGAGGAGTCGCGCCGGGTCGGCGAGGGCGTTCGCGGCGCCGACGCAGACGAGGAGCGTGGCCAGTCTCAGGCCGTCGTACAGCGCGAAGACCAGGCCCTCCGCGGTGACCCGGCCGCCGACGCGGATGCCCTGCGCCCAGTGGGGGAGCGGGACTTCGGGCAGCGTGACGAGCACGTGCGTGCCGGGGATCGGGGAGCCGAGGACGACCGCGAAGCCGAGCCGGACGGCGAGCACGGCCAGGGCGAGCTTGACGAACGCGCCGTAGGAGCGGGTGGCGGGGGTGTCGGGGCGGTGGGTGGCCACGACGTAGGCGGAGGTGGCGGCGAGCAGGGCGAGAACGAGGGGGTTGGTGGTGCGGGTGGCAGCGGTGCCGAGGGACAGCGCCCACAGCCACCAGGCACCGGGGTGCACGCACACACCGGACCGGCCGACGCGCGGGGCCGGCCCGCCGCGCTCGGCCCGCTCGGCCCGTCCGGAGCCCGGCGCTTCGGGCCTGGGCCGCCTCTGCCTACGGCGCATTCCGGCGCCGCCTCGCCTGCCATACGGCCGCGCCGCCGAGCACCGCCACCACCGCGCCGCCGGCGAGCAGCCCCAGCGAGGGGCCGTCGTCGTGCGCGGCCGGTTCCCGCGCGCCGCTCCCGGTCCCGCTTCCGCCTGTGCCGCCCGCGTTCACCTGCTCCCCGCAGCCCGTCTTCGGATAGCCGGAGATCGCGCACAGCAGGGCGTTGGTGTCGTAGCGCAGCGGCTTCGCCACCGAGGCCAGGGCCTCGGCCGTCGTCGCGTCCGGCGCGACGACGGCGCAGGCCGTGCGCGCCCGGGGCGGGGTCTCGCCGGACGGGGCGTCCGCCGGCGTACCGAAGTCGACGACGAGGGCCACCCGCTTGCGGCCGTCCGCCGCGGGCGTGCGTGCGCAGATCGACGCGAAGTGGGCCGCGCCGCGCGGCCGTACCGAGTCGCCGGAGTCCTCGCTGACCGAGAAGCGGAAGCCCTGGACGTCACCGTCGGCGGGACGGGTGGTCGACGGGCCCTGCGTGGCGTAGGTCCAGTGGCCGCCGGTGCGGTCCCAGAAGGACCAGTAGCGGTAGCCGGCGGCCCGTGCCTGGGCCGCGTTGCCCAGCAGGAGGACGGCGAGGAGCAGTACGGCGGCGCGGCGGCGCGTCACGGCTTCCGCCGCCGGTTGCGGCCGCTGATCAGGAAGCCGATGCCGATACCGGCGACGAGACCGACGCCGATGATCCACCAGACGCTCGGGGAGGAGTCCTTCTGCTCGTTCTTGTCGGCCCTGTCAGATTTGTCGCTCTTGTCGCTGTCGGCGCCGCTCCGGCCGGTCTGCCCGTCCGCCGACTGCGGGGCGAGGCCCGTGGCGTTCAGCCGCGCGACGAGGTCGGTGCCGCCGAAGTCACGCGGGTCGGTGCCCGTCGCGTGAGCCGCGAAGACCAGCTGGGCGTAGGCGGCGGGGCCGCTCTGCCGGGCCCAGGCCGCGGAGTTGCGCTCCAGCCACCGCAGCGGCTTCTGTGCCTGCCCGGTACCGCCCTGGGCGGCGAGCGCGACGACGGCGTCGGCGGTGTTGCCGTAGTCGGGCTGGTCGGTGGAGCCGGGCATGGCGGACGTCAGGTGCCCGGTCTTCGCGACCGCGCCGGCGAGGTAGGAGGCGCCGTTGGCGGCGGCCTGCCGCGGGGTGGGGTTCCCGGAGCCCGCGCAGCCACCGTCCGTCTTCCGGCCGGCCTCGGCGACCATGCCCAGGCCCAGGGCACCGACCACGCCCGCCGCCGTGGCGTCCGCGTTGGCGGCGAGTTCGCCCGCCTTGTCGGGCTGGAACGCGAAGGCGCCCGCCCCCGCGCCCTTGCACGGCAGGGCGAACGTCAGCAGGGCGTCGTACGCCGACCTGCCGCCCTTCTCGACCCGCGCGGGCTTCTCGCCGACGGCGGTGAGCGCCCCGATGACGACGGACGTCGAGTTGGTGTCGCTGGCGCCACCGGGCGCGTAGCCCCAGCCGCCGTCCTTGTTCTGCACGGATTTCAGCCAGGCGACGGCCCTGTGGGTCTCGGCGTCGTGTCCGCCGAGCGCGGCGAGGGCCTGCACGGCGGCGGCCGTGTTGTTGGAATCGACCGGCACCTTGCCGTCGCACGCCTTGGCGGGGTAGGCGCGGAAGGGGGCGAACGCCCCGCTCGCGCACTGCTGCCCGGTCAGCCAGGTGACGGCCTCGGCGGCCGGTTTCACCCCGGCGGTGTGCTGGGCGAGCAGCGCGAGGGACTGCCGCCACACGCCGTCGTACTGCGGGTTCGCACTGCCGTACAGCCCCGGAGGCAGCGCCGGGGACGACGGCGAGGCGGACGGGGACGGGTCGGCGGCGACGGCGGGCGTGGCCGCGCCGATCACGGCTGTTGCGGCCAGGACCGCGGCGCTGCGGCGGACGTTCATGATCGGCGGGTGCCTCTCTCCTGTGATGTCCGGTGCGCCCCGGGCGCGTGAACGCCGGCGCCGGTCCGGCGTCAACACGGGCCCCACGGGCCTTCGCGCGTTCGCCGCCCCGGCACCGGCACGCCCTTCGGCGCACCGGGTGCAGCGGAGCCGGGCAGCGCGGGACATCCCGGCGGCTCGGCTCCGTATACCTCGACGGTGCCGCGCACCGGCCTGTTGCCGGTACGCGTGAGCCGGTCACGTCCGCCCGGGGCGATCCGGCTCACCGTCCTCGGCGAACGGTTCACGGTATGGGGGTACCTCCCAGGCCCTCAGGGCGCTGGGGGAGGGTCAGCGCCGGAATTGCACCGGCTTTCCCCCGTACGGTCGTGATGACGACCCGGCTACTCTACCGGCCCGTAGGAAGCACCTGAGGGGCGGCTGTGCGGCACCGCGCCGCACCCGGCGCGCGCCTCGCCGCCGCCTCCACAACTCCCCGCCAGGGGCGGCGGGATCACCCCGGCACAGCCGGGCGAGCGCACGGCCGCGCGGTTCACACCGCGACGTACGTCACCGGATCGCTCTCCGGCACCGCCTCCGCCCGGCCCAGTTTGACCAGGCGGCGCAGATGGGCCTCCGCCTCCGAGACGGCGATGGTGCGGGAGCCGTAGGGGATCTGGTCCCAGGGGCGGTTCCACTCCATGCGTTCGGCGAGCTGCCAGGGGGTGAGGGGCTCGGCGAGGAGGGTGAGCAGGCCGGTGAGGCGGTCCTCGTGGTGGGCGAGCAGCTCGCCCACCCGGGAGGCGACGCCCGTGAAGACGTGCTGGTGGGCGGGGAGCACCTCGGCGGGGGCGAGGCGGCCGACGCGTTCGAGGGAGTCGAGGTAGTCGCCGAGGGGGTCGGTGACGGTGGCGTCGTCGGGGTCCTCGTACAGGCCGATGTGCGGGGTGATCCCGGGGAGCAGGTGGTCGCCGGAGAACAGCCGCCCGTGGCCGGGGAGTTCGGCGGGGTGCCGCTCCTCCAGGTGGAGGCAGACGTGGCCCGGGGTGTGGCCCGGGGTCCAGATCGCGCGCAGGCGGCGGCCGGGGAGGTCGAGGAGTTCGCCGGGGACGATCTCCCGGTCCGGGAGGGCGGGGGAGAGACCGGGCAGGGTGCTGGGGCGGGCGGCGCGCAGGGGGGCCACATGGCTCTCGGGGGCGCCGGCGGCGGTGAGTTTGGCGGTCATGTAGGCGAACCACCGCCCGGGGCCGGTGGAGCGGGCCCGCCGCACGAGGGCCGTGTCGGCCGCGTGCATCGCGATCCAGGCGCCGGACGCCTCACGGACGCGGCCCGACAGGCCGTGGTGGTCGGGGTGGTGGTGGGTGACGACGACGCCGTGGATCTCGCCCGGCGCCGTGCCGATGGCGGTCAGTCCCTCGGCCAGGGTGTCCCAGGAGGCCGGGTCGTCCCAGCCGGTGTCGACGAGGACGGGGCCGCGGTCGGTGTCCACGACGTAGACGAGGGTGTGGCCGAGGGGGTTGTCCGGGATGGGGACCTCGACGGACCGTACGCCGCCGCCGTGGTCGTGCACCTGCGCCATGGGCTCCCCAATCGCCGCGTTCCGGCAACTATAACTAGAACGAGTTTCGATGGGAGCCCGAGTCGACCTTCCCGTCGGGCGTCCGGTGCGTGGACTCCGGCGAACGGAACTGGTATCAGTCTTCGTATCCGAGAATCTGATGGATCGTCAGAGAGTGGCCGGGAACGGCCCCGGGAGGCAGTCGCCATGACCGAGCTCGTGGAACACGGACAGCTGTTCATCGGCGGGGAGTTGACCGACCCCCTGGGCAAGGACGTCATCGAGGTGGTCTCCCCGCACACCGAGGAGGTCATCGGACGGGTCCCGCACGCCTCGACGGCGGACGTGGACCGGGCGGTCGCCGCCGCGCGCCGCGCCTTCGACCAGGGACCCTGGCCGCGGATGACCCTCGACGAGCGGATCGGGGTCGTCACCCGGATCAAGGACGCCATCGCCGTACGGCACGAGGAGATCGCCCGCGTGATCTCCTCCGAGAACGGGTCGCCGTACTCCTGGAGCGTCCTCGCGCAGGCGCTCGGCGCGATGATGGTGTGGGACGCGGCGATCACGGTCGCGCGGGACTTCACCTACGAGGAGCGGCGCGCCGGCGTCCTCGGCCGCATCCTCGTACGGCGCGAGCCGGTCGGTGTCGTCGCGGCCGTGGTGCCCTGGAACGTCCCGCAGTTCGTGGCCGCCGCCAAGCTCGCACCCGCGCTGCTCACCGGCTGCACCGTCGTCCTCAAACCGTCGCCGGAGACGCCGCTGGACGCGTACATCCTCGGCGAGATCGCCCGCGAGGCGGGCCTGCCCGAGGGTGTGCTCTCCATCCTCCCGGCGGACCGCGAGGTGAGCGAGTACCTGGTCGGGCACCCCGGGATCGACAAGGTCTCCTTCACTGGCTCGGTCGCGGCCGGCCGCCGCGTGATGGAGGTGGCCTCCCGCAACCTCACCCGCGTCACCCTGGAACTGGGCGGCAAGTCGGCCGCGGTGGTCCTGCCGGACGCCGACCTCGCCACCGCCGTCCCCGGCATCGTCTCCGCGGCCTGGATGAACAACGGCCAGGCGTGCGTGGCCCAGACCCGCATCCTGCTGCCCCGCTCCCGCTACGACGAGTTCGCCGACGCCTTCGCCCGGGCGGCCGGCGCGCTGGTGGTCGGCGACCCGCTGGACCCGGCCACCCAGGTCGGCCCGCTGGTGGCCAGGCGCCAGCAGCAGCGCAACCTCGACTACATCCGCATCGGCCAGGAGGAGGGCGCGAAGATCCTCACCGGCGGTGGCCGGCCGCCGGGCCTGGACCGCGGCTGGTATGTCGAACCCACCCTCTTCGGCGACGTCGACAACTCGATGCGGATCGCCCGCGAGGAGATCTTCGGACCGGTGATCTGCCTTCTTCCCTACGGCGACGAGTCCGAGGCCGTGAAGACCGCGAACGACTCCGAGTACGGCCTCAGCGGCAGCGTCTGGACGGCCGACGTCGAGCACGGCATCGAGGTCGCCCGCCAGGTCCGTACCGGCACCTACTCCGTGAACACCTTCAGCCTCGACATGCTCGGCCCCTTCGGCGGCTACAAGAACTCCGGGCTGGGGCGGGAGTTCGGGCCCGAGGGGTACGGCGAGTTCCTGGAGCACAAGATGATCCACCTCCCGGCCGGCTGGGAGGGCTGAACGATGGGGGCATCTCCCGCGCGAGCGCAGCCGGGCGTGGGGGCGGGCGACCGCTGGCAGGTCGAGGTCGACCGCTCCCTCTGCATCGGCTCCGCCCAGTGCGTCCACAACGCCCCGGACCGCTTCCGGCTGGACACCGCGCGCCAGTCCCACCCGGTCGAACCGGAGGCCGACGCCAACGAGAAGGTCCTCGCGGCGGCCGAGGGCTGCCCGGTGGAGGCCATCATGATCTCGCTGCTGGGGAGCGGGGAGGCGGTGTTCCCACCCGAGGAGTGAGCCTTGGGCGGGCGGGTGCGGCCGGGGGTGTGGGGTGGGCCTGTGGCGGCTCGGCGCCTCGGCTCGAGCGGGCTCGGCCGGGTTCAGCCGCCCCGGCCCGGCGTGCGGCCGCCCCCTCGCGCCTGTCCCCTGCGTGCGGCCGGTCCGGCGTGCGGCCGCCCCCTCGCGCTTGTCCCGGCCCGGCGCGCGGCCGTCCTCTCGCGCCTGTCCCCTGCGTGCGGCCGGTCCGGCGTGCGGCCGCCCCCTCGCGCTTGTCCCGGCCCGGCGCGCGGCCGTCCTCTCGCGCCTGCCCCCGGCGTGCGGCCGGCCCGGCGTGCGGCCGCCCCCTCGCGCCCGCCCCCGGCGTACGGCCGGTCCGGCGCCGCTCAGTCGTCCGTCGACGTCAGGTCGATCAGCCGGCACACCGTCTCGATGTCGATCTTCACCTGGGCGATGGACGCGCGGCCCGAGAGCCAGGTGATCAGGGCCGAGTGCCAGGTGTGCTCGATCACGCGGACCGCGGAGAGCTGCTCCGGGGTGGGGTCGTCCAGACCCATGGCGTCCAGGATGATCACCGTGGTCTGCCGGGAGACCTGGTCGACCTCGGGGGAGACGCTGCGGTCCGCGAAGGTCAGGGCGCGGACCATCGCATCCGCCAGATGCGGCTCGCGCTGGAGGGCGCGGAAGGCCCGCATCAGCGTCTCGGCGACCCGCTCGGCGGCCGTGTCGCCCGTCGGCGGCTTCTTGCGCAGCGTGCCGTGCATGTGCTGCAACTGGTCCTGCATGGTGGCCACCAGCAGATGCACCTTGGACGGGAAGTAGCGGTAGAGGGTGCCGAGGGCGACCTGCGAGGACTCCGCCACCTCGCGCATCTGCACCGCGTCGAACCCGCCCCGGCTGGCCAGCTGGGCACTGGCGTGCAGGATGCGGCGCCGGCGCGCCTCCTGCCGCTCGGTGAGCGACGCCGAGGCCGTTCGCGCGGTACTGGCTTCCACCTTGGCCACCTTGGCTTGCGCAGGCATGGATCTCGTTCCGTGACGGTCGGTGAGGGCTGGTGATCAGACAGCATGGCAGGGCCGGTGCCGTGGCGTGAATCACCTGATCCACTGCTCACAGTGCCCCTACCTGCCGGTAGATTCAGAGCCTCCTGAACGATCAAGTCTGAAACTTGTTCTAGATTAGCGTCCCGGCGTAATCTCGCGGGACAGTGCAGGCAGAAGGGGGCTCAGAGTGACCGCTGAGGCCAGTCAGGCGGGGTCCCCGGACGACCTCGCCGCAGACGGCGAGCGACCGCTCCGCATCGCACTCCTCACCTACAAGGGAAACCCGTTCTGCGGCGGCCAGGGCGTCTACGTCCGGCATCTCTCGCGTGAACTCGCCCGCCTCGGCCACCGGGTGGAGGTGATCGGCTCGCAGCCCTACCCCGTCCTCGACGAGGGCTACGACGGCCTGAGCCTCACCGAACTGCCCAGCCTCGACCTCTACCGGCAGCCGGACCCGTTCCGCACACCGGGCCGCGGAGAGTACCGCGACTGGATCGACGCGCTGGAGGTCGCCACCATGTGGACCGGCGGCTTCCCCGAGCCGCTGACCTTCTCGCTCCGCGCCCGCCGCGAACTGCGCGCCCGCCGCGGCGAGTTCGACGTCGTGCACGACAACCAGACGCTCGGCTACGGCCTGTTGGGCGACGTCGGCGCGCCGCTGGTCACCACGATCCACCACCCCATCACGGTGGACCGCAAGCTGGACCTGGAGGCGGCGCCCAGCCGGCGGCGCAGGCTCTCCGTGCGGCGCTGGTACGCCTTCACGCGGATGCAGAAGCGCGTCGCGCGCCGCCTGCCGTCGGTGCTCACCGTCTCCGGCACGTCCCGGCAGGAGATCATCGACCACCTGGGCGTGCGCCAGGACCGCATCCACGTCGTCCACATCGGCGCCGACACCGACCTCTTCTCGCCGGATCCCTCGGTCGCGCGGCTGCCGGGCCGGATCGTGACGACGTCCAGCGCCGACGTGCCGCTCAAGGGCCTGGTCCACCTCGTGGAGGCGCTCGCCAAGGTCCGCACCGAGCACTCCGACGCCCACCTCGTCGTCGTCGGCAAGCGCCCCACGAAGGGGCCGGTCGCGCGGGCGATCGAGCGCTACGGCCTCGAAGACGCCGTCGAGTTCGTGAAGGGCATCTCGGACGCCGAACTCGTCGACCTGGTGCGTTCGGCGCAGGTCGCCTGTGTGCCGTCCCTGTACGAGGGCTTCTCGCTGCCGGCCGCCGAGGCCATGGCGACCGGGACGCCCCTGGTCGCCACGACCGGCGGGGCGATCCCGGAGGTCGCCGGCCGGGACGGCGAGACGTGCCTCGCGGTGCCGACCGGCGACGCCGGGGCGCTGGCGGCGGCACTGAGCCGGCTGCTGGCCGACCCGGAGCTGCGGGCACGGCTCGGCGCGGCCGGACGCCGGCGGGTGCTGGAGCGGTTCACCTGGGCCCGGGCCGCCGAGGGCACGGTGGCCAGGTACCGGGAGGCGATCGCCAGGGCCGCGGGCGCCCCCGCCGCCGCGCCGGGCGCCGCCGCGACCTCCACGGCCTCCGGGACTCCCACCGCCTCCGCAACCACCGCGCCCCCGGCGGAGCTTCACGCGCGGACACCGGAGCAGGGCGCGGCGGAGGCCACCGCCGTACACGTGACAGACGTCGATTCCAACCGCGAAAGCAGGGCCACGTGCTGACCGTCGACTTCTCCCGGTTCCCGCTCGCCCCGGGCGACCGTGTCCTGGACCTCGGATGTGGTGCCGGCCGGCACGCGTTCGAGTGCTATCGACGGGGCGCCCAGGTCGTGGCCCTTGACCAGAACGGCGAGGAGATCCGCGAGGTCGCGAAGTGGTTCGCGGCGATGAAGGAGGCCGGCGAGGCCCCGGCCGGCGCCACCGCGACCGCCATGGAGGGCGACGCGCTCGCGCTGCCCTTCCCCGACGAGTCCTTCGACGTCGTGATCATCTCCGAGGTCATGGAGCACATCCCCGACGACAAGGGTGTGCTCGCGGAGATGGTGCGGGTGCTCAGGCCCGGCGGCCGCATCGCCGTCACCGTCCCGCGCTACGGCCCCGAGAAGGTCTGCTGGGCGCTGTCCGACGCCTACCACGAGGTCGAGGGCGGCCACATCCGCATCTACCGCGCGGACGAACTCCTCGCCAGGATGCGGGAGTCCGGCCTGCGCCCCTACGGCAGCCACCACGCGCACGCGCTGCACTCGCCGTACTGGTGGCTGAAGTGCGCGTTCGGCGTCGACAACGACCGCGCCCTGCCGGTGCGGGCGTACCACAAGCTGCTGGTCTGGGACATCATGAAGAAGCCCCTCGCGACCCGGGTCGCCGAGCGGGCGCTGAACCCGCTGATCGGCAAGAGCTTCGTGGCGTACGCGACGAAGCCGCACCTGCCGGCCCTGGCCGAGTCCCCCGAGGCGGCAACCAAGTGACCACGCCCCGGACGGAACACCTCGTCCTGCCCGGGGTCCTCACCGCCGAGCAGGCCGCCGCGACCGTCCGCGGCATCCTCGCCGTGCAGCGGGAGGACGGCGCCATCCCGTGGTTCCGGGGCCACCACCTCGACCCGTGGGACCACACCGAGGCCGCCATGGCGCTGGACGCGGCGGGCGAGCACGAGGCCGCCGAGCGGGCCTACGACTGGCTGGCCAGGCACCAGAACGCGGACGGCTCCTGGTACGCGGCCTACGCCGACGGCGACTTCGCCGACGTCACCGACCGGGGCCGCGAGACGAACTTCGTCGCCTACATAGCCGTCGGTGTCTGGCACCACTACCTGTCGACCGGCGACGACACGTTCCTGGACCGGCTGTGGCCGGCGGTGTACGCGGCGACCGAGTTCGTGCTGCGGCTGCAGCAGCCCGGCGGGCAGATCGGCTGGAAGCGCGAGGACGACGGCACGGACACCGCGGACGCCCTGCTGACCGGTTCCTCCTCCGTCCACCACGCGCTGCGCTGCGCCCTGGCCATCGCCGAGCAGCGTGAAGAGCCGCAGCCGGACTGGGAGTTGGCGGCCGGCGCACTGCGGCACGCGATCCGCAGGCATCCCGAGCGGTTCCTCGACAAGGGCCGCTACTCGATGGACTGGTACTACCCGGTGCTCGGCGGGGCGTTGACGGGAGCGGAGGCCAAGTCCCGTATCGAGGAGGGCTGGGACCGCTTCGTCGTGCCCGGCTTCGGCGTGCGCTGCGTGGTACCCAACGCGTGGGTGACCGGCGGCGAGTCGGCGGAACTGGCCCTGGCCCTCTGGGCGGTGGGGGAGTCCGACCGGGCCCTGGAGATCCTTCAGGCGATCCAGCACCTGCGTGACGCGGAGAGCGGCCTGTACTGGACGGGCTACGTCTTCGACGACGAGGCCCTGTGGCCCCTCGAACTGACCACGTGGACAGCCGGTTCGCTGCTGCTCGCGGTCGCCGCCCTCGGCGGCCACGAGGCGACCTGCACGGTGTTCGGCGGCGACCGGCTGCCGCGCGGCCTGGACCCGGACTGCTGGGGGGGGGGGGAGGGGGGGGGGGGGGGGGCCGCAGAGGGCGTCCGACCCCCCCCTCCGGCCACCCGCGGGTTCCTTGCG
>NZ_JBWKDW010000005.1:75647-143814 GCF_056435735.1 Streptomyces sp. NPDC043878
CCACCCCGGCTCTTCCCCCCCCCCCCCCCCCCCCCCCCCCCCCCCCCCCCCCCCCTCTCCCCCCCCCCGGGGCGCCCCCCCCCCCCCCCCCCCCGCGGCCGGCGGCCGTCACGCGCCGGCCATCGGTGAGTGTTCGGCGGACCGGCCTCCGACGGTCGTCGTCGGGTGGCCGGCGTGTCCGGTCAGTGGCGGTGCATCCGGTTGGCGATGGCGTGGCCGATGAACAGGTAGACCACGGCCGCCAGACCGTAACCCGCCACGACCCGCGCCCAGGCCTCGTCGAAGGTGAACAGGTCGCGCGACCAGCCGGCCAGCCAGGCTGCCGCGTTGTGGACGAACTGCACCAGGTCGTTGGCCCGGTTGGCGTCCAGCAGATACATCAGGATCCACAGTCCGAGGATCACGGCCATGATGTCCGCGACCACCGCGATGACCGTTCCTGCGGAGTTGGAGCCGCTGCGATAAGGGGACATGCCTTTCGGATGGCCCCGAATCCGTGTTTGAAACCGGGAGGGTTCCTCGTCCCTCTCCCGTGGTTTCCCACCCGTTCCCACGCGTCGCGTTCACCCCGTGTTCGATCCGAGGCCGTTCGGGGACAACCACCGTCGCCGACGGTCCAGCCCCAGGGGCTCGGGCGCCAGCTCTTCCTGCTGCACGCTGGACATGCGGGTGTTCCTGAAACCGCCGGCCGGCGGAGGACACCCGCGAGGCGACCCTGGAGGCGCTGGCGATCTTCTGGTGAGGACCGTCCCGTGTCGGCCTCCTGCCGTCGGCCGCTCAGGAGTTGAGCTCGGCGAGCACCCGCAGCGTGTGCGGGTCGGGGGACAGGGCGAGCAGGTCGGTGACCGGTCCACTGCGCCACAACTCCAGGCGTTCCGCGATGCGTTCGCGCGGGCCGACCAGGGAGATCTCGTCGGCGAACGCGTCCGGCACCGCGAGGACGGCCTCCTCCCGGCGGCCCTCCAGGAACAGCCGCTGCACCCGGCGCGCCTCCTCCTCGTACCCCATCCGTGCCATCAGGTCGGCGTGGAAGTTGCGTGCCGCGTGCCCCATGCCGCCGATGTAGAAGCCGAGCATGGCCTTGACGGGCAGCAGGCCCTCGGCGACGTCGTCGCAGACGGTGACCCGGGCCATCGGGGCGACGAGGAAGCCGTCCGGCAGGCTGCCCAGGGACGCCGTGTACACCTCGGGCCGGCTCGGCGACCAGTACAACGGCAGCCAGCCGTCGGCGATCCGGGCCGTCTGGGCGACGTTCTTCGGCCCCTCCGCGCCGAGCAGGATCGGCAGGTCCGGGCGCAGGGGGTGGGTGATCGGCTTCAGCGCCCTGCCGAGCCCCGTGCCGTCCTCGCCGCGGTAAGGGTGCGAGTGGAAGCGGCCGTCCAGTTCGACGGGCCCTTCCCGCCGCAGGACCTGCCGTACGACATCGACGTACTCCCGGGTCGCGGTCAGCGGCGACTTCGGGAACGGGCGGCCGTACCAGCCCTCCACGACCTGCGGACCCGACAGGCCGAGACCCAGCCGCATCCGGCCGCCGGACAGGTGGTCCAGGGTCAGCGCGTGCATCGCGGTCGTGGTCGGCGACCGGGCCGCCATCTGCGCGACCGCCGTACCCAGCCCGATCCGCGAGGTCCGCGCGGCGATCCAGGTCAGCGGCGTGAAGGCGTCGGAGCCCCAGGACTCCGCGGTCCACACGGAGTCGTAGCCGAGCCGCTCCGCCTCCAGCGCCAGCGGCACGTGGTCCGCGGAGGGGCCGCGCCCCCAGTAGCCGAGTGCGAGCCCGAGCCGCATGACGCCTCCACTGGTCTGACGGTAGGTCAGGTACGGGGTGGGGGCTGCGACTGTACGACAACGGCCCCTCGCCCGGAAGGGAGAGGGGCCGCTGCCCCGGCCGTGCGGAACGGGCGCGGGACTCAGCCGCGCTGGATGCCCGAGGTGTCCTGGAGCACGCCACGCCGGCCGTCCTGCGTCTGCGCGACGAGCGCCTGACCGCGCTGCTCGACCGCCAGGTACCAGGTACCGGGAGCGAGTTCGGCGATCGGCGTCGACGAGCCGTCCTCCGCGAACAGCGCGCGCGGCACCGGCACGGCGAACCAGAACGGCGAGAACTCCGGGGCCGGCGGCTGCGCCTGCTGCGGCTGACCGCCGTAGGGCTGCCCGGCCGGCTGCTGCCCGCCGAACGCCTGCGGCTGCCCGGGCTGTCCCTGCTGACCCGGCTGCGGGGCACCCGGGTAACCGTAACCACCTTGCGGCTGACCGCCGTAGGGCTGCGGAGCCGCGGGACGCGGGGCGGGGACGAGGGGGGCCTGGAGGGCGGGGACGAGGGGGGTGGCGATGGCGCCTCCGGCCGCGGCGAGAGCGGCGATCAGGCCGAGGATCAGGCCGATGCCCGCTCCGTCCGCGTCGATCGTCCACCACAGCAGCGTCCAGGCGGTTGCGGCCGTCAGGGCGACACCCACGGTCCCCAGGTCCAGGCCCGCGACCTTGCGCGGCTGGGCGAGGAGGTGGGCGGCCACGAAGAGGGCCGCACCGATCACACCGGCCATGTAGGTGCCGAGTCCCAGTCCGAGCTGCAGGCCCCAGGCGTTCGGAACGGCGTCGCAGAAGTTGCTCGGACCGTCACAGCTGGCAACGTCGAGGAGCGACGCGATGAACAGCAATACCGCTGCTCCGATCACCACGCCGTCGCCTCGAGTGAGGGAGCGGATATTCACTTCAGGTCCTTCGTCAGTCGTCTCGTCGTCGGCATAGCTGGAGGCGTCGCTGTCACCATGTCGCCGTGAGGCCCCAATGTGAAGCGCGGGGAGTGGCCCCTTACCGCACGGACGACCCTATCGTCCGCACGATCACGCCGTAAGCCGGGATCAGTGCGTGAACCACTACCCGCGCAGGAAACTCACGATTCCCTCAGAGATCCCCTGCGCCGCCTTCTGCCGCCAGGCACCACTGGTCAGCAGTGCCGCGTCCTTGCTATCGCGCATGTTGCCGCACTCGATGAACACCTTGGGAACCGTTGACAGATTGAGACCGCCAAGGTCCTTCCGCGTGACGAGACCGGTGCCGTCGCCGACGTAGTTGGAGGGCGCGCTGCCCGTGACGCGGACGAAGCTGCCGGCGACGCGCTCGCCGAGGTCGCGGGAGGGCGCGACGATCGAGCGGGTGTCGGCGCCGCCCGCGTCCAGCGAGCCGGGGAGGATCACGTGGAAACCGCGGTTGCCCGGCGCCGAGCCGTCCGCGTGCACCGACACGACGGCGTCCGCGTGCGCCCTGTTGCCGATGCGGGCCCGCTCGTCGACGCACGGTCCGTACGCCCGGTCGCCGTCCTGCGTGAGCTTCACCGTGGCCCCCTGCCGTTCCAGCAGGGTCCGCATCCGGTGCGCCACGTCCAGCGTGAACCGGGCTTCGCTGTAACCGGAGTTGGTGGAGGTCCCGGTGGTGTCGCACTCCTTCCGGTTCGTGCCGATGTCCACCTTGCGGTTGATCTCGGCCGGGTGCCGGAAGTTGTCGGGGTTGTGGCCCGGATCGATGACGACGACCATCCCCTTGAGGGGACTTGGGGCGCCGGGAGCGGAGGACCGAGGCACGGTGGCCGCCGGCTTCGGGGAGGCGGCGGAGTTCGCGGACCCGCTCGGCCGTCCGTCGCCGCCCCGGGCGTCATCGCCGGGGGTTCCGGACGCGCCGGCCGACGTGCGGGGAGCCCCGACGGAGCTGCCGGGGTCCTTGCCCGAGCCGTCCCGCGCGTCGTACACCACCCACCCGGTCAACGCCCCCGGCACCAGGACCGCGAGGGCGAGGGCCAGCGGGCGGAGCCGGGAACGGCGGGGCTGGGGAGGATCGAAGTCCGGGCCTACGTACGACACGCCAGCGACTCTAACCGCGCCCTCAGATCCCCGCCCCCGTTCGCCGCAGCACGCGCAGCGAGTCGGTCGCCGAGACCTCGGTGAACGCGCCGGAGTCGAGGGCGCGGAGGTAGACGCGGTAGGGGGCCTGTCCGGTGAACTCGTCCACCGGGTCCGGGAAGACGTCGTGGATGACGAGGAGGCCGCCGTCGGCCACATGGGGTGCCCAGCCCTCGTAGTCGGCGGTGGCGTGCTCGTCGGTGTGGCCGCCGTCGACGAAGACGAGACCGAGCGGGGTGCCCCACACCCTCGCCACCTGCGGCGAGCGCCCGACCAGCGCGACCACGTGCTCCTCCAGACCCGCCGTGTGCAGCGTCCGGCGGAAGGCGGGCAGCGTGTCCATCAGCCCGAGGGCGGAGTCGACCGTCTCCGGGTCGTGGTACTCCCAGCCCGGCTGCTGCTCCTCGCTCCCGCGGTGGTGGTCGACGGTGAGGGCGGTGACGCCGGCCGCGCGGGCCGCGTCGGCGAGCAGGACGGTGGAGCGCCCGCAGTACGTGCCGACCTCCAGCAGCGGCAGCCCGAGCCCGCCGGCCTCGACGGCCGCCGCGTACAGCGCGAGGCCCTCACCGACGGGCATGAACCCCTTCGCCGCCTCGAACGCGGCCATGATCTCCGGTGCGGGTGCCGCGGGCATGCGGGTCCTCTCGGTCGTACGCGCGCGGGTGCGGGCGTGGGGGTGCGTGTCCGGCGCCCATGCTGCCGCACCCCCGGCCGCCGGGGCGACAGGGGGTGCGGGTCGTGCGGGTGCCGAGGGCACCGGGCGGCTACGCCCGGACCTCCCGGCGGGCGCGGACGCCTCAGGCGGAGACGGTCTGGCTCGGCAGGGACAGGTCGAGGTCGACCAAGCTGTCGTCGCCCGCGTGGGTCGCCGCCGAGGCGAGCGGGGCGTGGCCGGTGGCCTTGGCGGCCAGGACGTACGGGCCCTGGGCGGGCACGGCGAGCGCGTAGCTGCCGTCCTCCGCGGAGAGCGTCGCGCCCGCCTGGCGGCCGCGGCGGTCGATCAGGGTGACGTTGGCGCGGGCGACCGGGGAGCCGCCGGCGTCCAGGACCCGGCCGCGGAACCCTCCACCGGTCTCGGCTTCGCTCGACCGGGGGGACCCCCACCGCACCTCCGCCGCGCGCTCCAGGGCGGCGTCCTCCTCGCTGCTGGCGCGCGGCTGCGGCCCGGTCGCCGGACGGGTGCGCGGCAGCAGCAGCGCCATCAGCAGACCGACGGCGACCGCGCCCGTCGCGATCAGGAAGGAGACCCGGAAGCCGTGCATGGTCGGGATCGCGACGCCGTTCACGTGGTGCGCGGTGTTGGCCAGCACCATGCCGATGACGGCGCTGGAGACCGACGTACCGATGGAACGCATCAGGGTGTTCAGGCCGTTGGCCGCGCCGGTCTCCGAGGCCGGGACCGCGCCGACGATCAGTGCGGGCAGGGAGGAGTACGCGAGGCCGATGCCCGCGCCGAGGACCACCGCGATGACGAGGCTCTGCCAGGCGGCGCTCATCAGGCCGAGGCCGGCGCCGTAGCCGACGGCGATGATCAGCATGCCGAGGATCAGGGTGACCTTGGGGCCGTACTTCGCCGACAGCCGCGCGTACACGGGCGCCGTGAACATCATCGTCAGGCCGAGCGGTGCCACGAGCAGGCCCGCGGAGACCATCGACTGGCCGAGGCCGTAACCGGTGGACGTGGGCAGCTGGAGCAGCTGCGGCAGGACGAGCGAGACGACGTAGAACGAGACGCCGACCATGATCGAGGCGAGGTTGGTGAAGAGCACCGCGGGCCGGGCCGTGGTGCGCAGGTCCACCAGCGGGGCCTTGATCCGCAGCTCCATCACGCCCCACAGGACGAGGACGACCGCGGCGGCGGCGAACAGGCCGAGGGTGGTGCCGGAGGTCCAGCCCCAGTCGCTGCCCTTGGTGATCGGCAGCAGGAAGAGCACGAGACCGGCGGACAGGCCGACCGCCCCGAGGGCGTCGAAGGTGCCCTCGGCCCGCATCGGGGACTCCGGTACGACCAGGAGGGTCAAGGCGATGGAGAGGACGCCGAGGCCGGCGGCGCCGTAGAACAGGGCGTGCCAGTCCGCGTGCTGCGCGATCAGGGCGGCGAGCGGCAGGGCGAGGCCGCCGCCGACGCCGATGGAGGAGCTCATCAGGGCCATCGCCGAGCCGAGCTTCTCGCGCGGCAGCATGTCCCGCATCAGGCCGATGCCGAGCGGGATGGCGCCCATCGCGAAGCCCTGGAGCGTACGGCCGGCGATCATCGGGAGCAGGGTGCTGGTGAAGGCGCTGACCAGCGCGCCGACCACCATCACCGAGAGGCTGGCTATCAGCATGCGGCGCTTGCCGTAGAGGTCGCCGAGGCGCCCCATGATCGGCGTGGCCACGGCGCCGGACAGCAGGGTCGAGGTCAGGACCCAGGTGGCGTTGCTCGGCGCGGTGTCCAGCAGCTGCGGCAGGTCCTTGATCACCGGGACGAGCAGGGTCTGCATCACCGCGACGACGATGCCCGCGAAGGCGAGCACCGGGACGACGGTCCCGCTCGCTCTGCCGGTGGGCCGTTCGGTCGGCGTGTGCGTCATGGGCGGGGGCCTCCAGGCCGGGGACGATCAGAGGGGCATGGGCATCCCTAGGGGATACGTGCAAGCTGAACCTGTGCGCCCGGGCAACTATTCCGATGCTTTGGCGTACTAACGATTTCTTTGTCTTCTCTTGGGGAAAGGGCTCTCACCCGCGCGTTCGCGCACCGCCGGTAGCCGACCGCCGGGACCGACCGCGGTCCGGGGTCCTACAGCCATCCCTGCCGGCGGGCCTCCCGCATCGCCTCCATGCGGTTGCGGGTGGCCGTCTTGCCGATCGCGGAGGACAGGTAGTTGCGGACCGTGGACTCCGACAGGTGGACCCGGGCCGCGATGTCGGCGACCGTCGCGCCGTCCGCCGACGCCTTCAGCACGTCGCACTCACGGGCGGTGAGGGGATTGGGACCCGCGCTGAGCGCGGCCGCCGCGAGCGCCGGGTCGATCACCATCTCTCCGGCCAGCACCCGGCGGACACACGCGGCCAGCTCCTCCACGGGCCCGTCCTTGACCAGGAAACCGGCGGCGCCCGCCTCCATCGCCCGGCGCAGATAACCGGGCCGCCCGAAGGTGGTGAGGATCAGCACCCGGCAGTCCGGGACCTCCTCGCGCAGGTCGGCCGCCGCGTCCAGACCGCTCCTGCCCGGCAGTTCGATGTCGAGGAGAGCGACGTCCGGGCGGTGCAGCAGCGCCGCGTCCACGATCGCGTCCCCCGTCGCCACCTGCGCCACGACCTCGATGTCCGGCTCCATGCCGAGCAGCAGCGCCAGCGCGCCCCGCATCATCCCCTGGTCCTCCGCGAGCAGCACCCTGATGGACTTGGCGGGCCGGTGGTCCCGGGGCATCTCGTCGTTCACGGCGCAAGGGTAGGCCGCGGGACGGCCCGGCGCCGGGCAGGACGGGCAACCCGCGCCCTCCCGCTCACACCGGCTGCCCGGAACCGACCACGGCGGTCGGCTCCACCGGGTCGGCCGGGTCCACCGGGGCGACCGGTGCCGCGTGGTCCGTCAAGTCCGGCAGGTCCGTCGGGTCCGTAGGGAGTTCCGCAGTGACCACGAAGCCGTCGCGTGGGCCCGGGCCGGCCGTGAGGCTGCCGCCCGCTGCCGCGAGTCGTTCCCTGAGCCCCTTCAGACCGGTGCCGCCGGAGGCGGTTCCGGGCTCGCGCGCCGGGACGGGCCCGGCGCCCGCGCCGTCGTCGGTCACCGTCAGCCGTACGTGTTCCGCCTCCCCGTACACCGTGATCTCGCAGTGGGCCGCGCCGCTGTGCCGTACGACGTTGGTGACGGCCTCCCGCACCACCCAGCCGAGCAGCGCCGCGGTCTGCGGGGCGAGCGGCGGTCCCGACTGGCGTACCACCGGCTCGACGCCCGCGGCGGACAGGGCCGAGCGGGCCTGGTCGAGCTCGGTGGTGAGGCTGCCCTCGCGGTAGCCGGTCACGGCCTCGCGGATCTCCGTGAGGGCCTGGCGGCCGACCGACTCGATGTCGGTGATCTGGACCAGCGCCGCGTCCAGGTCGCGGGCGGCGAGCCGGCGGGCAGCCTCCGACTTGACCACGATCACCGAGAGGGTGTGGCCCAGCAGGTCGTGCAGGTCCCGGGAGAAGCGCAGGCGTTCCTTCTCGACCGCGCGCCGGGCCAGTTCCTCGCGGGCCGCCCGCAGCTCCCGTACCGCCTCGGCGAGGGACAGGATCGCCGCGGTGACCATCGTGGACAGGAACGTGCCGTAGGCGACGTTGACCGCGTCCCAGCCGGCCCGGAACACGGAGACCGCGGCGGCGAGGGCGGTCAGGGCGAGCCCGGTCCGGCCGAGCCACGGCCCCCGCATGACCGCGCCGGTGGCGAGGCCCAGCAGGGGGAAGAAGTACAGCCAGCTGCCGCCGTACCCGAGGGCGAGCCCGCAGGTGACCAGGCCCATCAGCACGAGCGCGACCCGGGTCGAGGTGGCCTGGCGCGTCTGCTTCACGAAGGCGCGGAACGTCACGTAGACGTAGAGCGAGTTGAAGGTCAGCAGCCCCAGGGCGCCGATCCACGGATTGGGCGTCTCACCCTGGTAGAGGTTGGAGAACGAGCCCATCCCCATCAGCAGCCAGGGCAGCAGCGCGAAGCCGGTAGGGGGCGGCCCCGGGTCCTCGGGCACCCTGCCGTTCACCCGCGCGGCCTTCTGCCCGGCCTTGAACCGCTTCATGTCCGCCTTCCACCGCGCCTGCGCCGCTCGCCACTCGCGCACCTGGCAGGCGGTGTTCCGCATCAGGTTCATGTCCCGGCTCCCCGTTTCCCGCTCGCGGTCTCGTTCCGCGCTCCCCGCTGTCATGAAGACGACGGTACGGACCGGGGGCGCGGCGCGGCAGAGGCGGTTGTACGGACTCCGGCAGGACAAATGTCACCGCCGGCGCCGGCCGTGGCCGCCCGCCGCGGGCTGAGCTGACACTCCGTCAGGAGTCTTCACAACTGCCGGACGCTGGGCTATACAGAGGGCGCCGGACTGGAACGCGTTCTAGATCGGCCCGTGACGACCTCGGTGCGACCGACGGTGCGGACGGCCGCGCCGAGGTCTCTGAGCCCACAGGAGCCCCATGCCCATCGACGCAGCCAAGGCCGTCGCCGCCGAGCCCCGGTCCGGCGAGATCTCCTGGACCACCAAGGACGTCCAGCTCTACCACCTCGGGATCGGCGCGGGCGTCCCCGCCACCGACCCCGACGAGCTGCGCTACACCCTGGAGTCCCGGCTGCACGTCCTGCCGAGCTTCGCCACCGTCGCGGGCGCCGGTTCCCCCGGCGTGATCGGCGGGCTGTCCATGCCCGGTGTCGAGGTCGACCTGGCGCACGTCCTGCACGCCGGCCAGAGCCTCGCCGTCCACCGCCCGATCCCGGTGCGGGGCACGGGCACCGCGACCTCGCGTATCGCCGCCGTCCACGACAAGGGCAAGGCGGCCGTCCTGGTCATGCGCACCGAGGTCGCCGACGGCGACGGCCCGCTGTGGACCAACGACGCGCAGATCTTCGTACGGGGGGAAGGCGGCTGGGGCGGCGACCGGGGGCCGTCGGCCCGCCTGGAGGCGCCCGTCGGCGAGCCCGACCGGGTCGTGGAGCGGCGGGTCCGCGAGGACCAGGCCCTCCTCTACCGTCTCTCCGGCGACTGGAACCCGCTGCACGCCGACCCGGAGTTCGCCAAGGTTGCCGGGTTCGACCGGCCCATCCTGCACGGGCTGTGCACGTACGGGATGACCCTCAAGACGGTCGTCGACACGCTGCTCGGCGGCGACGTGAACCGGGTGCGCGGGTACGTCACGCGGTTCGCCGGGGTGGTCTACCCGGGTGAGACCCTGCGCATCCGCATGTGGGGCGGGGACGGCGTGGTCCGGGTGGCGGTGAGCGCCGTGGAACGGGACGACGCGCCCGTCCTCGCCGACACCCTCGTCGAACACACCTGAGCCCGTCCTGGGGCGCCGTGACGCCCCGCACCACGGTGACGCCCCGCACCACGGTGACGCCTCGCACCACCGTCACGCCCCGCACCACCCGGACCGCGCCGACCACCGCCCGCACCACCCAGACCGTCCGGACGACGCCGACCGCCCGCGTCGGGCACACCGCTGAGGGGAGCCGCACCATGCGCGCAGCCGTACTGAACGAGATCGGTCAGGACAAGCTGGAAGTGTTCGACGACGTCGAGGCGGTGGGCTTCGGCCCGGGCAAGGTGAGAATCCGGGTCCGGGCCTCCGGGCTGTGCCACTCGGACCTCTCCGCGATGAGCGGGGTGCTGCCGCAGCCGGCCCCCTTCGTGCCGGGGCACGAGGGCGCGGGCGAGATCACCGAGGTCGGTGAGGGCGTCCGGAACCTGAAGCCCGGGGACCGGGTCGTGGTCTGCTGGCTGCCCGCCTGCGGGGCGTGTCCCGCGTGCCGGCGGGGCCAGACCGAACTGTGCCTGGCCGGCTTCATGAACGCCGGCACCCCCAACTTCAGGCGCCCCGGCGGCGACCTCTTCGGCTTCGCCGGCACCGGCACCTTCGCCGAGGAGGTCGTGGTCGACGCGGGCTGCGCGGTGCCCATACCGGACGACGTGCCCTTCGACATCGCGGCCCTCATCGGCTGCGGGGTGACCACCGGGCTCGGCGCCGCCCTCAACACCGCGAACCTGGAGGCCGGTTCCTCGGTCGCCGTCATCGGCTGCGGCGGCGTCGGCATCTCCGCGATCCAGGGGGCGCGGCTCAGGGGCGCCGCCGAGATCGTCGCCGTCGACCCCGTCGCCTCACGCCGCGGGTCCGCGCTGGAGTTCGGCGCCACGCACGCCGTGTCCCCGGACGAACTGGCCGACGCCAAGCAGCAGATCACCGCCGGCGAGGGCTTCGACTACGTCTTCGAGGTGGTGGGCCGCTCCGCCACCGCCCGCACGGCGTACGAGAACACCCGGCGCGGCGGCACCCTGGTCGTCGTCGGCGCCGGCGCCCTGGACGACTTCCTCCAGCTCAGCATGTTCGAGCTGTTCTTCGACGAGAAGCGCATCCTGCCGTCCATGTACGGCGGCGGCGACGTCCTGCGCTCCTACGAGCGGACGATCGCGCTGTGGCGGGCCGGCCGCATCGACCTCGCGGGCCTCATCACGCACCGGGTGCCGCTGGCCGGGATCAACGAGGCCCTCGACCAGATGCGGACGGGCGCGGCCCTGCGCACCTGCATCGAGATCTGACCACCGAGACCTGGGGACGCGTATGTCACTGCCACTCGAAGGGCTGTCCGCGATCGTCACCGGCGCGGGCCGGGGCCTCGGCCGGGCCGAGGCGCTGGAGCTGGCCCGGCTCGGCGCGGCCGTCGTCGTCAACGACTACGGGCAGCCCGGCCGGGACGGCTCGGGCGAGTCCTCCGCCGCGCCAGCCGAACAGGTCGCCGAGGAGATCCGCGCCGCGGGCGGGAAGGCCCTCGCCCACACCGGAGACGTGGCCGACCACCAACAGGCCGCGGAACTGGTCGCGTTGGCGGTCACGGAGTTCGGCAGACTCGACATCCTGGTCAACAACGCGGGCATCCTGCGCGACCGGATGGTCTTCTCGATGACCGAGGACGAGTGGGACTCGGTGATCCGGGTCCACCTCAAGGGCCACTTCAACACGACCCGTTTCGCCGCCGCCCACTGGCGCGAGCGGTCCAAGGCGGCCGGGGGGCCGGTGTACGGGCGGATCGTGAACACCTCCTCGGAGGCGTTCCTCGCCGGTTCCGCCGGCCAGCCCAACTACGCGGCGGCCAAGGGCGGAGTCGTCGGGCTGACCACGTCCACCGCCCTCGCGCTGGCCAGGTACGGCGTGACGGCGAACGCGATCTGCCCGCGTGCCCGCACCCGGATGACCGAGGACGTCTTCGAGGGCATCGGGCGGACCGCCCAGGGCGACGGCGGCGAGGCCGGGCTCGACCCGCTCGCCCCCGAGCACGTCGCCCCGCTCGTCGGCTACCTCGCGGCACCGGCCGCCGGCCGCGTCAACGGTCAACTGCTCGTCGTACACGGCGGAATGGTCGCGATCGTCGAACGGCCGCGGGTGCAGGCCAAGTTCGACAGCAAGCAGGACACCTTCACCTACGACGAACTCGACGCCCTGCTCACCCCGCACTACGCGGAGCGGCCGGCGGGGGAGACGTTCGGGGCGGTGGAGGTGCTGGGACTGCGACGCGGTTAGCGGCGGTGGCGGGCGCGGGATCGCGGGAGTCGAGGGTTACGGGAAAGGGAGTCGAGGGGGTACGGGAAAGGCCCGCGTGTCTGCCGACGCGCGGGCCTCTTCCTGTGGACCTGATTCCTGTGTACCGTCAGGCAGCCGCCTCGGCGTCCTCGTTCGGCTTGCGGTGCCGGCCGTGGCCGGCCGCCTCGCCGTCGTGGACCGAGACCGGTCCCCGGTGCCGGCCGTGGCCGGCGTCCTCCCGGCTCTCGGTGGACAGCGGCTCCATGGTGCTTACGTCGCTCATCGGAAGATTTCACCCCGTCAACATGATCCTTCTTGCTGCGGGCCGATTTTATCCAGCTCCCCACCGGCCGAATCCAGCAGGCCGCACCAACCGGCACTACTTCGTTACGAGACGTCCCAGCGGTGCCTGCTGCAGGGGCACGGGACGCGGCGCGACCGGCACCGCGGGCCCCGGCTCCGACGGCTCGCCCGGCACCGGAGAAGACGCCCCCGCGCCCGCCCGTACGACCGTACCGCCGCCGACCGGACCCCCCGCGCCCGCGCCACCCGCTCCCCCCGCGGCCCCCGTTCCGCCGGTGTCGCCCGGCTCCCCGAAGGGTCCCGCCAGCCGTGCCACCGAGCAGGGCGTCTCGGCCGTGGCGCAGGGCAGTTGGAGCACCGCGTCCGTGGTCCACAGGCCCGCGCCCGCCAACCAGCCCGCTGGTGCGGCGAGTTGGTGCATCCGGCGCTGGTCGGGCCGCCACACACCCAGCCAGCTGCCGGCCGGGCCGTCGACGCGCAGCGCCACCGCGCAGCCCTCCGGCGTCAGCACCTGCCCCGGCTGGATCGCGAACGGCGTCACCGCGCAGCCGGCCACCTGGAGGCACTCCGGGAAACGCACCGGGAGCGAGCTGCCCAGGACACCCCAGCCCAGCCGGTCATGACCCGGCGACGGCGCGTCCGAGCGGATCAGCAGCAGCCCGCTGTCCGCGTCGGCGAGGAGCAGCCGGTCGTCGCTGTCCGCGGTGATCTGGAGCAGCGGGGACATCTCGCCGCCCCGCCCCAGGTCCACCACGACCGTCTTGGTGCGGCCGCCGGCCTCCCGGTCCAGGGCCAGCATCCGTCCCGTCCGGTCCAGCCACACCCCGCCCGAGCAGCGGCCCGGGATCTCCGCCACGTGCTCGGGGCCGAAGGCGCCGCCCGCCACCAGCCACACGGCGCTGGACCGGGGGCCCACGGCGAGGGCGTACGCCTTCTCCCCGCAGGGCGCCGGCGGCAGCAGCCGCAGCCGGCTGCCGGGGTCCGGGCACTCGACCGCGCCCAGGAGCAGTTCGCCGGTGTCCGGCCCGGTCGGGTAGAGCAGCGAGAAGGCGTGCCGACCGCCGGCCAGGCGGCGGATCAGGACGCGTCCGTCGCGCATCGGCTGCACCTCGGTGCCGGGCTCCTCCGGCTGGTTGCCGGGCAGCGGCACGGCGTACGGCTCGGGTCCGTCCAGCGTCCAGCGCTCCGGGAACCAGGAGTCGCCGGCCAGCGCGAGGCGGGCCGCGTACGCGCCGTCCGCCGTGATGGCACACCCTGTCCGGGCCGCCAGGTCCGCGCCGTCCGCCGGATCGGTGCGCCCCGCCCGCGCGGCCTCTTCCCCGTGGTCCGCCGCAGATTCCATCGCACAGGCCGTCATCGTCCGGTCACCTCCGGCGACGAAGCTAGTTTTCGTACGCACAGGCGGGGGACCGGCAGGCGGTCACTTCACACATAAGGGTGGCCCAGGAACGATTCGCCTGAGGAAACGGAGGCCGCTGTGCTGGCCGGGGCGGACCCGCGCGGGACCGTGCAGCGGCGGTGCGGCGGCGGAGAACGGCCAGGTAGCCTTTCACCCGTGCCCCGTCTGTCTGAAGTCATCACCGCGCTGGAGACCCTGTGGCCCGCCGAGCGGGCCGAGTCCTGGGACGCGGTCGGCACCGTCGTGGGCGACCCCGGCCAGGAGGTCTCCCGGGTCCTGTTCGCCGTCGACCCGGTCCAGGAGATCGTCGACGAGGCGGTGAAGCTGGGCGCCGACCTGCTCGTCACCCACCACCCCCTGTACCTGCGCGGCACGACGACGGTCGCCGCCTCCACCTTCAAGGGCCGTGTCGTCCACACCCTGATCAAGCACGACATCGCGCTCCACGTCGCCCACACCAACGCCGACCGGGCCGACCCGGGCGTCTCCGACGCGCTCGCCGGTGCCCTGGACCTGCGCGTCGTGGGGCCGCTGGTGCCGGACGCCACCGACCCCGAGGGCCGCCGGGGCCTCGGCCGGATCTGCGAGCTGGACCACCCGCTGACCGTCCGGGAGTTCGCCGCCCGCGCCGCCGAACGGCTGCCCGCCACCGCGCAGGGCATCCGCGTCGCCGGGGACCCGGAGGCACCGGTCCGCACGGTCGCCGTGAGCGGCGGATCCGGCGACAGCCTCTTCGACCACGTACGGGCGGCCGGCGTCGACGCGTTCCTCACCGCGGACCTGCGCCACCACCCGGTGTCCGAGTTCACGGCGGATCGCGCCCACACCCCTCTCGCGCTGCTCGACGCGGCGCACTGGGCCACCGAGTGGCCCTGGTGCGAGCTGGCCGCCGCCCAGCTCGACGAGATCTCCGACCGGAACGGATGGGGACTTCGCGTCCACGTCTCCAAGACGGTCACCGACCCCTGGACGGCCCACGCGGCCTCCGCCCCGATTCCTAGCGCAATGGGAGCCCCCAACTGAACGCCGAGCCCGCCGACCAGATCCGCCTCCTCGACGTCCAGGCACTCGACGTCCGTCTCCAGCAGCTCGCGCACAAGCGCAGGTCGCTGCCCGAGCACGCCGAGATCGAGTCGCTCACCAAGGACCTGACCCAGCTGCGCGACCTCCTGGTGGCCGCCCAGACCGAGGAGAGCGACACCGCCCGCGAGCAGACCAAGGCCGAGCAGGACGTGGACCAGGTGCGCCAGCGCGCCGCCCGCGACCAGCAGCGCCTGGACTCCGGCGCGGTCTCCTCCCCGAAGGACCTGGAGAACCTCCAGCGCGAGATCGTCTCCCTCGCCAAGCGGCAGGGCGACCTGGAGGACGTCGTCCTGGAGGTCATGGAGCGCCGGGAGTCCGCGCAGGAGCGGGCCGCCGAGCTGACCGAGCGGGTCGGCTCGGTCCAGGGCCGGATCGACGACGCGACCGCCCGCCGGGACGCGGCCTTCGAGTCGCTGGACGGCGAGGCGGCCTCGGTGACGAAGGAGCGCGAGGTCGTCGCGGCCGTCATCCCGGCCGACCTGCTGAAGCTGTACGAGAAGCTGCGCGCGCAGCAGAACGGCGTCGGCGCGGCCAAGCTGTCCCAGCGCACCTGCCAGGGCTGCCGCCAGGAACTGGCGATCACCGACTTCAACGAGATCCGCTCGGCCCCGCGCGACAAGGTCGTCCGCTGCGAGAACTGCGGCCGCATCCTGGTGCGCACCTCCGAGTCCGGTCTGTAGGGGACGCGGGCGGTGCGGGAGTTCATCGTCGAGGCCGACGGCGGGTCACGGGGCAACCCGGGGCCCGCGGGCTACGGGTCCGTGGTGCTCGACGCGGCGACCGGGGAGACCCTCGCCGAGGCGGCCGAGTACATCGGCGTCGCCACGAACAACGTGGCCGAGTACCGGGGTCTGCTGGCCGGCCTGCGCGCCGCCCACGCCCTGGACCCGTCCGCCGCGGTCCACGTCCGGATGGACTCCAAGCTCGTCGTCGAGCAGATGTCGGGCCGCTGGAAGATCAAACACCCCGCCATGAAGCCCCTGGCCGCGGAGGCGAGCCGGGTCTTCCCCTCGTCCCGGGTGACCTACGAGTGGATCCCGCGCGCCCTGAACAAGCACGCCGACCGTCTCGCCAACGAGGCGATGGACGCGGGCAAGCGCGGCGAACAGTGGTCGGCGTCGGCGTCGACGGCGGAACTCGACACGGCGGCGGCGAGGCCGGCCTCTCCGGGACGAACGGCGGCCCCCGAGCCCGCGGGCCCACCCGGAGACGCGGCCGCAGGCGCGGCACGGGCCCGGGCGGCACTCGCGGGCGGCCGCCTGACGGAAACGCCGGGGGCCCCGGGGACCGGGGCGGCCGGCGAGGAGACCAGCACGCTTGCAGGAACCGGAACCGGGGATGGGGCGGGCACCGACACCGACACTGGCACCGACACCGGCGCCGCTGCCCAAGCCGACGTACGGGCCGCTCGTGCCGTAGCCGCGCCCAGCTCCACCCCCGTGCCCGGACGGGCCCCCGCCCCCGCCGCCGGCTGGGCCCCCGCCGATCTGGGCGCGCCCACGACGTTCGTGCTGCTCCGGCACGGTGAGACACCGCTGACCCCCCAGAAGCGGTTCTCCGGCAGCGGCGGCACCAATCCCGCGCTCTCCGCCGTCGGCCGGGAGCAGGCCGAGCGGGCCGCGACGGCGCTGGCCCGGCGCGGCACGATCCAGGCCGTCGTGTCCTCGCCCCTGACCCGGACCCGGGAGACGGCGGCCGTGGTCGCCGCCCGGCTCGGCCTGGAGGTGGCCGTCGAGGACGGCCTGCGCGAGACCGACTTCGGGGCGTGGGAAGGGCTCACCTTCGGCGAGGTGCGCGACCGCCACCCGGACGACCTGAACGCCTGGCTGGCCGACCCGGAGGCCGAACCGACCGGCGGGGGCGAGAGCTTCGCGGCCACCGCCACCCGGATCGCCGCCACCCGCGACAGACTGCTGGCGGCGTACGCGGGCCGCACGGTCCTGCTGGTCACGCATGTGACACCGATCAAGACGTTCGTACGGCTCGCCCTCGGCGCCCCGCCCGAGTCCCTGTTCCGCATGGAACTCTCGGCGGCCGCCCTGTCGGCGGTGGCCTACTACGCGGACGGCAACGCGAGCGTCCGCCTCCTCAACGACACGTCACACCTGCGCTGAGGACGGCGCCTCTCAGGCGCCAGGTTGCCGGTCAGGGTCCGCCCCCAGAGCCGCCGCCGCGCGGGCCAGGCGCTCGACGCGCGCCCAGTCCCCGGCCGCGATCGCGTCGTCGGGGAGTATCCAAGTACCGCCCACACAGCCGACGTTGGGCAGCGCCAGGTAGTCGGATGCGTTGCCCGGGCCGATGCCACCGGTGGGGCAGAAGCGGGCCTGCGGGAGAGGCCCGGACAGCGACCTGAGATACGCCGTTCCGCCCGCCGCCTCGGCCGGGAAGAACTTCATCTCCCGCACCCCGCGCTCAAGGAGTGCCACCACCTCGGAGGCGGTGGACACCCCCGGCAGGAACGGCACCCCCGACGCCCGCATCGCCGTCAGCAGTACGTCCGTCCAGCCCGGGCTCACCAGGAACCGTGCCCCGGCGGCCACCACCTCGGTGACCTGCGCGGGCGTGAGCAGGGTCCCCGCGCCGACCACCGCGTCCGGCACCGCGCCGGCGATCGCCCGGATCGCGTCGAGCGCGGCGGGCGTCCGCAGCGTCACCTCGATCGCGCGCAGCCCGCCGGCGACCAGGGCCCGGGCGAGCGGGACGGCGGTGGAGGCGTCCTCGACCACGACCACGGGCACGACGGGCGCGAGATCCAGCACCGAGGCGTCGCGGGCACGCGGAGCGGAGGGCAGCGGTGAGGCCATGGCCTCATCGTGCCCGGGTTGTGCAACAGGCGCAACGAACGTTGCGCATGCTGCAACAGTGGTCAGCGGTCGGTCAATGGATCTCCGTGACCAGCACGTCCAGCGACCAGGGCTTCCCCGCTTGCCCGGGCGCCTGCGCCTCCACGACGTACCCGAGACCGCGCAGCGCCTCCACCAGCTCGGCCGGGTTCTCGGGCGCGGCCGGTGCCGACAGCAGGCTGCGCACGATCCGTCCCTTCGTCGCCTTGTTGAAGTGGCTGACGACCTTCCGGGTCGGCGCGTGCAGCACGCGGACGGTCGCCGTCCGCCCCGCGACCTCCCCCTTCGGCTTCCACGCCGCCGCGTACGCGGACGACCGCAGGTCCAGCACCAGCCCCCGCCCCGCCACGTCCGGCAGTGCCTCGGCCATAGGCGCCCGCCAGTGCCCGCCCAGCGCCCCGAGACCGGGCAGCCGTACGCCCATCGAGCAGCGGTAGGAGGGGATCCGGTCGGTCACCCGGACCGCGCCCCACAACCCCGAGAACACGAGCAGCGACCGGGCCGCCCGCCGCTTCGCCGCGGTGTCCAGCGAGGCCAGGCCGAGGGCGTCGTAGAGCACCCCCGTGTAGATCTCCCCGGCCGGCCGGGTGCCCGCCGTGCGCAGTGCGGTGTTCTTCGCGACCTCACCGCGCAGTCCCTCGCTCAGCCCGAGCACCTCGCACGCCTTGTCCTCGTCGCCCGCGCACAGCTCGACGAGTTCCTCGACCACGGCCTCGCGCGCCCGGTGGAGCCCGGGCAGCGACAGCGACTCCAGCTTCAGCGGGGCGCCGCGGCCGGAGGACGCCTTGCCCTCGGAGGGCGGCAGCAGGACAAGCACGGGGATCTCCTTCGGTTCGGGCTCCGGGACAGCGTACGGCGCACCCGGTCCGGACCCGGAACCACGAGGTGCGCCTTCGTTCCCGCACGCGCTCCCGGGGGTGGTCGTGTGCCACGATCGAGGGAACGAATCCGATCTCTCGGACAGGTGATCTCCCGATGTCCCACTCTGGCGAGCGACCGAAGGAGGGGCGTGACATGACTGCCATGGCCCATGAGCCGCTCACCCAGGCGGAAGTCCTGCTGGAGGGCTTCCTCGCCCTGGAGACCCCGGAGGGTTTCCGGGCCGAGCTGATCGACGGAGAGATCGTTGTGACACCGCCGCCGGACGGGGACCACGAGGACTACATCGAGCTGATCATGAACCAGGTGTATCGGCAGTCCCGGACAGACATGCAGTTCTCGGGGAACAAGGGGCTGAAACTGAGGAGCGGCGCTGGCTGTCCGAGAAACCACGTGATCCCGGACGGCACGCTCGCTCCGAGGAAACTGCGCCTCTACCGCGGCGCCGACCCCTGGATGCCCTGCGACGGCGTCGCGCTGGTGCTGGAGGTGACCTCCACCAAACCCCAGGCCGACCGTGAGGCCAAACGCCGCTGCTACGCCCGCGGCGGGATCCCGCTCCACCTTCTCGTGGACCGGGAGACCTCCCAGATCACGCTGCTCAGCGATCCGGAGGAAGGCGACTACCGCCAGCTCAGCACCCTCCCCTTCGGCAAGGCACTCCCCCTCCCCGAGCCGTTCGCGTTCGACCTCGACACCTCGGACTTTTGCTGAAGTCGCCCGCGTTAGGTCCCCAGAGACACACACAAGGGGGAGTCACGTGGGCGAACAGGCACTGTGGACGAGGGCGCGGCTCGGCCGCTGCGGACCCCCGCTCGATCTCCTGACCGCGCGCTTCGACCGGCACGTCTACGCCCCGCACGCCCACGAGGAGTTCACGATCGGGGTCTGCGTCGGCGGCTCCGAGATCATCGACTACCGGGGCGGCCACGTCCGGACCGGGCCCGGCTCCATCGTCGTACTGGCGCCCGGCGAGATGCACACCGGCGGCCCCGGCACCACCACCGACGGCTACGCCTACCGCGCCGTGTACGCGGCCCCGGGCCTGCTCGCCGAAGGCGTCCTCGACGGCGTCCCGCACTTCCGCGAGCCGCTCCTCGACGACCCCGAACTGGCCGCCGCCCTGCGCCGCACGCACACCGAACTCAGCGCCTGCCCCGACCCGTTGGAGACCGAGTCCCGTCTCCCGTGGCTGCTGACCGCCCTCGCCCGCCGCCACTCCACGGCCCGCGCGACCCCCGACGCGGTCCCGGGCGCCGACCGCCTCGCCCACACCGTCCGCGACCGCCTCGCCGACGAACTCCTCGCCCCGCCCTCCCTCGCCGACCTGGCCGCCGACCTGGGCCTGTCCCGCTACCAACTCCTGCGCGCCTTCCGTACGACGATGGGCATCCCGCCGTACGCCTGGCTCGCCCAGTACCGCGTCAACCGTGCGCGTGGCCTCCTGGAGGCCGGCCTGCGCCCCGCCGAGGTCGCCGCCCTCGTCGGCTTCGCCGACCAGGCACACCTCACCCGCTGGTTCCGCCGCGTCCTCGGCGTGACCCCGGCGGCGTACCGCAACAGCGTTCAAGACGCCGGGTGAGACGGCGGCCGACACTGCTGCCATGACTGCACGCGGCTGGTTCCTGTTCTCCCTGATGGGAGTGGTCTGGGGCATCCCCTACCTGCTGATCAAAGTGGCGGTGGACGCCCCGCTGTCCCCGTCCATGGTGGTGTTCACACGCTGTGCGCTGGGAGCCGCGCTCCTGCTCCCCTTCGCGATACGGCAGGGCGGCCTGATGCGCACCCTCCGCACCCACTGGCGCCCCATGCTGGCCTTCGCGTGCATCGAGATCATGGGCCCCTGGTTCACGCTCACGGACGCCGAACGCCACCTGTCCAGCTCGACGGCCGGCCTGCTGATCGCGGGCGTACCGATCGTCGGCGTGTCCCTCGCTCGCTTCTTCGGCGACACGGAACGCCTGGGGATACGGCGGCTCACGGGCCTCGCGCTCGGCCTGGCGGGCGTCGGCGTCCTCACGGTCCCGCACCTGACGGGCGGCGACGCGCGCTCCATGGCGGAGGTGCTGCTGACGGTGGTGGGCTACGCGACGGCCCCCCTCATCGCGGCCCGCCACCTGAAGAACGTCCCGACGCTCCAGCTCACCGCCCCCTGCCTCCTCCTGGCGGCCCTGGTCTACGCCCCCGGAGCCACCATGACCTGGCCCTCCGCCCTGCCCTCCGCCCAGGTCCTGGCCGCCCTCGCCGCGCTGGGCGTCATCTGCACCGCGGTGGCCTTCGTCGCCTTCCTGGAGCTGATCAAGGAGGCGGGCCCGACCCGGGCGACCGTGATCACGTACGTCAACCCCGCGATCGCCGTGGCGGCGGGCGCGCTGTTCCTGGACGAACCGTTCACGAAGGGCATCGCGGTGGCCTTCACCCTGATCCTGGCGGGCTCGATCCTGGCGACGGCGGGCCGGGCGGCCCGAACGGACCCCGCCGCGGGGATGCCGGCCCCGCCGCAGGGTTCGGCCCCCCGGCCGGAACGAGGCGAGGTCCCCGCCGGGTAACATGGCCGACACGGCAGACGAGCCGGGCGGACGGCCGCGTGAGGTCCCCTTCGGGGTGCTTCCCGAGGAACGTCCGGACTCCACAGGGCAAGGTGGTGGCTAACGGCCACCCGGGGTGACCCGCGGGACAGTGCCACAGAAAACAGACCGCCGGGGACCTCGGTCCCCGGTAAGGGTGAAACGGTGGTGTAAGAGACCACCAGTGCCCAGGGTGACCTGGGCAGCTAGGTAAACCCCACCTGGAGCAAGGTCAAAAGGAAACACCTTTCGGGATATGAAAGGCGCTTCTGCGCGGACGTTCGAGGGCTGCCCGCCCGAGTCCGCGGGTAGACCGCACGAGGCCGGCGGCAACGCCGGCCCTAGATGGATGGCCGTCTCCCGGCCGGCCGCGAGGCCGCCCGGCGACAAAATCCGGCGTACAGCCCGACTCGTCTGCCGCTCAGGGCTTCCGATCAGCAGAAACGGAGATCAGAGGCCTTCTCCATGTATGGGTGGGTCTCGCTGGACCCTGGTCCGCACCGGTTCAGACGGGATCGTGCGTCGACGTACGCAGCCACGCAGGTAGCCATGTCTTGCTGCGTCGGCGAGTCGGGAACCGTGGAGGGCGCCCGCGTGATCCAGGCCCTCTACGGCGGAGAGATCGGCGTGTGACTCTTTCTGGCCACACAGGTGTTTCTCGAGGTTCTGGGCGTCCTCGGATGGGAGGTCGCCCTGTTTGATCGTTGGGTAGTCTGCACCGCGTGGCGGGACATACCGCTGGGGAGAGTTACGGCCGGCATGGACAATGCGCGGGCCGCGCGCCAGACGCCGAGGGGGAGCGAGGACGCCGTGGAACCGCTGAGGAGTGACGACCCCACCCACATCGGGGGCTTCACGCTGCGCGGCCATATCGGTTCCGGCGGTATGGGCCGGGTGTACCTCGGCGAGTCACCCGCCGGACAGCAGGTCGCCGTCAAGGTCATCAAGGCGTCCGTTCTGGACACCGAGACCCGCAGCAGGTTCGTCCTCGAAGTGGAGAACCTCAGGAAGGTCTTCGGTCCCCGGGTCGCCGCCTTCGCAGGTGCCGACCCGCTCTCCGACCAGCCCTGGCTCGCCGTCGACTACGTCCCCGGCCCCGACCTCCTGCGCCACGTCCGCGACCACGGCACGCTCCCGCTCGTCGAGACCGCGAGCCTCGGCGCGCTGCTCGCCGAGGGACTCACCTCCGTCCACCAGGCCCAGCTCCTGCACCGGGACCTCAAGCCGCAGAACATCCTGCTCGGCCCCGACGGCCCCAAGGTGATCGACTTCGGCCTCGCGGTGCTGGCGGAACGCCGTACGACACTGACCGCGACGGGTGTCGTGGTCGGCAGCGTTCTGTGCATGCCGCCCGAGCAGGCGGAGGGCACTCACCGACTGACTCCGGCGGCGGACGTGTACGCACTCGGCGTGGTGCTGCTCTTCGCCGCCACCGGCCACTACCCGTACGACGGTGACAACTGGCTCGCGGTCGCGGCCCGGATCGGCGACCCGCACCAGGCCCCGGACCTGACAGGGCTGCCCACGGAACTGACGCCCGTCGTCTCCTCGATGCTCGCCTTCGACCCGGCCGACCGCCCCTCCCTCCCGGACGTCACCGGCGCACTGGTGGCGGTCCTCAACGGCTCCGGCGTCTCCGCCCGGCAGGCCCGGCAACGGCTGATCGCGCGGACGGCACCGCATGCCGACGGCCGACTGGTGCCGCCTCCGGGACCGATCGCCGAGGATGTGCCCACGATCGTCGATCCGGTGGCGCCGCCCGCGGAGCAACAGCCGGACACCGACTACGCAGACGTTCCGGTGAAGGCAGATGCCCCCGTCCCGCCGGCCCCGCGCCCTGTCGTCTCGCGGCCCCGGACCCCCCGCGGCCGCACTCCGGACGCCGCCACGGCCCACGATGTCGCCGAGGCCTTGCGCTCCGCCTACGCCAAGGAGGCTGCCTTCGTTCCGGCCCGCGGCGCAGGCCGCTGACCGACCGGGCGCCCGAGGCCGGTCCGACCAGGCCGGACGGAGCCGCTGCGGTTCGGCGGCGCCCGTGAAGGGGAGCGGGGCGGTGTGCCGGTATGCGGCTGCGTCACGCGGGCATGACCGGCCACGGCGCCGCCGACGATCGACGGCACATCACGGCCCCGCGGCACAGCCGCATGTCGGTAGTCGGTAGCCGGCCGGAGGCTCGGTTCCCGCAGCGACCTGCACGGACAGCATCCGCCGTGGAAGACTTGCGCGGTATTCGACCACTTCCCGTACGACAGTGCGCAGGACGCGGAGGCAGCAGCGTGACCCACCAGCCGGACGTCTCGGAGTCCAGGTTCCCGCCGGGGGCCCAGATCCTCGTACGGGACGAGGAGTGGCTGGTGAAGAACGTCACCCCGAGCCGCGACGGCGCCAAGATCGAGGCGGTCGGCGTCTCGGAGTTCGTCCGCGACGAGACGGCCGTCTTCTTCACCGAGATCGAGCGTCTGGCCGGCGAAGAGGTCAGGCTCCTCGACCCGGAGGACACCGAGCTGGTCGAGGACCCCACCGACCACTTCCGCCGCAGCCGTCTCTTCCTCGAAGCCCTGCTGCGCAAGACCCCGCTCCCGCAGACCGAGCGCGGCCTGGCGCTCGCCGACCGGTTCCTCGTCGACCCGCTCAGCTACCAGCAGCGCCCCGCCGAACTGGCTCTCTCCCTCGCCAACCTGCGTCCCCGCCTGCTCATCGCCGACGTCGTCGGCCTCGGCAAGACCCTGGAGATCGGTCTCACCCTGGCCGAGCTGATCCGCCGCGGCCGGGGGGAGCGCATCCTCGTCGTCACCCCGCAGCACGTCCTGGAGCAGTTCCAGCACGAGCTGTGGACCCGTTTCTCCATCCCGCTGATCCGCCTCGACTCGGTCGGCATCCAGCGCATCCAGCGGGAGATCCCGGCCGGCCGCAACCCCTTCACCCACTACAAGCGGGTCATCGTCTCCGTCGACACCCTCAAGAACATCGGCCAGTACCGCCACCACCTGGAGAAGATCCACTGGGACGCGGTGGTCATCGACGAGTCCCACAACCTCATCAACCGCGGCAGCCAGCGCAACGCCCTCGCCCGCGTCCTCGCCCCCAACACCGACGCCCTGCTGCTGGCCAGCGCCACCCCGCACAACGGCGACGGGAAGTCCTTCGCCGAGCTGATCAGCCTCCTCGACCCGGCGGCGATCGCCGACCCGAACGACTACGACGCGGAGAACGACCTCGGTCACCTCTTCATCCGCCGTACGAAGGTCCACCCCGAGGTGCGCGACCAGATCGGCAAGGAGTGGGCCGACCGCGATCCCACCGTCTCCGTGCCCTGCACCGCGACCGACGCCGAGGAGCGGATCTTCGCGGAGCTCACCGAGCACTGGATCCCGGCGCCGGACACCTCCACCGAGTTCGGCACCGCGACGTCCGGCCGTACGGCGCTCACCGAGGACCGCCTCTTCCCGTACACGCTCCTGAAGGCCTTCCTCTCCTCCCACCGCGCGCTCGCCAAGACGGTCACCACCCGCAGGAACACCCTGACCGACAAGGCGGCGAAGACGGCCCCCGGCACCCCGGCGGCCACCCGTATCGCCACCGAACTCCAGGCTCTGGAGCGCCTGTTCGCGCTGACGTCGGCGATCGGGGAGTCCGGCGCGCAGGGCGACTCCGCCAAGCTCGACGCGCTCGTGGAGCAGCTCACCGACATCGGTGTCCGGCCCGGCTCGGCCACCCGGGTCGTCGTCTTCTCCGAACGCGTCGAGACGCTGAAGTGGCTCGCCAAGGTCGTCCCCGCCCGCCTCGGCTTCACCGAGCAGCAGGCGCGGCAGGCGGTGAAGGTCATGCACGGCGGTCTGTCGGACAAGGAGCAGATGGCCGTAGTGGAGGCCTTCGGCCTCGCCCACGACCCCGTCCGCATGCTGTTCACCGGCGACGTGGCCTCCGAGGGCGTCAACCTGCACCGCCAGTGCCACGACCTCGTGCACTACGACATCCCCTGGTCGCTGATCCGCATCGAGCAGCGCAACGGCCGCATCGACCGCTACGGCCAGAAGCACAGCCCCCGTTTCCGGGCGCTGATCCTGCGCTCCGCGACCGAGGGAGCCAAGGACGACCGTACGGTCGCCGAGAAGCTCCTCGAACGGGAGGAGGAGGCCTACCGCCTCGACGGCACCGCGGAGGCGGTCACGGGCCTCTACCGGGCCGAGGAGGAGGAACGCCGCCTGATCAAGGACCTCCTCGCCGGCCGTACGGTGGAGGAGTCCCTCGCCGCCTCACCCACCCCCGGCGACCCGCTGACCGCGCTCTTCTCCCAGCCGTCCGTCCTGCCCGAGCACCGTCCCGTGCCCAAGGCGCAGGTCCCGTCGCTGTTCGGTGGCGACACGGAGGCGTTCGTACGGGCGGCCCTCGACGAGGTCTACGACGAGCACCCGCACGACGCCCTCGACCTCTCCGAGCACCGTCACACCGGCCCGCGCGGCGAGCCGGCCCCCTACCTCAGCCTCGCCACCGCGAAGGCCCCCGACCTCCTGCACCGCCTCGACATCCTGCCCCCCGACTACCTGCGGGAGCAGAAGCTGAAGGAACGCCTCCTGGTCACCTTCGACCGCGGCCTCGGACAGCACAGCCTGGACGAGGCCCGCGGCAAGTCCGGCTCCAGCTGGCCCGCCATCGGCTACCTCACCGATATCCACCCCTTGGTGGAGTGGCTGGTGGACAAGGTCCTCGTGCAGCTCGGCCGCCAGCAGGCCCCGGTCCTCCTCACCCCCAAAGCGCCCGGCCCGACCTTCCTCGTCCAGGGCATCTACTCCAACAGGCTCGGCCGCCCCACGGTTGTGGAGTGGATGGCCGTCCGTGGCCTGCCCGGCGCCCTCGAGGTGGTGTCGATGCCGGACGCCCTGGCGGAGGCGGGCGTGGGCCCCGACATGGCCAACCCGGCCCCTCCCCGCCATCTCCCCGCTCTCCAGGCCCTGGTCCCGGCCGCGGTGGCGGCGGCCCGGGAGCACCTGGAGGAGCGCAAGGACGCCTGGACCGAGCAGATCAGCGCCCAGCTCGACGACTACCGAGCCCGCCTCGGCCGCTGGCAGCAGCAGTCCCTCCTGCCCGGCCGGATCGTCGCGGACACCATCCGCCACCAGACGGAACTGGCCGACAAGCTCTCCGCCACCGGCCGCCCGCTGCTGCGCGTCCTGGCCGTCCTCGACCGCGACGCCTGACCGGCACCGGCCCCTCTCCCAAGCCACCCGTAGAAACGGTCCTCGACGTGACGTACGACTCGCTGGTCAACCACGGCGACTACTTCTCCGCCCACTACCTTGCCGAGGTTCTCCCCAAGGACCTCAAGGCGAAGGACGGACTGCTCGCCCGCTGGGCCGAACACGAGGCCGAGGAGAACAAGAAGCCGTCGGACGAGCCGCGCGTCCTCACGCCCCGCCAGGGTGTACGGGGCCTGCGCACCTCGTACTTCGCCGACCGCGCCTTCCTCGCCGAGCGCGCCCAGGCCGAGATCGACGCCCCCGAGGACGAGTCGGGCTGGCGCACGCACGACGACCCGCGCTGGATCAAGGTGGTCGCCGAACTCCACGACGGCGTCCTGCGGGCCCTCGGCTACACCCCGGCCCCCGCGACCCTCACCGTCGAACGAGCGGGCCGCACCTACGACATCGAGGTCGCCCACGCCGAACCCGGCCTGGTCGCGATCGCCTGCGGCTGGGCCGCCGAGCCGGACGCCGCCCGTGACCCCGCGGGCCCTGGCCGGCTCCTGCACCCGGTCGACATCCCGCAGGGTGAGCCGCTGACCGACGCCGACACCCTGGTCCGCTTCCTGTTCGCCGCCGACGAACCGCCCCGCTACGTCCTGATCCTGGTCGGCGGTGTCGTCGTTCTCGCCGACCGCACCGCCTGGAGCGAGGGCCGCTACCTCGCCGTCAGCCTCGACTCCGCCCTGGAACGCCGGGACGACCGCCCCGGCGGCGAACTCGACACCATCGCCGCCCTGTTCGGCGCGGACTCGCTCCGCGTCCCGGAGACCGGCGGCATCAACCCTCTCGACGATCTCGTCTCCAAGTCGGGCAAGCACGCCGTCGGCGTCTCCACGGAGCTCCGCGAGGGGCTCAAGGACTCGGTCGAACTCATCGCCCAGGCCGTGCTGGACCGCCTGGCCGAGCCCGGACAGGGGGTGGCGGCGGCGGACCTCGACGACCCGCAGTGCCTCGCCCGCCGCCTGACACGAGAGTCCCTGCGCTACCTGTACCGGATCCTGTTCCTGCTGTACGCCGAGGCCCGCCCGGAGCTGGGCATCCTCCCGTCCGACTACCCCGAGTACGGGGCGGGTTACGGCCTCCAGCGCCTCGGCGACCTGGCCGTCCGCGACCTCGTCGGCCCCACGGCCCGCGACGGCTTCCACCTCTACCAGTCGATCGACCTGCTCACCCGCATGGTGAACCAGGGCCACCGTCCGTACGGCACCGAGCAGGAGGACCGGGCGGCGGAGGCGGCGGACCGCGAGGCGGAGGCGGCGGAGGCAGCCGAACCCACGGCGGCGGGTGAGGATCTGACTGAGGCTCAACTCGCCTTGCGTGCTCGCCGATTCGAACGGGAACGGCGGGCCCGGCGCAGTGAGGACGTCGGCCTGCGCTTCGAACCCCTGCGCTCGGACCTGTTCGAGCCGGGTGCGATCCGCCTGATCGGTCCGAAGGTCCCCAACCCCCTGTACGACGAGGACGACCCGTCGGCCGGACCGGAGTCCTTCGACACCCGGCTGCGTAACGCCACCCTCCACAAGGTGCTGCGCCGGCTGATGCTCACCAAGGGCCGCAAGGGCGAGCGGGGCGGTTTCATCTCCTACGCCAAGCTCGGCATCAACCAGCTCGGTGCCGTGTACGAGGGCCTGATGTCCTACACCGGCTTCATCGCGCGCGAGACCCTCTTCGAGGTCGCCAAGGGCGGCGACGCGTCGAAGGGCAGCTGGATGATCCCGGAGTCCCGGGCCAACGACTACCCCAACGAGGTGTTCGTCCAGCGGGAGAACGACGACACCGGCCTGACGGAGCGGGCCGAGTACCCGCCGGGTTCGTTCGTCTACCGCTTGGCGGGGCGAGACCGCGAGAACACGGCGTCGTATTACACCCCGCCTTCTCTGACCCAGGTCACGGTCGAACTGGCCCTCAAGCACCGCCTCGACCAGAACGGCGAGGTGACGTCCGCGCGCGATCTGCTCGGGTGGAAGATCTGCGAGCCCGCCCTCGGCTCGGGCGCGTTCCTCAACGAGGCGATCGACCAGGTCGCCGCCGAGTACCTGAAGCGGCGCCAGGCCGAGACCGGCGTGGACATCCAGCCCGACCAGAGACTGGCCGAGCTGCAGAAGGTCAAGGCCTACGTCGCCCTGCACAACGCGTACGGCGTTGACCTCAACGCGACGGCGGTGGAACTGGCGGAGGTCTCGCTCTGGCTCAACACCATGCACCCCGGCATGCAGGCGCCGTGGTTCGGTCTGCACCTGCGGCGCGGCAACTCCCTTGTCGGAGCGGGACGGAAGATCTACGACAAGGACGCGCTGGGCAAGGGCAAGTGGCTGTCGAAGAAGGACACCCTCGCCCCGAAGGAACTCCCCTTCAGGCAGGGCGAGTTGCCTGAAGGTGCCGTCCATCACTTCCTGTTGCCCGCGCTGGGGTGGGGCGCGGTCGTCGGGGACGCCAAGTCCAGGAAGATCGCCGAGGAACTGGACAAGGCGGCCGTCCAGCGGATGGAGAAGTGGCGGTCCGGCATCCAGCGCGCACCGAAGACGGTGACGCAGCGGCGGCGGCTCCAAGGGGTCGCCCGGCGGGCCGAGTTCCTGTGGAAACTGGTGGTCGAGCGGCTGAACCAGTCCGAGCGGGAGATCTCGCGCGAGATCGATGTCTGGGGCGCGGACTGGCTGGACCATCCCGAGCACGCGGTGCCGAAGGAGGTCGTGTACGGCGACCTCACGCGGCCGGGGACGCCGTACTGGCGGCTGAAGATGGTCATGGACGTGTGGTGCGCGCTGTGGTTCTGGCCTCTGGACCGGGTGGGGGAGCTGGTCGGTCCGGAGGTCGTGCCCTACGACGCTGGTGGCGACGCCGGGGGTGAAGAGCCGGCGTCGGAGTCGGAGGAGGCGCCGGTGGAGGAGGCGGCCACCGGTCCGGCACCCGGGGATCAGCTCTGGGTGAAGGACAGCCTTTTCGACGACGGGCTTCCTCAGCAGCTGGCGATGGGGGAGGCCGCTTCCGGGGCGGACGCGGAGGACAAGAAGCCGGCGCGGAAGAAGACGCCCGGTAAGCCGAAGGGACGGCGCGAGGTCATTCCCCTCGCGACGCTGGACGACTGGATCGACTTCCTGGAGTGCGCGCTCGGGGCGAAGGACATGCCGGCGGACTCCCTGGTGGCCGACTTCAGGGATCTGGAGGCGCTGCGGGAGTACGAGGTGAAGCTCGACGGGTTCATGGGGATGGACTCGCCGTTCCGGTTGAAGGCGCGGTTCCCGTGGTTGGACACGGTGGAGGACGTGGCCGGAAGCGAGGACCGGGATGACGTCGGGGCGGACGGGGGGATGGGGTTCTTCCACTGGGAGTTGCAGTTCGCGCATGTCTTCGCGGGGGCGGTCGGGGGGTTTGATGTGCAGGTGGGGAATCCGCCGTGGGTGCGGCCCAGGTGGGAGGAGGACATTCTCCTCGCCGAGTTCGAGCCTTGGTTCGTGCTCCAGGAGAAGCCGGCCAAGGCGGAGAAGGACCGGCGGCGAGCTGAGCTGACCGAGCGGGCCGAGGTCGGGTCCTACTTGGCGGCTGAACTCGCCTCCAACATGGGTGTGGTGGCCATGCTTGGATCGCCGGTTGCGTATCCGCTGCTCACGGGCACGCAGCCCGACTTGTATCGAGCGTTCATGTGTCAGACGTGGGCGCATGCAGGGCGTGTGGGCACGGTCGGGCTCATCCATCCCGACTCACACTTCAGCGGCGACAAGGAGGCCCAGTTGCGTGGGGCCGCCTACAAGCGGCTACGTGTGCACGGGGACTTCGTCAACGCGGGCAACCGCTTCTTCCCGCCGCCGGTCGGCCGGTCCAGCCACTTTGGCGTGCACGTGTACGGGCCTGAGGGCGAGATCGGCTTCGATCATCTGTCGTGGCTGTTCTCGGTGGACGCGTTGCGGCTGTCTGCTCAGCACGACGGCTCGGGGCCGGATCCGGGGGTTCGGTTCGGGGACACGTGGGACGAGAGGGCGCACAAGAAGCGGATCATTCGGGTGGACCGGGAGACGCTGGAGCAGTGGCAGCGGCTGACCGGGGACGAGGGGCAACCGGTCGAGCAGGGGCGGCTGTTGTCGCCGGTGAGCGTGGCGGAGGGCAAGGCGATCGAGGCGTTGGCGGACTATCCGCTGAGGTTGGGGGCGCTGAATCCGCAGATCTCATCGGGCTTCCATGAGAGCGGTGCCAAGAAGGAAGGCCTTATCGACTACAACCTTCCGAAGGCCGACGGGTCGGTCTTCCGGCCCGAGAAGTGGGACGACGTCATTCTCAAGGGGCCTCAACTCGGGCTTGCCAACCCGCTGTTCAAGCAGCCCAGTCAGGGGGGCGGTGAGGTACTCGGCCTCAACCACCTGGTGATTGGCGACGACGCTGTGCCGGAGACGGAGTACGTGCGCGTTGCGACGCCGGAGAAGTACGCGGAGAGGCAGGACCAGTGGCTCGACAGGGGCGGACTGGCGCGGCTGCGGGCGTCTGAGGAGGCGGCGGCCGAGGCACGGCGGGTGTTGGCTGAGGCTCGGGGGGTGCGGGAGGACGAGGTCGATGCCGGTGATGTCGATCGGTACTTTGTGGGGCGGTCGACGAAGGCGTATGCGCAGTTCTATCGCGTGGCGTGGCGAATGATGATCGCCCCTGACACGGAGCGCAGCTTGTACGAAGCGATCATTCCGCCCGGGCCTGCGCATATTCACGGGATGCGCAGTATGTACCTTGGCAGCAACCGCATGACCGCGCTCGCGGCAGGCTTCTGGGCGTCGATTCCAGTAGACTATCTACTGCGAACGACGCGGGTACGGAACCTGGATGTAGCCCAGGCTGGGCGGCTTCCCGCCCCGTCTGCGAAACATCCCCTCGCATCGGCGCTGTTGCTGCGCACGCTTAGGCTCAACTGCCTTACCGGGCATTACGCGGCTCTCTGGTCCGAGCTCCACGACCCGACTTGGCCAGGCTACGAGTCCTGGGCCAGAGATTGGCCCCAGCTGGAGCCGTTGCATGACGTGGGCCCCGAGTGGACCCGGAACACAGCCCTGCGGACCGAACGCGCACGCCGGGCCGCCCTGGTCGAGTTGGACGCCTTGGTCGCCGTATGGCTGGGCGTGGACGCCGACTCGCTGGTTGCCATGTACAAGGCCCGCTTCCCGATCATGCAGGACTTTGATGCCGTCACCTGGTTCGACGCCGAGGGGCGCCGTATCGCCGGGGACCGCTACACCTACGGCCACGGTCAGACCAAGGACCACTACGCACAACTCCGCGCCCACCTCGACGGCGACCGCAAGGACTCGCCGGACGGCTACACGCCCCCCTTCTACAAGGCGAACCGCGAGGCCGAGATGAGGGAGGCACACGCCTACTTCTCGGCGCGACTCCAGGAGGCCATCGACCAGGGCAAGTGGACTCCGCCGTCCACCTGACCGGGATACGTCGACGCCCCGCGCCCGGTACGGAACCGGACACGGGGCGTCAGCACGTCGTACGTCAGTGATCTGCGGCGTACGAGACGAAGTCGGCCCACTGCTCGGCACCGAAGGTGAGTTGAGGGCCCTGCGTGCGCTTTGAGTCCCGTACGTGGAAGGTCCCGGGGGTGCAAGCGACCTCGACGCAGGCAGCTCCGTCGGGATTGCTGTGGCTGCTCTTGAACCACTCCAGTTCGGTGCCGTCACCGGCCAGGGGCTTGAGGCTCATGTCTCTCCAAGCAGTTTCTCGATGTAGGCCAGCGACTTTCGGGGAGTAAGGGCTTGCGCCCGGATGATCCCATAGCGCAGTTCGAGGATCTGGATCTCCCTGCGGTCCGAGATCAGTCGGCTGACCAGCTGGACGTCGCTGTGCCCCACTGTGGTGCCCTCCTTCAGCCGCAGCAGATGGAAGGGGCCGTCGAGACCGGCGTTTTCCTCGCTGTCCATGGGCAGCACCTGGATCTCCACGTTCCGCATCTGCCCGATCTCCAACAGCTGTTCGAGCTGTCGGCGCAAGACCATCTTGCCTCCGACCGGCCGACGCAGGGCAGTCTCATCATGCACGAAATTGAAGGCCGGGATCATCCCGTTTCCGTCGAGGATCCCCTGCCGCGCCAACCGCGCAGCGACAAGCCGCTCCACCTCCTCCTCCGAGAACGCCGGCCGCCGCGACCCGAACACCGCCTTCAGGTACTCCTCGGTCTGCAAGAGCCCGTTGACGACGGAGTTGTCGTAGGCGCAGATCTCAACCGCCTCCCCCTCCAACTTCGCCAGATCCCGCACCTTCTTCGGATACCGCGCCTCCTCCACATCCTTCTTCAGCCCAGCGAGCAACCCACCCGCGTCCAACACCCGGTCGGCCGCCTCCAGGAACTTCGCACTCGGCGCCCGCCGCCCCCGCTCCACCGAGGACACCTGCTCCTCGCTGTACCCGATGGCCGCCCCCAACTCGGCCTGCGTCAGACCCTTCCGCTCCCGGCACGCCTTGAGGATCTTGCCCACCGTCCGCAGTACCGCAGCCGACTCCTCGTCATCGGCGCCGTACGGCTCCATCCCGTCACCGTTCTGCTGCGGCCCCTGCCCCGTCACACCCATGCCCGGACACCTCCACGTGCCGCCCGTTCCCAACTCCCCGCCAGCGCACCGCGTAACGCCACACCGTCCGGACAGAGCCTGACGGCACCCGGACAGCGACGCTGCGTACTGACGTCGTCACTGGTCAGCGTAGAGTCGGCCGACCACGCTGAGTGACATGAACGCCGATATTGCCCCCACGACGGCACCCCACTCCGACCCCACCCAACCCCTCGACCCCACCCACCACTTCACCATCCGCCTCTCCGCCACCCCGAGAGGCGCCCGCCTCGCCCGTCACCTCGCGGCCGAGCAACTCCACACCTGGGGCTGGCCGTACGACACCGAGGCCAACCACATCGCCACCCTCCTCGTCTCTGAACTCGCCACGAACGCGGCCCTGCACGGTCGGGTCAGGGGCCGGGACTTCCGCCTCCGCCTCACCCTCCACCCCGAGGACGCCACGCTCCGTGTCGAACTCACGGACCCCCGCCCCGAAAGCCGCCCTCCCACCCCCGGCACCCTCCCTCCGACCTCCCCGGACGAGGACTACGGCCGGGGCCTCCTCCTCGTCGAAGCGCTCTCCACCCACTGGGGAACCACCTGCGGAGACCCGTACACCAAGACCGTCTGGTGCGACGTCGCCCTGAAGTGACTGTCAGTGGGGTCTGCCACGCTGTTCGTCATGACGCGGACGGAATTTGGGAACCTGTCGTTCTTCTGGGGCTGGTGGACCTTCTTCGAGGCCGTGTGGATCGCCGTGCTGTGGCGGAGCCGCTCCCGGGTGCTGGGTGGCGGGGTCTACCGGATACCCGGCGTGCGGCGGATCCGGCGCGGTGCCGGCGAGCGGCGCGTCGAGGCGCTGCTCGGGGAGTTGGAGCGGAGAGGCGTACCGGCGGAGGGTATGCCGGACAAGGTCGAGCTCGTCGACCGGTGGCACCGTATCGTCGTCGGTCGGTGTGTCTCCGTGCTGCTCCAGGCGGTGCCCCTGCTGGCCGTGGTGCTTCCCTTCTGGTGGGCGACATCGCTCGCCCGGACCACCACGGTCACGCCTTTCTGGATGTTCGCCGCCATCGCCGGTTTCGGTGCCGTCTCCATCGCGCTCATGGCCGCAGACGAACGGGCGGCGACGGTCTCCGACGCGGGCGGCGCCGTCACGGTCGAGGCGATCCGCTTCCTGGAGATGCTGCTCCGGCCGGCCGGTCGCCGCACCCAGGACGCGGCCCTCGACGCCCACGGCAGGGCTTTCGGCCGTCTGTGCCAAGCCCTGCGAGCCCAGGCGCGGCACACGACCCGCCGGATGCCCGCCGCCGTCCGCGCGCGAGTGGGCGAGAACACGGAACAGCTGATCGCCGCCCTCACCGACGCCGACCAGCGCTACCTGTTCGGTGAGGGAGCGGACCGCGACACCGCCGTACGCGATCTGTCCCTGCTGGTCTCCGGCGCCCTGCGGCACAGCTGCCGTCCGCGTGGGCAGCGCGACAGCCTGGTGGTCATCGACGCCGCGCTCCTCGCGGACGCACCGGAACCGGACGCGGCGGCCACCGCGGCCGAGCCCCTCCGGAGCCGCCTGCTGGCAGGCGCGGGCAAGTTGGCGGTGGCCGTGGGCCTGCTCGCCGGGGCGGTCCTCTTCCCCGGCGGGGGAGCCGTCTCGGAGCTACTGGCGGCCGCTGGGCTGGCGAGCGTCGCCCTGGTCTGCCCGCCGCTCCGGGAAGCCCTGCACCGCGCTCGGGAACTTCTCGTCGGTGGTCCGTCCACCGGTGACAACGGGCCGACGGCGACGGACGATGAGCCGAGCCGCCACCCGGTGCCCGTCCCACCCGACCCCTGCCCGCAGTGCGCCGAGCACTCATCCGTCACCGCGGGATCACGGCCGGTAGGGTGAGAGACGACCAGGACCGAGCGATGACCGGGCACGACACGAGGCGAGGGCGACGAGACGACATGGCCGGGCTGGAGGACAGCAGCCAGGGGCGTACACGGGACCGGCGGTCGGTGTACGAGCGGTACCGGGTGGGGACGGGGGACGACGGCTTCAACCTGGATGACTTCTTTGCCCGGGAGACCAGTTCCGACGGCCAGGTGACCGACATCGAACGGGAGGACACCGACGAGGGCGCCGATCGGATCACTGCGCCCTTCGACCCCGAGCAGATCGACATCGAGACCCGCACGACCACGGTCGACCTGCTGCTCTCCCGGCTCCGCAACGACATGATCGACCTCGCCGCCGACTTCCAGCGCCGGGCTGGTATCTGGACGGACGTCCAGCAGAGCCGCCTGATCGAGTCGCTGCTCCTGCGCATCCCCATCCCGTCCTTCTACGCGGCCGAGCAAAGGGACGGCAGTTGGGTCATCGTGGACGGCATTCAGCGCCTGACCTCTATCGCACGCTTCTTCGACGCCGGGTTGGTCGACGCGTCACCGCTGAAGCTGTCGGGTCTGGAATACCTCCACAACTTCACACGAGCGGGCCTCGACGATCTCTCCGGCAAGCTCCAGATCCGGTTGCGTGAGACCGAGGTCGTCGTTCACGTCATCCGGCGGGGCACCCCCGAGCCGGTCATGTTCAACATCTTCGCCCGGATCAACACCGGTGGCGAACCCCTCACCCGGCAGGAGATCCGGCACGCGCTGATCCCGGGCCGGGCCAGGACCCTCCTCGCCGGACTCGCCGAATCCGAGGCGTTCCGCAGCGCCACCGGCCACAGCGTGGTCGGGGACCGGATGGCCGACCGCGAGATGGTCTTGCGCTTCATGGCCTTCCGGCTGACAGCTCCGGAGGGTTACCGCGCCGGCGATTTCGACTGGTTCCTGGCAGATGCCATGCATCGCATCAACCGCCTCGACGCCGAGGGAGTGGCTCGTCTGGCGCATGAGTTCACCAGTGCCATGACGGTGGCCGAGGCGATCTTCGGTATCCATGCCTTCCGCAAGTACCGTTCGGGCCAGCAGCGCAAGTCGCCCATCAACAAGGCCCTGTTCGAGACCATCGCGGTCAACTTGGCCGTGCTCGGCCCGGTCCAGTACGACAGGCTGAGGCAGCTGGACGTTCTGGAAGCGTTCGCAGACCTCATGGAGGACTCCGAGTTCGAGCGGTCCATCTCCGTGGCCACCGGTGACCCCAAGAAGGTACGGAAACGCTTCGAGGCCGTACAGGAACTCTTCGAAGACCTCCTCGAACCCGGAGACACGCGCCCGTGATCACCCGACTCACCCTGGTCAACTTCAAGGCGTTCCGCCGCCTCGAACTCCCGCTGGGACCACTGACCCTCCTCACCGGCCTGAACTCCTCCGGCAAGAGCAGTGTTCTGCAGGCTCTCGCGTTGCTGCGTCAGTCGGTCGACAACGGTGCGCAGGGACTGCTGCTCAACGGTGAGCTGGTGGAGCTGGGCAGTGCGCGAGACGTCCTGCACGACGACTTCGGCCCCGCGGACGACCTCCCGGACGTCGGCGGTCCCGCGGTCGGATTCCTGGTCGACGCAGGTGAGCCGTTCCAGTTCGTCGGTCTCTACGATCCGGAAGAGCCCGACGAGGACGTGATGCGGATGCGGGTGAGAGGTGGAACCCTGCCGTTCGTCGCCGCTCCGTTCCAGTACCTGCACGCCGACCGCATCACGCCCGCTGTCACCTATCCACGCTCCCGCCAGGTCGCCATCGACCGGGGCTTCCTCGGCGTACGCGGCGAACACACCGTCAACTTCCTTCGCCACTACGGCGAGACAGAGGTCGCCGACGGCCCATTGCGCCACCCCGACGCCTCCTCACCCCAACTCCGCGATCAGACCGTCGCCTGGATGCAGGAGCTCTGCCCCGGCGTCAACCTCCAGGCCGACGCCATCGAGGGCACCGACTACGTCCGCCTCTCCTACGGCTTCGGCGGCACCGCGGGCATCAACGCCACCCGCCGTCGCCGCCCCACGAACGTCGGGTTCGGCCTGACCTACGCCCTGCCCATCGTGATCGCCTGCCTCACCGCCACCCCCGGCAGCCTGATCCTCCTTGAGAACCCCGAGGCTCATCTGCACCCCAAGGGACAGACCAGGATGGCGGCCCTCATCTCCGCCGCGGCCGCCGCCGGCGCCCAGCTGATCGTCGAGACACACAGCGACCACGTCCTCAACGGCGTGCGGATCGCGGTCAAGCAAGAGGCGCTACGGCCCGAGGACACGGTCATCCACTTCTTCCGCGGCAACGGCTCGGGCGCCGAGGTCATCACTCCGGGCATCGACAAGGACGGCATGCTCGCCCAGTGGCCCCAGGGGTTCTTCGACGAGTGGGAGAACTCGCTCGACCAGCTGCTGGACTGACAGGGCATCGACTCAAGGGGGGAGGAAGAGCGTGCCGCTGCTGTTCCTGAACGAGCGGTCGTGGGCGACGACCTGTGACCGTTTACTTGTCAACGAGGCCATGGCCGACTTCGTCGAGGCCGTGCGTGCCGTCGTCAAGGAGGACCCGGACGAGACGGCTCTGGTGAGCGAGGTCGCCCGGGAGTCGCTGGAGATCGCCCAGGGGTACACGATCGGCGACTGGTTCCTCGACGATCCCAAGAACCGCGATCGGTGGCGGCGCCTGCGGGCTCTGCAGAACAGGTCTCCGGTCAAGAGCGTCTACCCGGCCCCGGACGCCGACGGCCATCTCGAATACCGCCACAAGGCCGAGAACGTCCTGGGGCTGGGGGCCGCGCACTTCATGGACGGCATCGCCGTCAGCCTCGCGGTGGCACCCGAGTGGACTCCGTCATCGGTCCCTCTCGAACGCCGCGAACTCGTCGAACTCGACGACGGATCAATGCAGTTCGAGGAGGCCTCGGTCGAGGTCCGGCACATCTCCGCGAAGACCCACGTCGACGACCATCGCGACTGGATCCTGAAAACCCGCCTCGCGAGAGCGGGCAGCGGCCGCCGGATCTGGGAACACCGTGCCGATCTCTACCCGCACCTCCAGTTCCTGCCCCGCACCGAAGGCCACCTCACCGGCCTGGACCCGGGCTGGGTCGTGCCCGTACGAGAATGCCTGAAGCGGCTGGAGGCGGCGGTGGCCCTCTGGGACCCGGCGACGCGACACGAACCGGAATGGCAGACCAAGGTCACTCCGGAGAGCCAGACGCGCAGAGAGGTCTGCCGCTTCACCGACCTCGACGGCGAGCGGCGCCTCTTCGAGTTGCACGCCCGCTTCACCCCGGGCATGGGCCGCATCCACTTTCGCCTGGTCCCGGAGGAGCGGGCGATCCGGCTCGCGCATATCGGCAGCAAGATCCGCCCGGACCTCTGACCCGCGTGGAAGGCCGCGCATCCCTCGGTCAGCGGCATCAGAGGGGCGCGATGCGGCAAAGGAGGTAGCGGGCCGCAAGCGCGGTGGGGTGTTGGACTGATGAGCGCCCCTCCACCGCCGGATGCCGGCTGTGGAGGGGCGCGTGTGTCAGGAGGATTCGGAAGGTGAGGCCAGTGCCTGGAGGTGATCACGCCAGGCAGCGGTCACACTTGACGGGATTTTCGTGGTCAGCCCGCCTTCTTTGGTGAAGGCGAGGCCCCGGTTGTAGGCGCCGCCACCGCAGCCGTCGGACTGGCGGGTGAGCTTCACGTCGGAGGAAGCGTCGATCTCGGGACTGGTGCTTCCCTTCGGCGTGACACGAAAGCGGACCCTGCCGAGGTTCGCGTCCACGTCGTCGGGGAGAGGCAGGCTCACTCGGGTGACGTCTTCCTGTTCGAGCTTGTCCTTGACGCATTTGCCGCCGCTGTAGACGGGTCCGCCGGAATCAAGACAAGTAATGTTTGTCCTCACCGTGGATTCCAGAGGGGGACCTTTAGAGTTCTCGCTGAATGTAATGGAACCGTGATGCCTCAAGGGCGTTGCGGTGAAAGACGCAGGTCGGTCGGCTCAGAACAGCGTTTCCTGACCCTCCGGCACCTTCGGCCGCTTGGCCCTGGTCACAACCGGAGCGGTATGCGCGAGCGGTGCCGATGATGTCGGGGGAGTAGGAGTCAGAGGCGCCTCCTCGCGTGCCTGCGGCGTGCGTTTCCGCCCCCGCCTGCCCCGAGGCTCCGGGACCCCACCCGCCAGCACCGTCTTCAACCGGTCCCGGGCCCGGGTCTCCAACTGCCGGATGCGCTCGCGCGAGACACCGTACTCCTCGCCGATCTCCTCCAGCGTCTGCCGCTCGCCGCCCACCAGCCCGCTGCGCCGCCGCATGACGTCCGCCTCCCGCTCGGTCAGGCAGGCACGGGCCAGCAACTCCTCCACACGCTCCCGGGAGTACTTGGGATACAGCACCTCCTCCGGCGTGGGGGCCAGATGCAGCGTCGCCACCAGCTCACCAAGATGCGTCCCGTCGCCGATCTCGCGGTCCAGGGAGTCCGTGGGCCGGCTGATCCGGCGCACCACGTCGACCTCGGCCACGGTGAGGTTCGCCGCCACGGCCACCGCGCCGGCGGAGAGGGACTGCCCCTGGGAGGCCAGCCGTGCCTCGGCGATCGCGACCTTGCGCACCTTCTCGTGCAGGTGCACCGGGATACGGATCAGCCGGCTCTCGTTGCCGAGCGCCCGCTCCAGCGCCTGCCGGGCCCACCAGGTCGCGTACGTCGAGAACTTGAACCCCTTGCTCGGGTCGAACAGGCAGGCCGCGTGCATCACCCCGAGCACGCCGTGCTGCACCAGGTCCTCGTAGTCCAGACCCTGGCCCTGCAACCGCTGCGCCAGCTTGTGCACGAGGCGGACATTGTGCATGACCAGGGTCTCGTAGGCGCGGCGGCGGATGTCGGTGACGGGGAGGGCCGCAAGGTCGGTCTCCTCCGGTTTGTGGTCGATGTGTTCCGGCCCGCCCTTGAGGAGGACGCTGAGGCCGACCTCCTGCTCGGCGGTCAGCAGCGTCTTCCACGCGGTGTGCCGGAAACGGTCCTCATCCATGCGGGACCGCGCGGCGGCCATCGCCGCGTCCAGGTCCGTGAGGACGCGGCCCTCGTCGCCGAGTTCCTCCGCCGGTGGTTCTTCGCCGGTCTCGGCCCGTTCCGGAGTCTGCGCGGCCTCGGCCCGCCGAGGAGCCGGGATCGCGCCGATCGCCACCCCCTCGCCACGCAGGGCCGACCTCAGCAACTCCCGTTCGGCGGCGTCCAGTCCGCACAGCGACACCAGTCCGGCGAACGCGGGAGCCGGAACCAGGCCGGCCGCGACGTACTTGCGGGCGAGCCCCAGGACCCGGACGATCCGTACCCTCTCCAGGGTGGGAGCGGCTGCCCGCTCGACGACCAACCCCTGCTGTGCCAAAGCCACTTCCAGCCGTTTCAAACCCTCGGCATCCAGCCCCAGCGGCGCCGTCACCGCCCTGAAGTCCTCCTCCACCACCCGGCCGCCGCGGGCGCGGGCGTGCAGATCGGCCAGCAACGTCGTCATCGTGCCGCGCAGTTCACGCACCCTGTTCCCCCGGGTGCCCGGTGCGTCCGCCGTCATGAGGAGACTGTGGCACAGGGCACTGACAATCGGTCCTGTGATGCGGGAACGCTGTGTTCATCGCGCGTGGCTGGATGTGAGCGATTTTCCGATCCGGCGCGCGTCGTCCGGCATATGCCCGATACGATCTTGTGGACCGGTACGTTCGGTCACCAGGGGGCAGCATGGGGGACGCGGGGGTCATGGGACCCAGAGAAGAACTCGTCACGTTCGTACGCACGCAGCTCGTCGGACCGGCCCGCGGCGAGCACGAGACGGTGGCCTCCCCGCCCGACCGGCTGTACCTGATGGGCACCCTCTATCCCCAGGACGCCGACCTGCACCGGCAGCTGACGCTCTCCGCCGAGGTGCTCGACGCGCCGGGCGCGGAGGACCAGCGGGAGGACACCGCCCAACGGGACGACCCCGTGCCCGAGGCGAACTCCTGGCTTCCCTCGTCTCTCGGTCTGTCCCTGTTCACCACAGCCGCCGAACTCCGCGTCACGGCCGAGGGCGGCCGCTATCTCACCGAGCGCGACGAGCACGGCCGGCGCCGCTGGCAGCGCATCCCGCTTCCCGCCGAGCCGCGCTCCTTCAAGCCGGGGGAGCCGGGCGCCCTCGTATTCGACGGACGCGGTGAGATCCGGGTGACATGGCGGACGTTCGGACACGGCAGACTGGTCACGGTCGCCCTCGTCAACACGGCCCGTGCGCCCCGCCAGTCCCTCAGCGCCGCCGAGCGTGAGCGGCAGTGGGACAGCATGCTGTTCCAGGTGGGGCTCGAAGTCGAGCCGGTCGACGGGGAGGTTCTTCCGTACCCCGGTGTCCGGCTCGCCAGTCGCGACGAGGAGGAGCAGGAACTCCGCCTCCAGTACCGGCACGTCGAGACCTACGCGGTCGGCCATGGCTGCGCTGTGCGGGAGGAGCGCACGGGCGACGGTCGGGTGACTCGTGTCCACGCCGAGGTGATGCCGCAGACCGAGGTGCCCGCGGTGCGGGCAGCGGGACCGCGGGCACCCGTGCTGCTGCTGGAGCGGCTCGCCGACGACACGCTCCCCGTTCCTCAACTCCACCAAGAACTTGCCGAGTTCGTGGACGGCTACCGCGACTGGTGCGACAGTCAGTGGGCCACGGACGTCCCCTCCTCGGCCCGGCCCGCTGCCCGGCGCATCCTGGAGCGGATCAGCACCGCCGTGCAACGCATGGAAACCGGCGTACAGGCCCTGTGCGCCGAGGAGAACGAGGACCTGCGGCGGGCCTTCCGTGCCGCGAACGCCGCCATGGCGCTCCAGATGCGGCACAGCGAACCCGACCAGGCCGGACAGCGGCACGCCCGAGGTGCGGCCGTACAGCTGGATCCGGCCCCCGACCCGGCAGCCGCCTGGCGGCCCTTCCAGCTCGCCTTCTTCCTCATGGCGGTGGAAGGCGCGGCCGACCCGACGCATCCCGACCGGGAGACGGTCGACCTGATCTGGTTCCCGACCGGTGGTGGCAAGACAGAGGCGTATCTGCTGCTCGCCGCCTTCGTGATGGTCCTGCGCAGGCTCCGGCCGCGCGGCACCTCGGGCGGCGGGACCGCCGTACTGAGCCGGTACACGCTGTCGCTGCTGACCACCCAGCAGTTCCAGCGCGCCGCGACCACCGTATGCGCCCTGGAACGCCTCAGGCGGACCGATCCGGTGGCGCTCGGGCGTGAGCGGTTCTCCATCGGGCTGTGGGTCGGCGAGGCGACGACTCCGAACTCATACCAGTCGGCCGTGGAAGCCTTCGACGAGGTGCGTGCCGCCGCCACCCCCGACGACCGCTTCATCCTCGACCGCTGCCCCTGGTGCGGCACCCGTATCGTGCCCGAACGCAAGTCCCCGGACCGCTCCGACTACGGCATCGACGCTCGTGCCTCGTCCTTCCGGTTCTTCTGCCCCCGCGACGACTGCGCCTTCCACGACGAACTGCCCGTCGCCGTCGTCGACGCCCACCTCTATGACAAGCCCCCGACCTTCGTCCTCGGCACGGTCGACAAGTTCGCCAGGCTCGCCTGGGAACGGGACGCCGGACGGCTCTTCGGCCGCGGCGGCGCGCTGCCGCCCGACCTCGTCATCCAGGACGAGCTGCACCTGCTCACCGGGCCCCTCGGCACCACCGTCGGGCTGTACGAGGCGGCCATCCTGCAACTGTGCTCGCCCGCCCAGCAGGGTCCGAAGATCGTCGCCTCCACGGCGACCATCCGCCGCTCCGGCGAACAGGTCCGCAGACTGTACGGGCGGCCCGTGCAGCTCTTCCCGCCCGCCGGCCTGGACGCGCGCTCCTCCTACTTCGCCGAGCCCGACACCGAACGGCCCGGCCGTCTGTACGTCGGGGTCATGGCACAGGGGCACACCGCCGGTCGGGCCACCGTCGCCACCGCCGCCACGCTTCTCCAGGGGCCGTTGCAGCTGTCCGAGGAGCACCGCGACGACTACTGGACCCTCGTCGCCTACCACCACAGCCTCCGCGAGCTCGGCCGCACCGTCACCGCCGCGGCCGACGACATCCCCGCCCAACTCGGCGGCATCGGCCCGGTCGCCAAGCGGCGAGTGCTCACCGAAGGGCAGGTGCAGGAGCTCACCAGCAGCCTGGACCGCAGCGAACAGCCCCTCGTCCTCGACCGGTTGGAGAAGCCCTGGGACCACCCGGCGGCCATCTCCCTGCTGCCCTGCACCAACATGCTCTCCGTAGGCGTGGACGTGAAGCGCCTCGCCCTGATGCTGATGCTCGGCCAGCCCAAGGCCACCGCCGAGTACATCCAGGCCACCAGCCGGGTCGGACGGCACAGCGTGTCCGGACTCGTCGTGACCTTCCTCAACGCCACCAAGCCGCGCGACCGTTCACACTACGAGACCTTCGGCACGTACCACGCCGCCCTCTACCGACACGTCGAGCCGACCACCGTCACGCCCTGGTCCGTGCCCTCCCGCAGACGCGCCCTGCACGCGGCCCTCGTGGTGCTCGTGCGGCACGGCCTCGGGCTCAGCGCCGAGGACGCGGCCGGTGACGTCCTCGACCGGGTCGCCGACGTGAGCACCCAGGCGGAACGGCTCGTGGAATGGGTCCGGCGCAGTGACCCGGAGGCGGCGCCCGGGGTCCGCGACGACCTCTTCCGGCTGTTCCAGGACTGGCAGGAGGCGGCGCGGCAGGCGCAGAGCGACGGCAAGCGCCTGCACTACCGCACCCAGGGCAAGGGGCAGCACAACCTGCTGCGCGACTTCGACCGCGGCGGGGGGCTGTGGGAGACCCCGCACTCCATGCGCAACGTCGACCGGGAATGCCAGGTCGTGGTGAAGGGAGCCGACGCATGAGCCGCCGCCGGGTGCGCCAGGCACAGACCGTGGTGCCCTTCGGAGTGGGAGCCGTCCTCGACGTCCAGGGCGAGTCCTTCGTCGCCGCGGGCATCGGCGACTGGCCCCGCGCCCATCAGGCCGTTTCCTCGCCCCGGCTCGCCGCGCGCCTCGGCGTCAGCGGCTTCCGGGCGGCGCCGCCCGCCCCGCACGACGCCTGGGACATCCCGGACGCCGCAGGACCGCCGTACATCCGCTTCCCCGCCTGGCTGTTCTGCCCGGCGTGCCGGCGTATGACGCACTGGAGGGTGGCCGACGAGCGGCCCGGCCAGCCGCCGCGCTGCCGCAGCTGTTCGCCACAACGGCAGCTCACCCCGATGCGGTTCGTCCAGATCTGCCCGTCGGGCCATCTCGGTGACGTCGACTGGTGGTACTGGGCGCACTCCGAACTCACCCCGGAGCAGCGGGAAACCTGTCCCGACCGCGACCACCTGCGGTTCCGGTACGAGGAGCGGGCGACCGGCCTGGAAGCCCTGTCGGTGGCGTGCACGGCCGACGGTTGCCGTGACGCGTCCCGGGACCTGCTCGACGTCCTCGGGGCCAAGCGGATGCGGTGCACGGGCCGTAACCCGTGGCAGCGGCGGAGCGAAGCGGCCAAGGACTGCCCGGGGCCCGTGCAGATCGTCCAGCGCACCGCCGGCAACCTGTACTACCCCGTCGTCCACTCGGCCCTCGACATCCCGGAAAACGGAGAGTCCGCCACGGACGGCGAACTCGCCGAACAGGTCCGCCTCCACGACATGTGGCTCGCTTTGTGCAAGGCGCCCGACGGCCCGCGCGCCCCGCTCATCCGATCGATGATCACCGAGGACACGGGAGCTGATGACGCCCTTCTCGACGCCCTGCTCGCGGAGGAGACAGGCGCTCCGGCCGACGGGCCCGGCGAACACCCCCACCGAGTGGTGTATCCGGACCTGAGCAGCGAGGAATGGGCCGCCTTCATCGCTCCCGCGCCGGAACCCACCCGGGACTTCGTCATCCGGGAGGCCGGGCTCGGGCTTGAGGACGACACCGAGGCGCCATGGGTCGATCTGCGGGACAAGGTCGCGCGTGTGGTCGTGGCCGAGCGGCTCCGTGAGGTGCGCGCCATCCAGGGCTTCAGCCGGGTCACCCCGACCGCCAGGTTCGTCCCGGTGGACACCGGCCGACGGGCCCGTTGGCTGCCCGCTGTCGAAGTGTTCGGTGAGGGTGTCTTCCTGGCCCTCGACGAGCGCCGACTGGCCTCGTGGGAGCGGGACCGCAACGTACGCGACCGGGTGCGCGGGCTCCGGGACGACCTCGACCGGGCCTTCCAGAAGGACCGGCTCGAAGCCCTCACCGGGCCCGAACTCCTGCCCCGGTTCATCCTGTTGCACACGCTCGCGCACCTCCTGGTCCGGCAGCTCTCCTTCGAGTCCGGGTACTCCACAGCCTCCCTGCGCGAGCGCGTGTACGCCCGGTCCGGCGGCGGCGCGCAGGCGGGCGTTCTCGTCTACACCGCCGCGGGGGACGCCGAGGGCACCCTCGGCGGCCTGGTCCGCCAGGGCGAGCCGCCCCGGCTCGCCGAGACCCTGCTGCGGCTGACCGAGGCCGCCGCCTGGTGCTCCGCCGACCCGCTGTGCGCGGAACACAGCGGACAGGGCTACGCGAACCTCAACCGCGCGGCCTGCCACGCCTGCTGTCTGCTGCCCGAGACCAGCTGCGAGACCGGCAACGCGCTGCTCGACCGGGTGCTTCTCGTCGGCGGGGCAGGCGTCCCCGGCTACTTCGAGGACGTCATCACGGTGGCCCGGCAGCTCGCCGTCCGGGAGATCGAGGACGGCGACCGGTGACGCTGACGTACCTGGACCTCAGCGAGGGACAGCAGGACCTGCTGCGCGACCTGCCGTTCGAGGGACACCATCTCGTCACCGGGCCGCCGGGCTCCGGCAAGAGCGTGCTCGCCGCCCAGCGCGCCGGCCTGCTCGCCCTCACCGGCGTACGGGTCCATCTGCTCACCCGGTCCAACCTGCTGCGCCAGACACTGGCGGCCCACGGCGACGTCGAGATCTCCACCGTGCACGCGTGGATCCAGGCCTGGCACCGGGCCCGTACCGGCGAAGGAGCCCCGCAGGCGGCCGAGGACTGGTTCGACTGGTCCGAACTGTTCGCCCTCGCCGCGGTGGAGGAGCCGGGCGAGCCGTTCGCCGTCGTCGTGGACGAAGGGCAGGACCTGCCCCGCCCCTTCTACCGGCTGTGCCGACTGCTCGGCGTTCCCGTCACCGTCTTCGCCGACGAGTGCCAGCGCATCACCGACACCCAGTCCACCCTCGACGAGATCAGCACGGCGTTGCGGGACTGCGCCCGCCACGAGCTCACGACCGGTTACCGCTCGACCAGGCCCGTCGCGGCCCTCGCCGCCCGCTTCCACACCGGAGCCACCCCGCCGCCCCTGCCGTCCCGTACCGGGCCCGTCCCCCGGCTGTGGCGGTACGCCGACCAGCGTGCCCTGGTGTCCCAGCTCGTCGCGCACGCCGAACGGCATCCGCAGCGCACCATCGGCGTGGTCCTGCGCACGACACGGCAGCAACTCGCCCTGCACGAACACCTGGAGCGCATCGCGCCCCGGCTGCGTTCCCAGGTGTACGTCGGTGCCGCCGCCGAGGGCCGCCACCGCACCCTCGACCTGGAGCGGCCGGGGATCCGCGTCATCAGCCGGGCCAGCGCCAAGGGGCTGGAGTTCGACAGCGTCTTCGTGCCCGACGTCCACACCGACAGCGGCGACCCGGGGGCGGCCGCGCTGCGCATGACGTACTACGTACTCCTCACCCGCGCGCGGGAAGAGGTGCACCTCGGGTACGAGGGGGACCGGGAACCGCCGCCGGTCGCCGGCATCCCGGCCGACCTGCTGGTTCGCGCCATATGAGCTGTCGTAGCCGTATAGGAGACTTCGTACCAGCCGTCGTTCAGGACAAGGAGTCACCCGGTGCGCCCCACTCTCGCCGCCGAACAGGTCGGGGACAGCCTCACGCAATACCTGACCACCACGTTCGCCCTCGCGGACGAGGGTGAACGGCGTGCGCTGGAGGACTTTCTGCGGCATGAGCGGGACGGCATCTTCCGCGGCCCGTACCTGCGGATCCGCACGCCTTTCAAACCGGCCGGAAACGCCTGGAAGTCGACTCTCGAATGGGTGCCCGAAGGCTTCGAGCCCTACCGGCACCAGGCGCAGGCCTGGCAGCGGCTGTCCACCCTGCGCAGGCCCGCCAAGCCGACCCTGATCACCACCGGCACCGGATCGGGCAAGACGGAGTCCTTCCTGGTGCCCGTGCTCGACCACTGCCGCCGCGAGCGCGCGGCCGGTCGCGACGGCGTCAAGGCGATCCTCCTGTACCCGATGAACGCGCTCGCCACCGACCAGGCGCAACGTCTCAACGAGCAGCTGGGGGACCCGCGTCTGGCCCACGTGTCAGCCGCCCTCTACATCGGCGACGAGCCCGCCACCGGCTACGCGCGCGTGCAGACGGACCGGGCGCGCATCCGCAGCGGGCGGCCCGACATCCTCATCACCAACTACAAGATGCTGGACCTGCTGCTGCAGCGCGCCGAGGACATCCCGCTGTGGCAGGACGAAGCCCTCGCCTACGTCGTGGTCGACGAGTTCCACACCTACGACGGCGCCCAGGGCACGGACGTCGCCATGCTGATGCGACGGCTCGGCGCTGCCACCGGCAAGGCACGGCCCGGCCGCCCGCTCGGCGACGTGTGCCCTGTCGCCACCTCGGCGACCCTCGGCGAGAGCGCTCCCGCCGTGACGGGGGCCCTGCACCTGCCGGCGGCGGAGGGCGGCGGCACCATCCTCGACGTGGCGGCCCAGGTCTTCGGCACGCCGTTCGGCCCGGACTCGGTGGTCGGCGAGGACCGTATGACCGTCCAGCAGTTCGCCGGGAAGTCGGACTTCACCCTGCCCTTCCCGGCCCCGCAGGACGTCATCACCCTCGGCGATCCCCTGCGCGACCCCGACGCCATGGACCGCCTCGTGGACGCCTTCACCCGGCGGCCCGACGAGCGCCGCGACCGCCCGCCGACCCCCGTCGAACTCGGCGAGATCCTGCGTACCCACCGGCTCACCGCGGCCGTCCTCGAAATCCTCGACGGACGGCCCAAGACCCGCACCGAGATCATGGACGCGCTGCCGCGCTACGCCTACCACTGGGGCATGGCCGTCCAGCAGCAGCCCGAGGAAGCCGCGCAGGCCCTGTCCCGGTTCATCGCCCTCCTGTCCGTGGCGCAGGGCCCGGACAGCACGGCGGAACGGCCGCGACCGCTGCTGACGGTGGAGGTCCACCAGTGGGTGCGGTCGGTCTCGCGCGTGCTGCGCGGCATCGGACCCAGGCCGGAGTTCCGCTGGGACGAGGACCGGCCCCAAGAGGAACAGACGGCGTCCACCGGCACGGGCGAGGGCCCCGTGGCCGACGAGCCCGAGGCAGCGGCGGCCCTCGACTCCGCCGTGCCGCCGGCGAACGTCTTCCTGCCCGCCGTCCACTGCCGACAGTGCGGACGGTCGGGCTGGGCGGCCCTCTCCCGCGAACACGACCGCGCGGAACTGGAGATGAGCCCGGCGAAGATCCGGCAGGCATCCCTCAGCAGGGACAAGCGGCTGGTGCGCACCCTGATCGCCGCCACGGTCGCCGAGGCCCACCGGTCCGCCTTCGCCCCCGCCGAGGACACGGGACGGCGCGGCTCGGTCTTCGTCCTCGACGGAGAACAGGGCCGCATCCGGCCCATCGACCCCGACAAGGACTTCGAACGGCCCGATGCCTACGGCGTCCATGCCGCCAAGGGGCTCCGGGACGCCGCGTTCGTCCGTGTCGACCTGATGAACGACCAGGCCGCCGCCGACGACCGCTGCCCCAACTGCGCCACCGGCAACGCCATCCGCTTCCTCGGCCGCGGACTCGCCCCCCTGGCCGCCGCCTCCATCACCCAGCTGTTCACCGGCGGTGAGCTGGCGCCCGGCCCGGAGCGGCGCACGCTGCTGTTCAACGACTCCGTGCAGGACGCCGCCCACCGCGCGGGCTTCGTCGCCAACCGGGCCTACGACTTCTCCCTGCGCGCCCTGCTGGCGGACCAACTGGACGAGGAGGCCGCGCGGCCGCTCAACGACATCGTGGCGGACTGTCTGGCCGAGGTCGTCGACCGTGACGTCCTCGCCGCCGTAGCGCCCCCGGCCCTGCACGACATCCACGGCGTGGACCTGCTGCTGTCGGGCCGCAGCAAGGGCAGCCGCGCCACCTGGGAGCTGGTCGGCGAGCGGCTGTCCTTCGCCGCCGTCCTGGAATTCGGCCTGCGCTCCCGCCAGGGCCGCACCCTGGAACTGACCCGCACAGCCGCGGCCGAGGTCGACCTCCCCGACCCCGGGCAGGCCACCGAGATCGTCCGGGACCTGCTCCAGCGGACTCCGGCTCTGGTGGCTCTGCCGGACGGCACCGTGCCGGACGAGGAGCGCTTCCGCGGCTACGTCCGCGGCATCCTGGAGCGGCTGCGCATCCGGGGCGCCGTACGCCACCGCTGGCTCGATCCCTGGCTCGACGAGGCCGGAGTGCGACGGTGGCTGGTGTGGGGCGGGCGGCCGTCGGGCATGCCCGCCTTCCCGCCCGGCATCTCGGCACCCGCCTTCCTCCTCGACCGGGCCAAGGACAAGACGCAGTTCGACACCCTCGGCTCGGCACAGAACTGGTACCAGGACTGGACCACGCGCTGTCTGGGCCTGCCCCGTGACGCGGCCGCCGAGTTCGTCCGCACCCTGCTGCCCCGCCTGGCCGAGGCCGGCATCCTCTGCGTCCACACCGCCAAGGACGGCGCGACCCGGGTCTACGGCCTCCAGCCCGGCCACATCCGGGTCCGTAAACTCGCCGACGAGATCGTGGGGGACGCGTACGCGCGCTGCCCCGTCTGCTCCTGGCAGCAGACGGTCCACCCCGACCAGTTGGACGACTGGCACCGCCAGCCCTGCCCGCGCTACCAGTGCCCCGGCGAACTGCTCGCAGGCGCCGCCGAGCCCGGCAGCGAGTCGGTGGCCCGTCTGCGCGACTACACCAAGGACTACTACCGGCGCCTGTACCGGGAGACCGGTGCCTACACCGTGGTGACCGCCGAGCACACCGGCGCCCTCACACGGAAGGAACGGGAGACCGTCGAGGCCGAGTTCCGGCGCGGCACCCACTACACCGACCCCAATGTGCTGTCCTGCACCCCCACGCTCGAACTCGGCATCGACATCGGCGCCCTGTCGGCCGTGGTGCTCGCCTCCCTGCCCAAGGGCCCCGCGAACTACGTGCAGAGGGTCGGCCGGGCCGGACGCTCAAGCGGCAACGCCTACCTCCTCACCCTCGTCGACCGCGGCCCGCGCGACCTCTACTACCTGCAGGAGCCGCGGCAGATGATCGCGGGTGAGATCCACCCGCCGGGCTGCTACCTGTCGGCCGCCGAGATCCTGCGCCGCCAGTACGTGGCCCGCCTCGTCGACCTCGCGGCCCGCGGCCTGCTGCGCGGCCCCGACGAGGACGGCGCCCCCGAGGTTCTCCCGCTGCCCCGACTGGCCTCCACGCTGTTCGGCGACACCGGATGGCTGCACGACTTCACCGACGCCGCCCTGGCCCGGGGCGCACACCTCGTGGAGGAGTTCCTGGACCTTTTCACGGACGAGGACGACGTGGCCGCCGTGGACGAGGAGACAGCCGTGGCTCTGCACTCCTTCGCCACCGAAGGACTGCGCCCGGCCGTCGAACGAGCCGCAGCCACCTGGGAGGAGCGCCTGGCCGACCTGCGCGGCCGCCTCACCGCGATCGACGAGGCCCGCTCCCAGCTCATCGCCGGCGACCCCGACCACGTCCGGCAGGACCGCGAACTGCGCGCCGAACGGGCGGCCGTCGCCCGCCGGTTCGCCGAGATCGGCCGGGAGAGCGCCCACGGCACCCTGGTCGACCTCGGCCTGCTGCCCAACTACAGCCTGGTCGACGGTGGCACGGAACTGGAGGCGACCCTCACCTGGACCGAGGAGGGCGAGGACGGGACCACCGCCTACGACAGCAAGGTCGTCAGCCATGAGCGGGCGGCCCGGCTGGCCCTCACGGACTACGCGCCCGGGAACCTCTTCTACTTCAAGGGGTACAAGCACCGGGTCTCCGGCCTGGACATAGGCAGTGCCGAACGCCCCAAGTGGCTGGTGTGGCGGGTGTGCCCCAGCTGCGGCTACGTCCGCACGCACCGGGCCGAGGACGACACGACCGCCTGCCCGCGCTGCCACGGCACCGCCATCGGCGACCGCGGCTGTCTGCACCGGGTGCTCCAGCCCACCCGCGTCACCTCCCGGGACCGGCGCGACGACGCCCGGGTCAGGGACGAGTCCGACGACCGCGAGAGGCTCACCTACACGGTCGTCACGGCCGTGGACATCCCCACCGAGGACATCGAGTCCGCGTGGCGGCACCAACAGGCCACCTTCGGCTGGGACTTCAGCCGACGGGCCGCGGTCCGGGCCTTCAACCTCGGGCAGACCCGCTTCGACGTCCCGGCCACCGACTCCTTCGCGGGCGAGGACGTCCGGCTCAACCCGTTCTACGTGTGCACCCAGTGCGGCGGCGCCACGGCGAAGGGGCGGCCCGCGCCCGACCAGTCCCCGGACGCCCTGAGCCCGTCTCTCGCCCGCCGTCCCGACCGGTCCCATCACCGGCCCTGGTGCCCGCGCTTCCGGGGCCGGGGCCGCCCGGACAGCGATGTCTCCCTGCTGCTCGCCCATGAACTGCACACCGAGGCCCTGCGTATCCTGCTGCCCGCCGCCACGACCCATGTGGAGGAGCGGCTGTCCTCCTTCAAGGCGCTGCTGCGGGCGGGCATCGCCGAGACCTACGGCGGCAACCCCGACCACCTGGAGGCGGTCGTCGCCTCCATGCCCGACCAGTCCGGCGGCGGCGAGATCCGGCGGCGCTTCCTCGTGGTGTACGACACCCTCCCCGGCGGGACCGGCTATCTGCACCGCCTGGCCGACCCCGCCACCTTCCGGGACGTCCTCGTGGCGGCACGTCACCGCATCGACACCTGTCCCTGCACGGAGGAGGGGAAGGCGGCCTGCCACCGCTGCCTGCTACGACATGTCTCGGGCACTGAGTACGCGCACGTCAGCCGGGTGGCAGCGCTCGGCATGCTGCGCGAGGTCCTGGGCGACGCGGTCGAGGGCTGGCAGATCGCCCCCGTCGCCGCCACCCATGAGATCCCCCTGGGGCGCCAGGTGGAGAGCGAACTCGAAGCCCGGTTCCTGGAAGGCCTCGTGGCCTGGGCCCGCCGCAAGGACACCCAGGCGAGCGTCCGGCACGCCCAGGACCCGTCCGGCACCATCGCCACGGACCTCAGGCTCACCGCGCCGGACGGGCGAACCGTCGTCCACTGGCAGATCAAACCCCAGGAGGACCTCGGCTGGACCCGCCCGGACTTCGTCATCCGCAGGCTGGACGCCGAACCCCTGCGCGTCGCGGTCTATCTCGACGGCTTCCAGTACCACGCCTCGGCCGACCACAACCGTATCGCCGAGGACGCGGCCCGCCGGGCCCGCCTCCGTGCCGAGGGCTGGATCGTGTTCCAGCTGACCTGGACCGACCTGGCCCGCTGGGACGGGGAGAAGGCCGCCTCCGACCGGCCGGCCTGGGAGCCGTACCAGAACAACGCCATGCGGATAGCGGGACAGGTCCTCGAGGGGCAGTACGGCGGCGATCCCCGTGAGCTGCGCGACACGGTCTGGCAGAACCCGGTGGTCACCCTGCTGAAGTTCCTCGCCGATCCCGATCTGCGGCGGTGGCGACTGCGCACTCAGGCCGCCCTGTCCGGTCTGATCGCGCTGCCGGAAGCGGTTCGGACGGCCACCACCGTGCAGGACGCGGCCACCCGGATCAACGAGCACCTTCGCGGGGAGGACGCGCCCGGTGCTCAAGGGCCTGTCCAGGTGGTGCGCGTGGCCGACGCGAGCGGATGCCCGCTCGTCCTGGCGGTCGACATGACGCCGGGCCCCGTGGCCGCGGCCTGGACCGCGCTCGCCGTCGTGGACGACAGCCCCGAGGCCGTCACCAGGGACCCGGCGGCCCACCAGCACCGCTGGCAGGCCTGGCTGTACTGGGGCAACCTCATCCAGTTCCTCGCCGAGGGCGAGGGCGACGCCCGGCAACTGGCCGCGAGTGAGCTGCCGCTCTTCGACGCCGCGCAGCTCTCGGTCGCCGCGGGCGTGGGAGGACAGGCGGGCGGGCAGCCCCGGGTGGCCAGGGACGCTGCCTGGGAGGACGTTCTGCCCCTCCTCGACGAGGAGGAACCGGGGCTGCTCGACCTCGCCCGCCGTCTCGCCGACATGGGCGTACCAGCGGCCGAGGCAGGCCACGAGCTGAACGACTCCGGCTGGCAGGCCGAACTGGCCTGGCCCGCCGCGAAAGCGGCCGTCGTCCTGGCCGCGGGTGAGCACGACGGCCCAGACTACGAGGCGGCCGACCGCGACGCGGCATTCGCCACGGCGGGCTGGGACGCCCGGACCGCCCCCCAATGGGACCCCACCGACCTCGCACGACGTATCGCCGGAACGGACCGTACGGGAGCAGACGAACGATGACCACGCCCACCCCCGCCGCACCGACCAAGGTCACGCTGCGCCTGCTGGAGAAGACCGACCGGGAGATCGTCAAGCTCGACCGTGCGATCGTCGGTGCCGTCTACAAGTTCCAGCACGACTTCCGGGCCAACCCCCGCCACCCGAGCCTGCGGCTGAAGCAGCTCGAAGGCCATGACCGCCTGTACTCCGCGCGCGTCAACGCCGACTACCGGGCCCTCCTGCTGCACCTGAGCGAGTCGGAGTGGCTGCTGGTCGCGGTCAAGCACCGGGGGCACGTGTACGAGAACCTCGACCGTCTCTCGTACGGGATCAACCAGGTCACCGGCAGCATCGACTACGTCGACCTGGAGATCGTCGAGTCCGGTGTGCTGCGCAAGGGACGCCCGCCGGTGTCCCGCTCGACCCCTGCGACGCCCCAGCCGGTGCGGGAGCGTCCGCTGTTCGCCGACGTCACGCCGGAACAGCTCGTGGAGCTCGGCGTGGCGGAACCCCTCATCCCGGTCGTCGCCCGGCTGACCTCAGACGAGGAACTGCTCGGCCTCGTCGAGTACGCCCCGCGGCACACCGGCGAGGTGCTGTTGCGGCTGCGCGACACCCCGTATCAGCAGGTTCTCGAAGAGGTCACCAGACCGGTCGAGGTCAACGACATCGACCCGGAGGACTACCAGGCGGCGGCCGAGCGCACCGACACCACGGTCATCACGACGGACAAGGACCTCGAAAGCATCATCGAGGAGGGTGACTTCGGACGATGGAAGGTCTTCCTTCACCCCACCCAGAAGCGGCTCGTGACCCGCCGGTACTCAGGCCCGGCCCGGGTCGGCGGCGGTCCCGGCACCGGCAAGACGATTGTCGCCCTGCACCGGGTGAAGCACCTCGTGGACAGGCTGGGCCCCGGCAACAGCAAGCAGATCCTGCTCACCACCTTCAACAAGAACCTGGCTGCGGACCTGCGCGCGCGCCTGCTGGCGCTCGGTGGCCCCGAGACCGTGGCCCGGGTGGAGATCGCGCACGTCGACCAGGTGGCGACCCGGGTGGTACGGGAGGCGGACCCAGGCAGCGTCAAGAGCCGTATCGATGACACGCGCGCTCTGAACGAGTGGCGGCAGATACTGCTCGAAACCGGCGAGACCAGGTGGGACGCCGAATTCCTGATGGACGAGTGGACCCAGGTCATCCTCGGTCAGGCGGTCAACTCCCGGGCCGGATACTTCAAGGCACGGCGAGCCGGACGGGGCAGGAGCATCACCCGCGCGGACCGGGCCGACATCTGGCAGCTGACCGAAAGGTTCACCCAGAGACTCGACGAGAAGAACCTGGAGACCCACCGCCAGGTCGCTGAACGGGCCGCTCGTCTGGAGATCGAACGCACGGCACGGATCGAGGCGGCGGCGCGGGACAAAGAGGAGCGCGGTGGTCTCGGCAACGTGCACGCCGAGTCGGCAACGGGCGCCTGGCAGCGGCATCGGTACCGGCACATCGTCGTGGACGAGGCCCAGGACCTGGCCGCCGCCCACTGGAAGATGCTGCGGGCCATGGTTGCCGCTGGGCCGGACGACATCTTCCTGGTCGGCGACACCCACCAGCGCATCTATGACAATCGCGTCACCTTGGGCAGCCTCGGCGTACACATTCGCGGCCGCTCCGCCAAGCTCACCCTGAGCTACCGGACCACCCGCGAAATCCTCAAGTCCGCCCTCCGTGTGCTTGGCGACGAGCGCTACGACGATCTGGACGGCGACGAGGAGACCCTGGCCGGCTACCGCTCGGTGCTGTACGGGAGCGAGCCGGTGGTGCGACGCACCGACTCCTCCGAGGATGAACTGGACGCGATCACCGAGCAGATCAAGGCCTGGCACGACATCCGTCGTGAGGACATCGCGGTGTGCGTCCCGACGAACGACATGGTGACCCAAGTGGCGGTCCGGCTGGCAAAGAACGGCATCGTGTCCACCGAAATCACGGCCGATGGCCCTCGGGGTGACGAGGGTGTGCACATCGGCACGATGTACCGGTTCAAGGGGCTTGAATACCAGCGGATGGTCATCGCGGGTGTGCAAAGGGGTCTTGTCCCAAGGGCTTCCGTGGAGGCATTGCGTCGCACCGACCCGGCCCGGTACCAGGCGGAGTGCAAGCGGGCCCGATCACTGCTCTTCGTCGCCGCGACACGGGCCAGGGACGCGCTCACCATCGTCTGGCACGGTGAACCCAGCCCGCTGGTCGGAGGCGTGGTAGCCACTGCCGCTACCTACTGAGGAGAGCGATCTCGTGTGGCTTCTGAGCAACGGACGCAGTGGGAGGCCCGCAGCCTCGGGGAACGCACTACTCTCCCCGGCGTACAGCCCGACTCGTCTGCCCCCGCCTCTGCCCGGGGTGACGGGCGTGCCTGCGGCTACAGCGGTGCCGAAGGCGGAGCGTGCCTCGAAGTCGCCGTCACCGTGCCGGCGTCGAGCGACCGCCGCGTCACCCCCGCCAAGTGGGCCGTGAACACCTCCCGTGCCTCCGGTGTCAGCGTTCGTAGGGCCACCAGGGCCGTGATCGCCACGTCGCACAGCTCCGACCGGACGTCGTCCCACGTATGGGTGGTGCCCTTGCGGGGGTTCTGGCCGGTCGCGCCGATCACCGCCTGCGCGACCTCGCCGACCTCCTCCGAGAGCTTCAGGATACGGAGGAGGAGGGCCTCCTGGCCGTCGGCCGGGCGGTTCGTGTCCAGCCAGGTGTGCAGGGCCTCGACGGAGGGCCAGAGGTCGGCGTTGGCGGTGGTCTCGGTCATGCGCGCAGCCTGCCATGGCGGCGGCCTCGCGGGACAGGGCGTCCTACTCGCGGTACAGCGCCGCCTCCTCGTCGAACAGGGCCTGCTGTTCGCCCTCCTCCGCCTTGCGCAGCCGCTTGGTGCGGGCGCCCACGACCAGGGCGGTCGCCAGGCCGGTCACCGCGAAGGCCACCGGGACCATCCAGTTGCGGTCGACCGCGTGGCCGAGGGCGTGGTCCAGGGAGAGGCGGCCGGGGCCGGTGACCGCGAGGCCGGCCGCCGTCAGGCCGAGGGCCGCCGCGTACTCGTAGCCGCCGCCCTGGTTGAAGAATCCGTTGGGGGTGTGCACGGCCGCCGCGCCCGCCATCGCGCCGGCCGCCGAGGCGCCCGCGGCCGGGGTCGCCAGGCCCAGCGCGAGCAGGGCGCCGCCGCCGGCCTCCGCCAGGCCCGCCGCCGTCGCGCTCGCCTTGCCGGGGGCGTAGCCGATGGACTCGAAGTACTGGCCCGTACCCTCCAGGCCGTGGCCGCCGAACCAGCCGAAGAGTTTCTGCGCGCCGTGCGCCGCCAGTACTCCGCCGGTGCCCAGCCGGAGCAGCAGCAGGCCCAGATCACGTCGGTCGTAAGCGGTCACGAAGACTCCCGGTGCAGTCGGCTGGAACTGTGGACATTCATCCCCTCCCGCGTTTCCACCGTCGCACTTCTGACACCCGGCGGCCGGTCCGCGCCGCCGTTCGGGTGGCGGCCCCCCGTGCGCGGTGCGAGGGTGGCCGGCATGACGATTCAGACCGCCCGACTCAGCGACCCGGCCGTCCGCGCCTTCGTCACCGCCGTCAACGCCCATGACCGGGACGGGTTCCTGGCGCTGCTCGCGCCCGGCGCGACGATGGCGGACGACGGTTCTGACCGGGAGCTCACCGACTGGATCGACCGTGAGATCTTCTCCTCCCACGGGCATCTGGAGGTCGACCGGGAGTCCGAGGACGGCCGTTCCCTGCTCGCCCGGTACAGCAACGACGCCTGGGGCGAGATGCGGACCCGCTGGAGTTTCACCGTCGGCGACGACGGCCGGATCTCCCGGTTCGAGACCGGGCAGGCGTGAACCCCGTGAAACAGGAGTACGGCCCCTTGCGCTGAAACAGGGGTACGCCCCTTGCGCTGAAGTGCGCTTCACCTCCTAGCGTCGCCCGGTATGGAAACCATCCGGACACTGGGACGCAGCGGTATCGACGTCAGCCCCCTCGGCTTCGGCTGCTGGGCCATCGGCGGTGAGTGGCAGGACGCCGGCGGGCAGCCGCTCGGCTGGGGGAAGGTCGACGACGACGAGTCGGTACGGGCGGTCCGTCGCGCCCTCGACCTCGGTGTCACCTTCTTCGACACCGCCGACGTCTACGGCGCCGGGCACAGTGAGCGCGTGCTCGGCCGGGCCCTCGGCAAGCGGCGGGCCGATGTCGTCGTCGCCACCAAGTGGGGCAACCTCTTCGACGAGGGGACCCGGACCCTCGTGGGGCAGGACGCCTCCCCGCGGCACGCGCGCGCCGCGCTCACCGCGTCGCTCGGCCGGCTCGGCACCGACTACGTCGACCTCTACCAGCTGCATCTCTCGGACGCCCGGCCCGAGGAGGCGGTACGGCTGCGGGAGGTCTGCGAGGAGTTCGTACGGGAAGGGCTCGTGCGGGCCTACGCGTGGAGCACCGACGATCCCGACCGCGCGGCCGTGTTCGCCGAGGGGGCGCACTGTGCCGCCGTACAGCACGCACTGAACGTGCTGGAGGACGCGCCCGCGATGATCGCGCTGTGCGAGGAGGCCGGACTCGCCAGCATCAACCGCAGTCCCCTCGCCATGGGGCTGCTGGCCGGGAAGCGGCGGGCCCAACAGACCCTGGAGGCCGGGGACATCCGCAGCCGGCCGCCGGCCTGGCTTCAGGGGTTCGTCGACGGCTCCGGGGCCGATCCGCAGTGGCTGGACCGCGTCGACGCCCTCAGGGACATCCTGACCAGTGGGGGTCGTACCCTCGCCCAGGGCGCCCTCGCCTGGATCTGGGCGCGCAGTCCGCGCACCGTGCCCATCCCCGGCTTCCGGTCGGTCGCGCAGGCCGAGGAGAACGCGGGCGCGATCGCCAAGGGGCCGCTCACCGCTGAACAGGCGGCCGGGATCGACCGGTTGCTCGGGCGGTGAGCGGCCCCGCGGGCCGGGCGGTCAGAACCGTACGGCCTGCTCGGTCAGCGTGATCTGGCCGGCCTTGATGGTGGCCAGTCGTGGCGCCCGGCGGGCGATCGACGAGTCGTGGGTGACGATGACGAAGGTCAGCCCGTACTCCCGCCACAGCCCTTCGAGCAGGGCCATGATGTCGTCGCGGGTGCCCTCGTCGAGGTTGCCCGTGGGTTCGTCGGCGAGCAGCACCTTCGGCTTCTTCACCAGCGCCCGGGCGATGGCCACGCGCTGCTGCTGGCCGCCGGACAGCTCGGTGGGCACGTGCGAGAGGCGCTCGCCGAGACCCACCGAGCGCAGGGCCTCCGCCGCGCGGTCGCGGCGCTCGGCGGGTTTGACGCCGAGCGGTACCAGGGCCGTCTCGACGTTCTCCTGCGCGGTCAGCGTCGGGATCAGGTTGAACGCCTGGAAGATGATGCCGATCTTCTCCGCGCGCAGCCGGGTCAGCTTGGCCTCGCTGATGGAGGCGAGGTCGACGCCGTCGAGTTCGACACTGCCCTCGGACGGGCGGTCCAGGCCGCCGATCATCTGGAGCAGCGTCGACTTGCCGCCGCCGGTGGGGCCCTGGATGACGAGCTGGTCGCCGTCCTCGATGGTGAGGTCGACGCCGCGCAGCGCCTCCACCGTGTCCTTGCCACGGGTGTACCGCTTGGTGACGCCGGTCAGTCTGTACATGGGTTCTCCGTGAGTGGCTGAGCGTGGGTGGGCGGGGAGCGGGACGGCTCCCGCGAGTCCTACGAGACGCTGCGCAGGGCGTCGGCCGGACGCATCCGGGAGGCGCGCCAGCCGCCCATGGCGCCGGCGATCAGACCGCCGGTGACCGCCAGGCCCACCGCGAGGGCGATCGTGGTCACCGAGACCGGGGCGGAGAGCGCGATCTCCATGGTGTTCTGGGTCGACTGCTGCCCGGGACCGCCGCCGGGACCGCCGGGGCCGCCACCGGTGTTGCCGAGCTGCGCGGTGAGCTTCGGGCTGATCATGGTCACCGTGTAGGCGGCCGCCAGGCCCAGACCGATGCCGAGGGCACCGCCGAGCAGGCCGTTGACCATGGACTCGCCGACGACCTGCCGGGTGACCCGGCGGCTGGGCCAGCCGAGCGCCTTGAGGGTGCCGAACTCACGCACCCGGCGGGAGACCGCCGAGGAGGTCAGCAGCGCGGCCACCAGGAAGGCGGCGGCCAGGACCGCGATCGACAGCCACTTGCCGACGCTGGTCGCCAGGTTCGAGGCGGTGGACAGCGAACCGGAGACGGTGTCGGCGAGGTCGGCGGAGGTGGTGACCGTCGTACCGGAGATGTTCTTCTGGATCGTCGCCTTGACCGTCTCGATCTGCTGGGAGTCGGTCGCCTTCACGTAGATCGTGGTGACCTGGTTCTTCGCGTCGGCCAGGGTCTGCGCCTGCTTCAGCGGCAGGTAGACGTCGGTCGTGGACTCGCTGCTCTCGGGCGTGGCGATACCGATGACCGTGTACTTGGTGCCGGAGATCTTGAAGGTCGAGCCGACCTTGTACTTGTTCTCCTTCGCGTACGACTTGCTGAGCACCGCGACCTTCGCGGTGGTCTGCGCGGCCGTGAACGTCTTGCCCGAGCTGATCGTCGAGCCGGCCAGCGGGCCGAGCGTCTGGTCGGTGACGTCGACGCCGGCGACCGAGTACGAGTTGACGTCGAAGGAGGCGCCGCCGCCCTGCACCTGCGGCTGGGCGGTGCTGCCGCCGCTGGTGCCGCCGCCGGGACCGCCCTGGTTCTGGGTCTGGCCGCCGGTCGTGCTCTGCGCCTTGCCCTGGGTGAAGGAACCGTCGACCTTGGTGACGTTCAGGGTGATCGCGCCGACCGCGTTCGCGACGCCCTTCTGCGCGGAGACCTTCTCGACCAGCGCGGACTTCAGGGCCTGTCCGCCCTGGGTCGTCACCCGGTCGGAGCTCTGGTTCTTGGAGTCGTCGTCCGACTGGGCGTCGAACTGGAAGTTGGGTCGGCCCGAACTGTTTCCGGTGGGTGCCGATCTGGCCTTGGTGACGGTCATGTCGGTGCCGAGGCCGTACAGCGACTGCAGGACCTTGTCCTGGGCCTGTGCCATGCCGGCCGACACCGAGTTCACGGTGATGACCAGGGCGATTCCGAGCGCCAGACCCAGTGCGATGACCAGAGCCGCCTTCTTGCGCCGGCTGAGTTCGCGCTTGAGATAGATGCCAAACATCCCGTTCCTCGCAGGTTCTTGGCGCCCGCTGTGGGCGCTGACACAAGCTAGGGAGAAACCTTTGAGTCGCCCTGAGTAATACGTGTGGAGGAGCTGAGAATGAAACGCCCGGATTCAGAATTCGGTAAGACAGGTGTTTCCCAGGCTGAGCAGGGCGTACTGCCAGGAAACCCCGGTGGGATGGGGTGTCACTTCGCGAGGAGCGGTCTTTCTTTGAATTCCCCGTCCAGGCGTTCCCTGCTGGCCCTCGCCGCCGCGGCACCCCTTTCCTCCGTGGTGTCCCCTGCCGCCGCGGCGTCCGTGTCCGCCCCGCGGAGGGCCGGCGGCGCGCGGCCGGCCCGCGACGGGGTCCAGGTGCGGGGCGCCACCGGTCTGCCCCGCGAACTCACCGCCCGGGCCTGGCTGGTCGCCGACCACGACAGCGGCGAGGTGCTCGCCGCCGGCGACGCGCACCGGCGGCCGGCGCCGGCGTCCACGCTGAAGATGCTGTTCGCCGACACGGTGCTGCCGAGGTTCGCGCGGACCGAGCGGTACACGGTGACCGAGGCCGACCTGGCCGGGATCCCGGCGGGCTCCAGCCTGGTCGGGATCAAGCCCGGGATCACCTACACCGTCGAGCAGTCGTGGCACGGGGTGTTCCTGCGCTCGGGCAACGACGCGGTGCACGTGCTCGCCCGGATGAACGGCGGGATCGCGCGGACCGTCGCCGGCGCGGCCGGTGGGCACGCTGGTCGAGCCGCTGAGCGGGGGCGGGGCGAGCGCGTCGCCGACGCCGTCCCGGAGAACCGCGAGGGCGGCCGCCGGGGCGCCGGCGGGTGACGCGGCGGGCGGCGGCATCTCGCCGTGGGGACTGCTGGAAGGTGCGGCGGGCGCGGTCGCGCTGCCGGCGGGCGGGGCGTACGCGGCCCGCCGGCGCCGGCCGGCCGACGGGCGGGAACACCGGCCCGGACGGCGAGGCCCGGCCACGGCGACCCGTGACGTCATGACGTCACCGGCCAGCCCTCGCCGGCCGGTGACGTCATGCGGCAGCCGTTCCACCCGCCGGTGCGTACCTCGCGCGAGCGCGCGGGCCACCCCCACCCGGTGCGGTGGAACGACTGCCGTCTCCCCCCTCGGTGTGGTCTGTGGAAGCTCTGTGCTCCAAGTGTGAAGCTCTGATGGAGGAGATCAAGAGCATAAGCCCGCTACCGGCCGGTATCGTGCGGAATTGCAGATTCCGCTTGTGCAGGTTGAGGTGGTGACGGCCGACGGGTCGGGCCCGCACCCGCGCTCACCCGCGTCCCACGTACGGCATCGTCGTCGCCAGCACCGTCGCGAACTGGACGTTCGCCTCCAGCGGCAGCGCGGCCATGTGCCGGACCGTGCGCGCCACGTCGGCGACGTCCATCACGGGTTCCGGCGCGACCTGGCCGTTGGCCTGCAGGGCTCCGGTCCCCATCCGCTCCGTCATGTCGGTCGCCGCGTTGCCGATGTCGATCTGCCCGACCGCGATCCGGTACGGCCGGCCGTCCAGCGACAGGGCCTTCGTCAGGCCGGTCAGCGCGTGCTTGGTGGCCGTGTAGGCGGCCGAGTGCGGCCGGGGCGTGTGCGCGGAGACCGAGCCGTTGTTGATGATCCGGCCGCCCTGCGGGTCCTGCTCCTTCATCTGCCGGTAGGCCGCCTGCGCGCACAGGAACGCCCCGTTGAGGTTGGTGTCCACGACGTGCCGCCAGGCGTCGTAGGACAGTTCCTCCACCGGCACCCCGCCGGGGCCGAACGTCCCCGCGTTGTTGAACAGCAGGTCGACCCGCCCGAAGCGCTCCACGGTCGCGGCGAACAGCGCGGCCACGTCGTCGGGCCGCGACACGTCCGTGCGTACGGCGAGGCAGGGGGCCTGGGGGACCAGTGCCGCCGTCCCCTCCAGGGGCTGCCGACGCCGGCCGGCCAGCGCCACCGACCAGCCCGCGCGCAGCAGTTCCACGGCGACCGCGCGTCCGATGCCGGAGCCCGCCCCGGTCACCACGGCGACCCGCGGCCGCCCGCCGCCGTCCGGCCCGTCCGTCTGGTTGGCATTCATGAGGCCGCAGCGTAGGGGAGGGGCGGCCCCGGGGTGCGGCGGCCGGTCCCGTCCCCGGTGCGCCATTCGGGATGCCCGCGTCCCGCCGTCCGGGTGCTGTGGACCCGACACCGCGTGTCGTCCCGGTCCGCCCTCCGGCCCGCTCCCTCAACTGTCGGGGGAGGACAGAATGACAATCACAGCATTTTCGTCAGGGCGGGTCCCCGCGGGGCACGCCCCGGAAGTACGAGCCGCCGCACGGCACATCGGCCGCCGCCGCTTCCTGAGCGCCACGGGCGCGGCCGTGGCGCTCGCCTTCGCCGTCGACCTGCCGGCCACCGGGGTGGCGGCCGCCGCCGAACTCGACGCGGCGCGGATCGACACGCATCCCTTCACGCTCGGCGTCGCCTCGGGCGACCCGCAGCCCGGCTCGGTGGTCCTGTGGACCAGGCTGGCGCCCCTGCCGTACCAGCCCGACGGCGGGCTGCCCGCCGAACGGATCGCCGTCGACTGGGAGGTGGCCCGCGACCAGGCGTTCGCCACCGTAGTCGCCCGGGGCACCGCCACCGCCCACCCCGAGTTCCACCACACCGTGCACGTGGAGGTCGAGGGCCTCGACCCCGCCCGGGTCTACTACTACCGCTTCCGCACCGGCACCTGGCTCAGCGAGACCGGCCGCACCCGTACCGCGCCCGCCGCGGACAGCGCCGTCTCGCGGCTCACCTTCGCCACCGTCGCCTGCCAGGCCTACCACGAGGGGTACTTCACCGCGCACCGCCATCTCGCCCAGGACGACGTCGACGTGGTCTTCCACCTCGGCGACTACCTCTACGAGTACGCGGTCGACTCGGCCGGCGGCGCCCGCGCGTACACCGACCGCGTCCTGCCGTCCCACTTCGACCACGAGGCCGCCACGCTGGAGGACTACCGGCTGCGCTACGCCCTCTACAAGACCGACCCCGACCTCAGGGCGGCGCACGCCGCGCACCCCTTCGTGGTCACCTGGGACGACCACGAGACCGAGAACAACTACGCCGGGAACCACCCCGAGAACGCCGTCTCCACCACGGAGTTCCTGCTGCGCCGCGCCGCCGCCTACCGCGCCTACTGGGAGAACCAGCCGCTGCGGCTGCCGCAGCTCCCGGCCGGCCCCGACATGCGGCTGTACCGGCGGCTCCAGTGGGGCGCACTCGCCCAGTTCGACGTCCTCGACACCCGCCAGTACCGCTCCGACCAGGCCTACGGCGACGTCCCGCACGTCCCCGGCCCCGAGACCGCGGACCCCTCGCGCACCATGACCGGCGCCACGCAGGAACGCTGGCTGCTCGACGGCTGGCGCGACTCCCGGGCCCTGTGGAACGTCGTACCGCAGCAGGTGTGCTTCTCCCAGCGGAAGATGGACCTCAACGCGGCCGCGAAGGTCTCCATGGACGCCTGGGACGGCTATCCGGCCGCCCGCCGCCGCATCCTGGACGGCGCCAAGGCGGCCGGCGTCGAGAACCTGATGGTGCTCACCGGCGACGTGCACGTCGGGTACGCCTTCGACGTCAAGGACGACTTCGACGACCCCGCCTCCCGCACCCTCGGCACCGAGATCGTGGCGACCTCCGTGGCCAGCGGCAAGGACGGCGCCGACCGGCCCGCGAACTGGTCCACGTACATGACCGCCAACCCGCACCTGAGGTTCTACAACGGCCGCCGCGGCTACGCCCGCGTCACGCTCGGGCAGACCCAGGCACGCGCCGACTTCCGGACCGTGCCGTACGTGACCACGCCGGGGGCGACGATCACGACGGCCGCGTCCTTCGTGACGGAGGTGGGGGACCAGGGGCTCAAACCGGCGTGAGACCGGGCTCGCCGGCCTCGGAGGGGTAGCGGACGCCGACGCGGTCCCGGATCGCGTCGAGCGTCCGCATCACGGCCAGCGTTCCCTCCAGCGGGACCAGCGGCGACTCCGTCTCGCCCGCGCGCAGCGCCCGCATCACCTCGCGGGCCTCGTGCCTGAGGGTGGTGCGCGGCCCGTCCGCCGCGTCGGCGGCGAACTCCTGCGGCTCGCGCCCGTCGCGGTGCAGCACGAAACGGTCCGGGTGGAAGAAGCCGTGCGGGATGTCGATCCGGCCCAGCGAACCGGTGACGGACGCCGTCGTGGCCGTACCGCCGACGACGGAACAGTGCACCGAGGCGAGCGCCCCGCCCGCCCAGGACAGCAGCGCGCCCGTCTGGAGGTCGACGCCCTCCTCGGAGAGCACCGCCCGGGCCGTCACGTCCGTGGGCTCGCCCAGCAGCAGCTGCGCGAACGACACCGGGTACACCCCGAGATCCAGCAGCGCGCCCCCGCCCTGCGCCGGGTCACGCAGCCGGTGCGAGGGCGGGAAGGGGCCCGCGAGCCCGAAGTCGGCTTGCACGGTGCGCACGTCACCGATCGCGCCGTCGTCGACCAGCGCCTTCAGCCGCCGGATCAGCGGGCTGCAGTACATCCACATGGCCTCCATCAGGAAGCTTCCGCGCTCCCGCGCCAGCGCGACCAGTTCCCCGGCCTCGCGCGCGTTCAGCGTGAACGCCTTCTCGCACAGCACGTTGCGGCCGGCCTCCAGGCACAACCCGGCGGCCTGCCGGTGCGCCGCGTGCGGGGTGGCGACGTACACGACATCGATGTCCTCGTCCCGCGCCAGCGCGTCCCAGGCGCCGTAGGCGCGGGGAATCCCGAACCGCTCGGCGAACGCCTTCGCGGAGTCCTGCGACCGCGAGGCCACCGCCACCACCTCGGCGTCCGGCAGATCCACCAGGTCCGCCGTGAACGCGGCCGCGATCCCACCGGTCGCCAGGACCCCCCAGCGCACCCTCTGCTCCGTCATCCCGGCTCACCCTCGCTCACCTGACCCTCGGCACTGCGTACGAGCTGAGAGCATAGGTGGCGGACCACTCGGAGAGGGAGGGGCACATGCCGGAGCCTGGGGCGCCGACACCGGACACGCGGCCGGCGGACGGACCCGACCCGCGGCGGGCGGCCGTGCCGGACCCGCGGCGGGAAGCCGAGCCGGGGTCCGAGGGGGCCGCCGGACCGGGCGGGGGGCCTGCGCCGCGGCCGGTCGACGCGGCCGGGGCGGCCGGTACGACGGCCCCGGCGAGCGGGCGGACCGGGCTGCTCGTGATGCTGATCCTGGGCGGTCTCACCGCCACGCCCCCGCTCGCGATGGACATGTACCTGCCCTCGCTGCCGCAGGTGACCGACGCCCTGCACGCCCCCGCCGCGACCCTGCAGCTCACCCTCACCGCCTGCCTGGCCGGCATGGCGCTGGGGCAGCTCGTCGTCGGCCCGATGAGCGACCGCTGGGGCCGCAGGCGCCCGCTGCTCACCGGCCTCGCCGTGTACGTCGTCGCCACCGTGCTGTGCGCCTTCGCGCCCACCGTCGGGCTGCTGGTCGCCTTCCGGCTCGCGCAGGGACTCGCGGGCGCCGCCGGCATCGTCATAGCGCGGGCCGTCGTCCGCGACCTCTACGACGGCGTCGCCATGGCCCGGTTCTTCTCCAGCCTCATGCTGATCTCCGGGGTCGCGCCGATCGTGGCCCCCCTCATCGGCGGCCAGATCCTGCGGGTCACGGACTGGCGGGGGGTGTTCGTGGTGCTCACGGCCGTGGGCGTGCTGCTCGCCGCGGTGGTCTGGGTGAAACTCCCCGAGACCCTCCAGCCCGCCGAACGCCACGCCGGCGGTGTCGGCCAGGCCCTCGGCTCCATGCGCCGCCTGCTCTCCGACCTGCCCTTCACCGGCTACATGCTCTCCGGCGGCTTCGCCTTCGCCGCGCTGTTCGCCTACATCTCGGCCTCGCCGTTCGTCGTCCAGGAGATCTACGGCGCCTCCCCGCAGACCTTCAGCCTGCTGTTCGGGCTCAACTCGGTGGGCCTGGTCGTCGTCGGCCAGATCAACGGCAAGGTCCTCGTCGGCCGGGTCAGCCTCGACCGGGTGCTGGGCGCGGGCCTCCTCGTGGTCATCGCCGCCGCGACGGCGCTGCTGCTGATGTCGACCGGCGTCTTCGGCGAGGCCGGCCTCGTCCCCGTCGCCGCCGCCCTCTTCGTGCTGATGTCCGCGATGGGCGTCACCCTCCCCAACACCCAGGCCCTCGCCCTGATGCGCACCAGGCACTCGGCCGGCTCCGCGTCCGCCCTGCTCGGTACGACGTCCTTCCTCATCGGCGCGATCGCCTCCCCGCTGGTCGGGATCGCCGGGGAGCACACCGCCGTCCCGATGGCCGTCGTCCAACTGGCCGCCGCACTGGTGGCACTGATCTGTTTCATGGGACTGTGCCGTCCCTGGAACAGGCGTACGAGCGTGGAGGGAGTCGAGAGCTGAGCGCACCGCGACTGCGCAACGACACACCGGAGCGGGCCGGGCTCGACCCCGGCGAACTCGCCCGGCTGGTCACCCGGGTCCGCGCCCTCACCGGCGGCGAGCGGCCCTGGGCGGCCGGCGCCGTGGTGGTCGCCGGACGCGGCCCCGTCATCGCCGTCGAGGAGGCCGCGGGCTGGGCCGTGCGGTACAGCGCCTACGACCCGCGGACCGGCACCGGCGTGGAACTGCCGCCCGCCGCCCGCGTCCGCGCCACCGTCACCACCCCGTTCGACCTGGCCTCTCTCACCAAACTGTTCACGGCCGTCGCCGCCGTGCAGCAGATCGAGCGGGGCACCCTCGGCATCGACGCCCGGGTGGGCGCCTACCTGCCCGAGTTCCACGCGGCCGCCCGGCACGGCATCACCGTCCGGGAACTGCTCACCCACACCTCCGGGCTGCGTCCCGAACTCCCGCTGTACGACTGCGCCGACGACGCCGAACGGCTCGCCCTGCTGCGTGCCGAACCACCGGTCGGCGTGCCCGGCACCTACACCTACTCCGACCTCAACCCGCTGCTCCTCCAGCACGTCCTGGAACGCGTCACCGGCCGCGCCCTCGACGTCCTCGTGCACGAGGGGATCACCCGGCCGCTGGGCATGACGGCGACCCGCTTCGGGCCGTGCCCCGGCGCGGCGGCCACGGAGGACCAGCGCCGGCCGTGGGCCAAGGCCGACCGCGGGATGCTGCGGGGCGAGGTGCACGACGAGAACGCGTGGGCGCTGGGCGGGGTGGCGGGCCACGCGGGCCTGTTCTCCACCGGGCGGGACCTGGCCGTCTTCTGCCGCACCCTGCTGTCGGGCGGCTCCTACGGGCCCGCCCGCATCCTCGGCCCCGACTTCGTCGAACTGCTCCTCACCCCGCCCGGGCTCGGGTTCGCCCTCGACCAGCCCTGGTTCATGGGGGAGCTGGCCGGGCGCGGGGCGGCGGGGCACACGGGGTTCACGGGGACGTCGCTGGTGCTGGACGCCTCGACGGACACGTTCGTGGTGCTGCTGGCCAACACCGTGCATCCTCGGCGGCGGTCGGCCGACAGCCGGCCTCGGGCCGAGGTGGCCACGGGGGTGGCGCGGGCGGTGCGGGGCGGTGCCGGGGGGGGGGGGGGGGGCCCCCCCCCCCCCCCCCCCCACCCCACCCCCCCCCCCGAGTGTTTTGCACCGCCGGGGGGAGCGGGGTGGGGGGGGTTGTTTTCAACTTAACGGAGGAGTAGTGGC
>NZ_JBWKDW010000005.1:143822-171211 GCF_056435735.1 Streptomyces sp. NPDC043878
GTGGGGGGGGGGGGGGGGGGGGGGGGGGGGGGGGGGGGGGGGGGGAGGGGGGGGGGGTGGGGGGGGGGGGGGGGGGGGGGGGGGGTGGCCCCCCCCCCCCCCCCCCCCCCCCCCCGGACCGGCCCTGAACGGGCCGTGTCCTCGAGCGCCGGGCGGACTGGTTGTGGGGGCCTTGTCCTCAAGTGCCGGGCGGGCTGGTTGCGGGGGCCGTGTCCTCAAGTGCCGGACGGGGCGAGTCGGGTCGGTGCCCACTTAGAATCTCCAGGTGACCGACCCCCTGCCTACGGCCGAACGTCTCCGTGCCGCTCTTGCCGGTCTGCTCGACGGGCTTCCGCCGCGGCAGGCCGCCGGGGCTGTGGAGCGGCTGATCGCCAGTTACCGGGGGAGCACGCCGACCGACTCCCCGATCCTGCGGGACCGCGCCGACGTGGCCGCCTACGCCGCCTACCGGATGCCCGCGACCTTCGAGGCGGTGCGGTCGGCGCTGGAGGCGTTCGCGGACGCCGTACCGGAGTGGGTGCCCGCCGGACATCTGGACGTCGGAGGCGGGACCGGCGCCGCGACCTGGGCCGTCAGCGCGACCTGGGCCGGTGACCGGCCGGTGACCGTGCTCGACTGGGCCGAGCCGGCGCTCGCCCTCGGCAAGGAGATCGCCGCCGCCGACCCGGCGCTGCGCGACGTCCGCTGGCAGCGCTCCCGGATCGGGGCGGACCTCGCTCTCGACCCCACCGACCTGGTCACCGTCTCCTACGTCCTCAACGAGCTGACCGCCCCCGACCGCGCCCGTCTCGTCGACGCGGCCGCCACCGCCGCGCGGGCCGTGGTGATCGTCGAGCCCGGCACCCCCGACGGGTACGCCCGCGTCATCGAGGCCCGCGACCGGCTGATCGCCGCCGGCTTCCACGTCGCCGCGCCCTGTCCGCACAGCGCCGACTGCCCGATCGTGCCCGGCGAGGACTGGTGTCACTTCTCGGCGCGGGTCAGCCGCTCCTCCCTGCACCGGCAGGTCAAGGGCGGCTCCCTCGCCTACGAGGACGAGAAGTTCAGCTACGTCGCCGCCACCCGCCTCCCCGTCGCGCCCGCCGCCTCCCGCGTGGTCCGGCGCCCGCAGATCCGCAAGGGACAGGTCCTGCTCGACCTGTGTGAGGCCGACGAGCGGCTGCGGCGCACGACGGTCACCAAACGGCACGGCGAGCTCTACCGGGCCGCCCGGGGCGCCGACTGGGGCGACCCCTGGCCGCCGTACACCGGGCCGACGTGAGGCGGGCCCGCCCGCGGCGGCCTGGGGCGACCCCTGGCCGCCGTACACCGAGCCGGCGTGAGCCGGGCCCGCCCGCGGTGGGGCTCGCGCGCCGCCCGGGAGTCGTTCGTCTCACCCCTCGCACCCCGGTACGCACCCGCCGAACAGGCCGGTAGACCGGGGCAAAGCGGCTGATAGCGGTCCGTCCCCCGCCCGGTACGCCCCGCCTCGCCCACCCCGGTTGCGGGCTCCGGCCCCCCGCGGCGCAGGATGGTGGGACGATGGAGCGAGCTGCTCGGCACGACAGCGAGGCGAGGAGATAGATGAGCGCGGAGTTCGGCGGTCGGACCGGCCGGCAGGGCAAAATCTCCCAGTGGCTGCGCGGACGCCGCCCGAAGGAGGCCGCCGACGACGGCGGCCGGGAGGCTCTGCTGCTCGCCGCCGCCGCAGCGGGACTCCCGCTCGCGCCCGCCGCGCACCCCGCCCCCGGCTACCGGTGTTCCTGCGACCGCGTGGGCTGTCCGACCCCCGCCCGGCACCCGGTGTCGTTCGCCTGGCAGACCCAGTCCACCACCGACCGCACCCAGATCGAGCGCTGGTCCCGCCATCAGCCGCAGGCCAACTTCATCACCGCGACCGGCATGGTGCACGACGTCCTGGACGTGCCGCTGGAGGCGGGCCGCGAGGCCATGGAGCGGCTTCTCGACGCGGACATCGAGGTCGGCCCGGTCGCCGAGAGCGACGACGGGCGGCTGCTGTTCTTCACCCTCACCCGCGGCACCCCCGAGGACGAGGACGAGTGGTGGCCCTGCGAGCTGGACTGCCACCCCGAGACGATGGACGAACGCCCGGGCCTGCGCTGGCACTGCCGGGGGTCGTACGTCCTGGTGCCCCCCGCCCGGCTCCCCGGCGAGAACCAGTCGGTGCACTGGGTGCGCGGTCCCGAACACCCGCTGCCCGACCCGCTGACGCTGCTGGAGATCCTCACGGAGACCTGCGCCCGGCACGGCGTGGAGCCCGACCACGAGGGCGCCGCCTGGCCCACGCGCCTGTGAGGCCCTGAGCCGGCGGCGCCGACCCGTGTCGCCTACGACCCCTCGGCCGAGGTCAGTCCCTCGATGCGGCCCAGCACCGACACCTTGCCACCGCCCGAGCCCCGCGGCGGGTCCAGCGCCACCTGGTTGGAGACGAACTCCATCGTCAGGGACTGCTTGATCTCGCCGGTCGTCAGCGCCCGCACGTTGTCGTTCTGGGCGGGGATCGCCGCGCCCGCCGCGGCGGTCTGCTTCTCGTAGCGGTGGGTGGTGAAGAAGACCAGCGCGCCGCCGTCCGTGGTGCGCAGCGCCAGCGGGGCGTAGTCGCCGCTGGTCAGCGGCTCGTCGATGTACTGCGTGGCGAGTCCGGGCTTGCTGCCCGCCGCCGCGCGCTGCGCGCGCCACGCGCTGGTGTGCGTGCCCGCGGCGAAGGACTTCCCGCCGCTCTTGAGGTAGGTCGCGTAGTCCTGGCTCAACGTTCCGGGTGCGAGGGCGAGTTGCGTGGAGTTGGCGGGCACGGCCTCGGCCCAGCCGTCCGCGTCCCGCTTGAACTTCGGTACGTCGCCGGGGGCGACCAGCGTCAGGTACGCCACCTGCCAGGGATCGCTCAGGGCGCCGCGGGTGAACACCAGCAGCCAGCGCAGGTCGCCGCCCTTGTTGCCGTGCGCGTCGGCGACGAACCAGCGCGGCCAGCCTGCCTTCTTGGGGATCGTGAAGCGCGCGTCCGACAGCTTCAGCGGTGAATGCCCGGGATTCCCGGCCGGGTTGTTGATGTGCCCGGCCTTCAGACGGGCCGCGTCGATGGCACCGAGGGCGCCCGTGACGTGGTCGGCGTCCAGGGAGGTGTCGTACTCCTCGTCCGCCTTGTTGTACGCGGCGGTGAACTGCCCGAGCGCCTTCGCGGCCTCGGCGCGGGTGGTCGCGGGGAGCACTTCCCTCTCCCCGTGCACCACCACGCAACCGCTCGCCGTCAGCGACAGAGCGGTCAGCGAGGCCGCCGTCAGAGCGCGCCGGTCAAGCCTGCGAAGCCTTCGAGGGCTGCGATCCCTGCTCATCAGGTGCCTTCACCTTCCCCTTCCCGGAGGCGAACCCTACCGGGGCGAGGAAGACGGCGAGCGTCGGGACCAGGTACAGCAGCCACACCGTGACCTGGAGGACCGTCGGGTCGGGCTGGAAGTTGAAGACGCCCTTCAGGAGGGTGCCGTACCAGCTGTCCGGGGCGATGGTGCCGCTGATGTCGAAGGCGAGATGCTGCAGTCCCGGGATCCAGTCGGCCTCCTGGAGGTCGTGGACGCCGTACGCCAGCACACCCGCGGCGACCACCACCAGCATCGCGCCGGTCCAGGTGAAGAACCTGGACAGGTTGATCTTCAGGGCGCCGCGGTAGAACAGCCAGCCCAGGAGGACCGCGGACGCCAGGCCCAGCGCCGCGCCGATCAGCGGGCGCGGGGTGCCGTCACCGGCCGCGTGGACGGACGTCCACACGAACAGGGCCGTCTCCAGGCCCTCCCGGCCGACCGCCAGGAACGCGGTCGCCACCAGCGCGCCGGTGCCCATCGCCAGGGCCGCGTCCAGCTTCCCGTGCAGCTCCGACTTCAGGTGCCGGGCGGTGCGCCGCATCCAGAACACCATCCACGTCACCAGGGCGACCGCCACGATGGACAGGCTGCCGCCGAGCGCCTCCTGCGCCTTGAACGTGAGTTCCTGGGAGCCGAATTCGAGGACGCAGCCGAAGCCCATCGCGATGAGGACGGCGACGCCCACGCCGATCCAGATCGGCTTCAGGGCGTCCCGGCGGCCGGTCTTGACCAGGTAGGCGATCAGGATGCAGACGACGAGGCTGGCTTCCAGTCCCTCGCGCAGACCGATCAGGTAGTTGGAGAACACGGCTAGGCCTCCTTGGAGAACAGCGTCCGGCCCCACCAGTCGTCCTTGTCGCGGACGCCGGGCGGGACGGCGAAGTGCGCCGAACCCACGTGCTGGATGTACTCGTTGAGCGCGTCGGCGCCCAGACTGCGCTGGATCGGGATGAAGCCCGTGCGGACGTCCCGCTGGTAGGCGAGGAAGAACAGGCCGGCCTCCAGCCGGCCGAGGCCGTCCGTACCGTCGGTGAAGGAGTAGCCGCGGCGCAGGATCGTCGCCCCGTGGTTGGAGTCGGGGTGCGCGAGCCGGACGTGCGCGTCGGGCTTCATCGCCTTCAGGAACGGCTTGTCGCGCTCCTTGGCCCGGCCCACCGGGGCGCCCTCCCCCTTGTCGCGGCCGAAGACGTCCTCCTGCTCCTGGAGCGAGGTGCGGTCCCAGGTCTCGATGTTCATGCGGATGCGCCGGGCGACGAGATAGGAGCCGCCTGCCATCCAGTCCGAGCCGTCCTTCGCGTCCGCCCACACGAACTTCTCCAGGCGGCCGGTCTCGGTGCCCGCGATGTTGCGGGTGCCGTCCTTGAAGCCCATCAGGTTGCGCGGGGTCTGCGCGTCGGGGGTGGTGGAGGAGGTCTTGCCGAAGCCGAGCTGGGACCAGCGGATGGCGACCTTGCCGAAGCCGATGCGGGCCAGGTTGCGGATCGCGTGCACCGCGACCTGCGGATCGTCCGCGCAGGCCTGGACGCACAGGTCGCCGCCGCTGCGGTTGCGGTCCAGGTTCTCGCCGGGGAACTTCGGCAGGTCCACCAGCGCCTCGGGCCGCCGGTCCGCGAGGTCGAACTTCTCGAACAGGGACGGGCCGAACCCGATGGTCAGCGTGAGCCGTGAGGGCTTGAGGCCCAGCGCCTCGCCGGTGTCGTCCGGCGGCGCCTCGGCGAGCCCGCCGTAGGCACCCTCGCCGACGGGGTGGCCGGCGGTCAGCCGCCGTGCGGCCGCCGTCCAGTCCTTGAGCAGCTGGACGAACTCGGCGCGGTCGTCGGTCTTCACGTCGAACGCGGCGAAGTGCAGCCGGTCCTGCACCGGCGTGGCGATGCCCGCCTGGTGCGCGCCGTGGAAGGGGACGGCCGCGCCCGACTCGGCGGCCGTCGGGTCCACGTCGTCACCGGTGTGCGCCATCGCCACGGCGCCGCCGGCCGCGGCGGCACCGAGCGCGAGCCCGGCACCGCCCCAGCCGATCAGCGAACGCCGGGAGGGGGCGGCCGGGGTGGCTTCCTGAGAGGTCGTGTCCGTCATGGTCGTCCCTTACTTCGCGACGGCCGCGGCGAGCTTGGACAGCGGCTCGGCGAGCGCGTTCACCGCGTCCGAGAGCTCCTTGCGGTCGTCCTTGCCGACCTTGTCGTAGGACTCGAAGTCGTACGACGCCTTGTCCGTGCGGTACTTGTCCAGCAGCGTGTTCAACGCGGCGAACTGCTTGTCGAGCTCGGTGGCCAGCGCCGGGTCGTTCTCCTCGGTGACCGCCCTGAGCAGCTCGTAGGACTTCTGGGCGCCCTCGACGTTGCCCTTGAAGTCGACCAGGTCGGTGTGCGAGTAGCGCTCCTCCTCGCCGGTGACCTTGCCGGTGGCGACCTCGTCGAGGAGTTCCTTGGCGCCGTTGGCCATGGAGGTCGGGGTGATGTCGGCCTTGCCGACCCGCTTCTGCCAGTCCGTCAGGTCGGTGACCAGCTGGTCGGCGAGGGTCTTCTCCTCGGCGCCGATCTTCTTGTCCTGCCAGAGGGCCTTCTCCAGACGGTGCCAGCCCGTCCACTTCTGGCCGTCCTCCAGGCCGTCCGCGCGGACGTCGACCCTCGGGTCGATGTCGCCGAAGGACTCGGCGACCGGCTCGGTGCGCTCCCAGCCGATGCGGGACGGTGCGTAGGCGGCCTCGGCGGCGGCCAGGTCGCCGGCCTTGACGGCCTTCACGAAGGCCGCGACCTTCGGCAGTGTGGCGTCGGCCTGCTCCTGCGCGTACTCGCGGTAGGCGGCGACCGCCGTGTCGAGGCGCGGGTCGCGCTTGGCGGCCTTGCCGCCGGTGGCCTTGACGGCCTGGCGGATGCCCTTGCCCTTCATACCGGGCTTGCAGGCGATCGTGTAGTCGCCGGCCTTCACCTCGGCGGTGACCGTCTGCCTGGTGCCGGGGCCGATGTTCTCGCGCTCGCTGACGATGCGGTCGTCGGGGAAGAGGATGTAGACCTCGGTGACCTTGGAGCCCTTGTTCTGGATGTCGAGCTCGACGTGTCCGGCCGGGAACTCCTTCTGGGACACCTGGCACGTGGAGTCGGTCGCCGTCACCTGGAGGGAGCCGGCGCCCTTCCCGTCGCTCTTCTCGGCACACCCCGTGACGGCGGTCAGCGCCGCCGCGGTGGCGACGGCGGTGACGACGGAGAGTCTGGCGGCTCGCATTCGGGCTCCAAGAGGCTCAAGTGCTGGCGAAAAATCGCGTGTCGGGATTCACATCAGGATGGTGAGGCTCGCCTAACTTATCTAAGGCTTGCCTGCGTGATACCCACCCGCACGGTGATTCAGCTCTCATGGACGGCGTATGAGCACGGACCGATCACGGTATCCCAAAACGGACCCCATGAAATGGTCAAAGGAAATTCAAAGACTCCGTCTCGGCCCGTCGTGGGGGAGCCGGTGCCGGACCACGCAAAAGCCTTCACGGGCTGGTCGGAAGCCCCTGGAGGCGGCGGGCCGGCGCGGGGTCGGCGGACGACCCCCGGGGGCGCGGCGCGGTCGGCGCACAGGATCGCGGCCCGGTGCGCGCGGGGCGCGGCGGACGCCGGGCGCAGCCGGCCGGTGACGTTTTCCGGTCACCTCCACAACTTCAGTCCCAGGTCGCCGCCTGCTTCAATGCCCGCGTGACTGATTACGACGTGCTCCGGGTCTTCTGCGGACCCGGCGGCGGATACGGCAACGAGCTCGGCGTGGTCCGTGAGGGCTCGGTGATGCCGGACCCCGAGGAGCGGCAGGAGTTCGCCGCGAAGCTCGGGTTCAGCGAGACCGTGTTCGTCGACGACCCGGAGCGCGGCGTCATCGACATCTACACGCCCACGCTGCGCCTTCCCTTCGCCGGCCACCCCTGCGTCGGTACCGCCTGGCTCCTGGACGTGCCCGAACTGGTCACCCCCGCCGGGGTGGTGGGCGTCCGCCTGGACGGCGAGTTCAGCTGGATCGAGGCGCTCGCGGAGTGGGTCCCGCCACGCACGCTCCGCCGGCACGCCACCCCCGCCGAGGTCGACGACCTGGCGGTGCCGCCGCAGGGGGAGTGGATCTACGCCTGGGCCTGGGAGGACGAGGCGGCCGGCCGGATCCGCGCCCGCGCCTTCCCCGGCCGCGACGACGGCATCGAGGAGGACGAGGCGACGGGCGCGGCGGCCATCCTGCTGACGCAACAGCTGGGCCGCGCCCTGAACATCACGCAGGGCGCGGGCTCCCAGCTCCTGACGGCTCCGCAGCCGGGGGGCTGGGTGGAGGTCGGCGGCCGCGTGCTCCTGGAGCGCTGAGCCCGCCGCAGGCCCGTCCTCGGGCGCGGGGTGGGAACTCCTTCCGCCCACCGCCCTGAACACCCCCGGGTGTTCGGGGCGAACGCCCGCGCGCACCCGGCGACGATCCGCAGCTTCTCCAGGTCGCGTCCGCGCGGACCGCGTCGAGCGCTTCGCGGTGGGTTGGGGTTGCCCGGGTCACGTGGTTGCCGACGGTATGCCGGTAACGGCGTACCGGAGACGACGAAGGGCCCGCCCCCTGGTGAGGGCGGGCCCGGACGGCGGCAGAACCGGCGGGCGCTACGGCAGGGTGAGGATGTCCGCGCCCGTCTCCGTCACCACCAGCGTGTGCTCGAACTGGGCCGTGCGTCTGCGGTCCTTGGTCACGACCGTCCACCCGTCGTCCCACATGTCGTAGTCGTGCGTCCCCAGGGTCAGCATCGGCTCGATCGTGAAGGTCATCCCCGGCTGGATGAGGGTCGTCGCGTGCGGGCTGTCGTAGTGCGGGATGATCAGGCCGGAGTGGAACGACGAGTTGATGCCGTGGCCCGTGAAGTCGCGGACCACGCCGTAGCCGAAGCGCTTGGCGTAGGACTCGATGACCCGGCCGATGATGTTGATCTGGCGGCCCGGCCGGACCGCCCTGATCGCGCGGTCGAGGGACTCCCGGGTCCGCTCGACGAGCAGCCGGCTCTCCTCGTCCACGTCCCCGACCAGGTAGGTGGCGTTGTTGTCGCCGTGCACCCCGCCGATGTACGCCGTCACGTCCAGGTTGACGATGTCGCCGTCCCGCAGGACCGTCGAGTCCGGGATGCCGTGGCAGATGACCTCGTTGACGCTCGTGCACAGGGACTTCGGGAAGCCGCGGTAGCCGAGCGTCGAGGGGTAGGCGCCGTGGTCGCACATGTACTCGTGCGCGACCCGGTCCAGTTCGTCGGTGGTGACGCCCGGCGCGATCAGCTTCGCGGCCTCCGCCATCGCCCGCGCGGCGATCCGGCCGGCGCGGCGCATCGCCTCGACGGTCTCGGGTGTCTGCACCTCCGGGCCGGTGTACGGCGTCGGCGCGGGCTTGCCGACGTACTCGGGGCGGCGGATGTTCCCGGGCACGGAACGGATGGGGGACAGCTCCCCTGGGACGAGCAGCGACTGGCCAGACATGCCAGCGAGTCTAACCAGCGGCGATGGGGGAACATGTCGGTGGCGAGAGGAGCTGGTCATGCCCCTGTTCAAGAAGCGGACGGTCGGTAAACCGGGCGAGTGGTTCTACTGCCTGGAGCACAAGAAGGTCGAGGAGGGTCCGGACTGCCCCGGCAAGGACCGTTTCGGTCCGTACGCCACCCGCGCGGAGGCCGAGCACGCGATGGAGAGCGCCCGCGAGCGCAACCTGGAGTGGGAGAACGACCCCAAGTGGCACGACGCGCCGGCGGGCGGCGCGGACGAGGGCTGAGCGGACCCCCTCCCGGGGGACGTCAGCCCCGCACCGGTGCGGCCGCCTTCCGCTGGTCGCGCAGCCGCACCGCGTGCTCGTTCGTCCGTACGTCGTACGTCATCAGCCCGGGCAGGCACAGGGCCAGCAGCCCCACCGCGCCCGCGCACAGCAGCCCGCCCGACCACACCGACGTCCGCACCCCGGCCCACGCGGCCGTCCCGCCCGAGCGGACCTGGCCGAGCTGCGGGCCCACCGAGTAGGACAGCAGCTCGATCCCCGCGAGCCGGCCGCGCAGTTCGTCGGGGATCGTCTGGTTCCACATGGCCCCGCGGAAGACGCCGCTGACCATGTCGCAGCCGCCGCCGACGGCGAGGAACAGCAGCACCAGCCACACGTTCCCGCAGGCGCCGGCCGCCGCGATCGCCAGGCCCCACAGCGCGGCCGAGAGCACCACCATGCGCCCGTGCCGGTGCACCCGCGAGGTCCAGCCGCTGGTCAGGCTCACCACCAGGGCCCCCGCCGGGACGGACGCGTACATCAGGCCGAGGGACCAGGGCGCGTGCAACTCGTCGGCGAGGAAGGGCAGTACGGCGAGCGGCATCGCGAGGAACATCGCCGCGAGGTCGATGGCGTACGTGCCGAGGAGTTCCTTGCGGCCCCACGCGTACCGGGCGCCCTCGGCGATGGACCGCAGGGACGGCTTCGGCGAGGCGTGCGAGGCGGGCGCGGCGGCGATACGCAGCACGAAGGCGACCGAGACGACGAAGGTCAGCAGGTCCACGGCGTACGCCCAGCCCAGCCCGGCGAACGCGACGACCACGCCCGCCACCGCGGGGCCCGCGACCCCGCCGACCGTCCAGCGCAGCGAGTTGAGCGAGGCCGCGGCCGGCAGATGCTCGTGGGCCACGATCCGCGGGGTCAGCGCGTCGAGCGCGGGCCGCTGCACGGAGCCGAGCGCCGAGGACAGCGCGGCGACCACGTACAGCGGCCATACGGCGGGACGCGGCAGCAGCGCGTTGAGCAGCAGCGCCGCGGACAGCAGGCCCTGGCCGGCCTCCGTCCACACGATCAGCTTCCGCTTGTCCCAGGCGTCCGCGAGCGCGCCGCCGTACAGCCCGAACACGATCAGCGGCAGGAGTTCGACCGCGCCGATCGCCCCGACGGCCGCCGCGGAGCCCGTGAGGTCCTTCATCTGCACGGGCAGCGCGACGAAGGTCAGGAAACTGCCGAAGTTGGTGATCAGCCCGGACAGCCACAGCCGCCGGAAGTCCACGGAGGCCCGCCAGGGCGCCAAATCGGGCAGCAGGGCGCGCAGCCCGGAGCGCGGAGGGTCGGCGGGCCCGCCGGAGGGACTGCCGGAGGGGCCACTGGAAGCGCTGTCGCCGTCGTGCGTCACGGGGGGCCATGCTCGGCGTGGACGGCTGCGGGGGGCAACCGGTTTTCTCCGGCCTCGGGTGCGGCGGGGCTCGTTCGGGCGGTCGCCCGCGCGGGTTTCGGCGGGCGGCGCCCGCGCCCGCGCGGCTTATGGTGGGCGGCGCCCGCGCCCGCATAGCCATCGGCGGGCCGTCGGTTGCGCAGCTGTTGCGGGTCACCCGGTCGCGTGGCTGCCGACGGGCTGTCGCCCGCGTGACTCGGCAGGTCATCGCCGGGTCATCGATCGCGTGGCTACCGGCCGGTCGTCGCCCGCATGGCTGTCAGCGGGCCGCGGCCCCTGCGGCTGTCAGCGGACCGCTGCCCCCGAGGGTGTCGGCGGGTCGTCGTTCGCTTGGCTTCGGTGGGTCGCCGTCCGCATGGCTGTCAGCGTGCCGCTGCCCCCCGGCAGCTACCAGCGGGCCGGTGGGGGTGCCGTCAGGTGGTGGGCCAGGGCGGACAGGTGGTCGCGGAGGCGGCGGCGGCCGCGCGGGGCCGGCAGGAAGTTCTCCCCGGCCGCCGCGCTCACCAGATGCTGCACGCTGTCCAGATCCAGCTCCGAGCCGTCGGTCACGGCCAGCGACTCGTGCGCCAGGGCCGTCAGCTCGGCCCCGCCCGCTCCGAGCGCCAGCACCGTCGCCCCGGCCCGCCGGGCGTCGTGCACCCCCTCCAGCAGACTCGCGTCCGGCCCCCGCTCCGCCACCACCAGCAGCGTCTCGCCCCGCCGGGCCGCCGCGAGCCGCCCGGGCCCGACCGCCAGATGCGCGGGGTCGGAGGCGTGCGCGTCGTGCCGGACCAGCGTCGGGGCCAGCTCGGGCGTGCCGGACCAGGCGGCCTCGTCCACCAGGTGGGCCGCCAGATGCCACGGCTCGTGCCGCGGGGTACCCACAAGCAGCAGCCCGCCCCCGTGCGTCACCACCGAGCCCCGCAGCACCCCCGCGAACCGGCGGGTGGCCCCCAGCAACTCGGTCCCGGCGAGCACCTCGCGCAACAGCGCCACCCGTACGGCATCCATGGCCCGGCATCCTGCCGCACCCGGTCATCGCGGGCCGGCGGTTCACTGCGTATTCCCCCGAACCGGGCCTCCCGGCCGACGGTCCGGACCTCCCAACCGGCCTCCCGGGCCTCCCGGCCTCCCGGGCCTCCCGGCCCCCGGGCCTCCCGGCCCCCCGCCGACACCGTTGCGCACGGATCCGGACGTCTTCCGGTCGGCCTCCCGGTCGTTTCACCGGACCTGTCGTCCGACGCCTTCCGCACGGTGTGCGGTCGGCGTGCGGCCGTCGTGCGCCCGGGGTTCGTGACGCGGCTCACCCGGCCGGTGAGGCGCGCCCGGTGGACCGTAAAGTCGGCCCATGACCTCTAGCGACAGTGCACAGCAGCCCGCCGGCGCCCCGGCGAAGGCCCCCGCCAAGGACCCCTGGGACCTCCCGGACGTCTCCGGGCTCGTCGTCGGCGTGCTCGGCGGCACCGGGCCGCAGGGCAAGGGCCTGGCCTACCGGCTCGCCCGTGCCGGACAGAAGGTGATCATCGGCTCGCGCGCCGCCGACCGCGCGCGGTCCGCGGCCGAGGAGCTCGGGCACGGCGTCGAGGGCGCCGACAACGCCGAGACCGCGCACCGCAGCGACATCGTGATCGTCGCCGTCCCCTGGGACGGTCACGGCGCGACGCTGGAGTCGCTGCGCGAGCAGCTGGCCGGCAAGCTCGTCGTCGACTGCGTCAACCCGCTCGGCTTCGACAAGCAGGGCGCCTACGCGCTCAAGCCGGAGGAGGGCAGCGCCGCCCAGCAGGCCGCCGCGCTGCTGCCGGACTCGCGGGTGACGGCCGCCTTCCACCACCTGTCGGCGGTGCTGCTGCAGGACCCGGAGATCGCGGAGATCGACACCGACGTGATGGTCCTCGGCGAGGAGCGGGCCGACGTCGAGATCGTCCAGGCGCTGGCCGGCCGTATCCCCGGCATGCGCGGTGTCTTCGCCGGCCGGCTGCGCAACGCCCACCAGGTGGAGTCGCTGGTCGCGAACCTGATCTCGGTCAACCGCCGGTACAAGGCGCACGCGGGACTGCGCGTCACGGACGTGTGAGCGGATGGGGGACACTGGTCGGCACGAGCTGTTCCAGCAGTACCAGCAGTGTCCCCCGACAGGAGCCGACCAGATGCCCCGCCTCGCCCTCTACGCCCTCGTCGTCTGTCTGCTCGCGGTGACCGCGGCCGTCGTGTCGTTCGCCCGGGGCAGCTGGCTGGGCATCGTGTGGGTGCTGCTGGCCGGACTGTCCTCCAACATGTGCTGGTACTACCTCAAGCGGGGCACGGCCGGCCGGCGGGGACCGTCCGTCAGGGGCTGACCTGGCAGAACTCGTTGGTGCCCTGCCAGAAGCGGTAGAGCTCCTGGCCGCAGTACGAGTCGAACGCGTCGATCCCCAGCGACCTCAGGATCGCGTCGATCACGTCGAAGAAGACGGTGTTCACCGACGGCACCCACAGCAGGGCGAACACGAACAGCAGGCCGAACTGAGCGAACGGCTCGACCTGCCGCCGCACGTTGTACGACAGCCAGGGCTCGATGACGCCGTAGCCGTCCAGGCCCGGTACCGGCAGGAAGTTCAGCAGCGCCGCCGTGACCTGGAGCAGCGCCAGGAACGCCAGCGCGAAGCGGAAGTCCCGCGGCACCCCGTCCAGCGCGTGCAGCCAGAACGGCGCCGTGCACGCCACCGCGAACAGCACGTTCGTCAGCGGTCCGGCCGCGGAGATCAGGCTGTGCTTCCAGCGGCCCTGGATCCGGCCGCGCTCGATGAACACCGCCCCGCCCGGCAGACCGATCCCGCCCATGATCACGAAGACCACGGGGAGGACGATGCTCAGCAGGGCGTGGGTGTACTTGAGCGGGTTGAGCGTCAAGTAGCCTTTCCCGCCGACGGAGATGTCGCCGCTGTGCAGGGCGGTGCGCGCGTGCGCGTACTCGTGCAGACACAGGGAGACGATCCACGCGGCCGTCACGAACAGGAACACGGCGACGCCCGGCTGCGCGGCGAACCCGGTCCAGGTGGCCCAGCCGGTCACCGCCGTGACAGCCGTGATCCCCAGGAAGACGGGGCTGACCCGCCGGTCGCTGTGGCGGGTGGTGGCGGTGGTCATGGGGCTCCCTGGACTCTCGGACACGCATCGGGACTGCCCGACCGTACCGGGCGCGTCAGGAAAACGTCTCGCGGTGCCCCGGGGGTTCCGGGAAAGCTGGGAGGCTTCGGCCCCGGCTGTGACCGGCTGGGGCAGCGCGGGGACCGGCCGCACCGAGCCCGTCCGCAGGCGGCTCTGCCCCGGCAGGACCCGCCCGACCGCCCCAACCCCGTGACCGGTCCCGACGCCAACGGAGACAATGGACCCCGTGCGCTACCGCATCCTCGGCACCACCCAGGCACTTCGCCCCGACGGCACGGCCGTCCCGCTCGGCGGGGCGCGGCTGCGTGCGCTGCTGGCCGTGCTCGCCCTGCGGCCCGGCCGGACCGTGCCCGCGCGTCTCCTGGTCGACGAGGTGTGGCGGGACGACCCGCCCGCCGACGCCACCGGCGCGCTCCAGGCGCTGGTCGGCCGGCTGCGCAGGGCCCTCGGCGCGGAGGCCGTCGCCTCCGCCGACGGCGGCTACCACCTCACCGCCCCGGCCGACGACATCGACCTGTACCGCTTCGAGCGGCTGGCCGGTGAGGGCACCCGCGCCCTGGCCGACGGCGACCCCGCGAAGGCGGCCGTCGTCCTCGACGACGCCCTCGCCCTGTGGCGCGGCCCGGTCCTCGCCGATCTGCCCGACCGCGCCTTCGAGGCGGCCCGCTGGGAGACCCGGCGCCTGGCCGCCCTGCGCACGCGCCACGCGGCCGCCCTCGCCCTCGGGCACGCCGACCAGTCCCTGCCCGAGCTGACCGCCCTGTGCGACGCCCACCCGCTGGACGAGCCCCTCCAGGCGCTCAGGCTGCGCGCGCTGCGCTGCGCGGGCCGCACGGCGGAGGCGCTGGCCGCCTATGAGGACGTACGCCGCTCCCTCGCCGACCGGCTCGGCTCCGACCCGGGACCCGAACTGCGTGAACTGCACGCCGAGTTGCTGGACTCGGGTGACGGGCCGGGAGCGGAACCCGGACACGGGGCCGGACGGGCGGAACAGGCCGGCGCGGGACCGGCGGAAGCCTCCGTTTCCCCGCAGCCGCCCGGCAACCTGCGTGCCCGACTCACCTCCTTCGTGGGGCGGGAGGCCGACATCGAGGCCATCCGGGGGGACCTCGCGACCGCCCGGCTCGTCACCCTGCTCGGACCCGGCGGCGCCGGCAAGACGAGGTTGTCGCAGGAGGCCGCCGAGACCGCGGGGCACGCGGCCCGGGACGGGGTGTGGCTGGCGGAACTCGCGCCCGTGGACGACCCCGACGCCGTGCCGGAGGCCGTGCTGACCGCCGTGGGCGCCCGCGAGACCGTCCTGTACGGCGCCGGCGCCGAGGCGATGCGGGCCGGGGCCGACCGCCACGACCGGCCCGTCGACCGGCTCGCCGAGCACTGCGGCCGACGCCGGATGCTGGTCGTCCTCGACAACTGCGAGCACGTCGTCGACGCCGCGGCCCGGCTCGTCGAGGAACTCCTCGAACGCTGTCCCGGTCTGACCGTGCTGGCCACCAGCCGTGAACCCCTCGGCGTGCCGGGGGAGTTGCTGCGCCCGGTGGAGCCGCTGCCCGAGCCGGTCGCGCTGCGGCTGCTCGCCGACCGGGGAGCCGCCGCCCGGCCGGGTTTCCGCGTCGAGGACGATCCGGAGGCGGCCGCGGAGATCTGCCGCCGCCTCGACGGACTGCCCCTCGGCATCGAACTGGCCGCCGCCCGGCTGCGGATGCTCACGCCGCGGCAGATCGCCGACCGGCTCGACGACCGCTTCCGGCTGCTCACCTCCGGCAGCCGTACCGTCCTGCCCCGCCAGCAGACGCTGCGGGCCGTCGTGGACTGGTCCTGGGAACTGCTCGACGAGGACGAACGCGACGTCCTGCGCAGGCTGTCGGTGTTCGCGGGCGGCTGCGACCTGGCCGCGGCCGAGGCCGTGTGCGGACCGGTCGCCCTGGAGGTCCTCGGCTCCCTGGTCGACAAGTCCCTTGTCGTGGCCGCCCCTTCGGCGGACGAGGGGCCCGAGGGCGAGATGCGCTACCGGCTCCTGGAGACCGTCGCCGAGTACGCGGGGGAGCGGCTGGACGAGGCCGGCGGGCGTGCCGACGCCGAACGCGCGCACCTGACGTACTACCGCGAACTCGCCCGCGTCACCGACCCGTTGCTGCGCGGCTCCGGGCAGCTCGCCGCCATCAAACGGCTGGAGCGCGAGTACGAGAACGTGCGCACCGCGCTGCGCCGCGCCGTCGCGCTGCGCGACGAACAGGAGGGCCTGTGCCTGGTGCTGTCCCTCGCCTGGTACTGGCAGATGCGGGACCTGCGCATCGAGGCCCGCAACTGGTCCCTGGAGGTGCAGGCCCTCGGCCCCGACCCGTTCACTCCGCCGGCCCGCCTCGCCCCGCCCGTGTGGGAGCGCTGCACGGAGGTGCCCTTCCCCTGGACCGGTGAGCTCCTCCAGGAGGCCCGGCGCGGTGTCCACCTCGTCCATCTCGCCTGCATGGACACCGACCTGGAGGCATGGCAGAACCCGCGCGCGCAGGAGAAGCTGAAGGTCATCGCGGGCACCTACGCGCCCGGGCTCCCGCAGGTCTGCCGCAGTCCGGGCTCCCTGTGGTTCTTCGCGGTGATCCTGACCGGCGACATGGACCGGCTGCGCGCCATCATCGACGGCAGCGTCGACACCACCCGCGGCGCCCCCGGCTACGAGTGGGAACTCGCCGCGAGCCTGCACATGCGCGCCAACCTCCTCGCCAACCGCAGCGACTGGGCCGGCGACGCCGCCCGTGACGCGGACGAGTCGCTGGAGATCTACCGGCGCATCGGGGACCTGTGGGGCACCGCCGAGGCGCTGTCCGCGCGCGGGGAGGCCCTCGAACGCCAGGGGCGGTACGTGGCCGCCGCCGCCGACTACGAGGCCGCGCGGGAGTGTGCCGGACGGCTCGGCGCCCGCGCCCAGCAGGGCGTGCTCACCGCCCGTCTCGGCAGCGCCCTCCTGGAGGCCGGTCAGTTCGAGCGGGGCGAGGCGCTGCTGCGTGGGGTGATCGCCGAGCGGACCGCCCCGGCGGGCGAGGCGGTGTCCGCGGCCCGGCTGTTCCTCGCCGCCCGTCTCGGCATCACCGGCCGGATCGCCGAGGCCCGCGAGCAGGTGCGCCTGCTGCGGGAGGAGTTCTCGATCGCGATGTTCGTCGTCTTCGACTCGGTCATCCTCGGCGCGGAAGCCGCGCTGGACGCGGCCGACGCACGCCACGAGGAGGCCCTCACCAAGATCCGGCAGGCGCTGGAGCGGGCCGCCGACCCGCTGTCGCGGGCGATAGCGCCCCACATACGTCCAGGGTGTCTCACCATCGCCGCGCTGGCGCTCGCCGGTGTCGACGGCGGCAGCCGCGCCCGGGACGCCGCCCTGTGCGTGGGCGCGGCCGACGCGGACCTGCCGCCCTCGTACGTGTCCTCGGCGCTGGAGCGCGAGGTGCACACCCGGGCCGAGACCGCGGCCCGCGCGGTGCTCGGCGACCAGGCGTACGAGGCCGCGTACGCGGAGGGCGGCGGCCTCTCCCTGGAGGAGGCCACCGCCCTGGTCTGACGCCCGCCCGCGCACGGCACGCGCGTGCCGGTCAGCTCTTGGTGCGGAACTTGTGGATGGCGACCGGCGCCATCACCGCGGTGAGCGCCACCGACCAGCCGAGGGTCACCCACAGTCCGTGCGCGACCGGGCCGCCGACCATCAGGCCGCGCGCCGCGTCGGCGAGCGAGGACAGCGGGTTGTAGTCGGTGAAGTTCTGCAGCCAGCCGGGCATCGACTGGGTCGGCGCGAAGATCGAGGAGCCGAACTGGAGCGGCATCAGCACCAGGAAGCCCATCGCCTGCACGGACTGCGCGCTCTTCATGATCACGCCGAGGGTGAGGAACACCCACATCAGGGCCGATCCGAACACCGCGGACAGGCCCACGGAGGCCAGCAGCCCGGCCCAGTTGGTGATGTGGAAGCCGACCAGGACGCCGATGACCATCAGGACGGCGGTCGCGATCAGCATCCGCATCAGTTCCACGGCGATCTTCGCGAACAGCACGGAGCCGCGCCCGATCGGCAGGGACCGGAACCGGTCCATGACCCCGCTGTTGAAGTCCGTGTTGAAGCCGGTGCCGACCCCCTGGGCCATGTTCATGCCCATCATGGCCATCAGTCCGGGCACGACGTACTGGACGTACGCCTCCTGGCCGCCGCCGAGCGACTGCCCGATGGAACCGCCGAAGACGTACACGAACAGCAGGGTGAAGATGACCGGGAACAGGATGGCGTCGAACATCGACTCCGGGTCCTGCCGGATCCACAGCAGGTTGCGGCGGATCAGCGCGCCGGTGTGGCGCAGATGGGCGCGCGGCGAGATGGGCGCGTCGGCCGTGGTGACGGACGGGGTGAGAGTGGCGGCGGCGCTCATACGGCGACCTCCTCGCGGTCGGGAGCGGGCGTGGAGTCCTGCGGGGCCGAGGCCCGGTGGCCGGTGAGGGACAGGAACACCTCGTCCAGGCTGGGGAGTTCGGTGGTGATGGAGGCGAGGGTGATGCCCCGCGCGGTGACCGCGCCGACGACGGCGGTCAGCTGTTCGTCGCTGAGGATCGGGACGAGCACGTCCCCGCGTTCCACGTCCACGGTGGTGGTGGCGAGCCCGGTGATGCCGAGTTCGTCGAGGGCGGCGGCGAGCGGGCGCAGCCGGAGCGGGTCGGCCGGGCGGACCCGCAGGGTGCGGCCGCCGACCTTCGCCTTCAGGTCCTCGATGCCGCCGCTGGCGATGACCTTGCCGTGGTCGACGACGGTCAGCTCGGAGGCGAGCTGCTCGGCCTCCTCCATGTACTGCGTGGTCAGCAGCACGGTCACCCCGTCCCCGACCATGCGCTTGACCTCCTGCCACACCTCGTTGCGGGTGCGCGGGTCGAGGCCGGTGGTCGGCTCGTCGAGGTAGAGGACGGCGGGCCGCCCGATCATGGAGGCGGCCAGGTCGAGCCGCCGCCGCATACCGCCGGAGTACGTCGACGCCGGGCGCTTGGCGGCCTCGGTGAGGGAGAAGCGCTCCAGCAGCTCGTCGGCGCGGGCGCGGGCCTCCTTGCGGGGCAGGTCGAGCAGCCGCCCGATCATGTACAGGTTCTCCCAGCCGGGGAGCTTCTCGTCCACGGATGCGTACTGTCCGGTCAGCCCGATCACCCGGCGCAGCTGCCGCGGCTGCCGTACGACGTCGTAGCCGGCCACGGTGGCCTGCCCGGCGTCCGGGACGAGGAGGGTGGAGAGGATGCGCACCAGGGTGGTCTTGCCGGCCCCGTTCGGGCCGAGCACGCCCATCACGGTGCCCTCACGGACGTCCAGGTCGACGCCGTCCAGCGCCTTGGTCTCGCCGTAGTGCTTGACCAGCCCCCGCACGGTGACGGCCACGCCGTCGGCGTTGTTGTCGATTCGCGTCATGCCGATGACGGTGCCAGGGCCCACCGACAAACCACCGACAGGCCGCCGACAGCGCGACGGGTCCGCCGACAGGGTGCCGACAGGCGCCCCTGGGCGGTGTCCCGCCGCGCGGGGACGCGACAGCCCCGCCGACGGGGGAAGATCGGCGGGGCTGCGTGGTGCCGCAGTGGCTCAGTGGACGGAGTGCTCCTCCAGCGGGAACGTGCCGCCGACGACGTCCTGTGCGAACGCCTTCGCCGCGCCGCCCATCACCTCGCGCAGGTCGGCGTACTGCTTCACGAACTTCGGCACCCGCCCGGCGGTGAGGCCGAGCATGTCCGTCCAGACGAGGACCTGCGCGTCCGTCTCGGAGCCCGCGCCGATGCCGACCGTCGGGATGTGCAGCACGCGCGTGACCTCGGCGGCCAGTTCGGCCGGGACCAGCTCCAGGACGACGGCGAACGCGCCCGCGTCCTGTACGGCCTTCGCGTCCCGCAGGAGCTGCTGCGCGGCCTCCTCGCCGCGACCCTGGACGCGGTAGCCCATCGCGTTCACGGACTGCGGGGTCAGGCCGATGTGCGCCATCACCGGGATGCCGGACTCGACCAGCAGGCGGATCTGCTCGTGCGAGCGCTCGCCGCCCTCCAGCTTCACCGCCCCGACGCCGGCGTCCTTGACCAGCCGGGTCGCCGAGCGCAGCGCCTGCACCGGGCCCTCCTGGTAGGAACCGAAGGGGAGGTCGCCGACGATCAGGGCGCGCTGGGTGCCGCGTACGACCGCGGCGGACAGCATGGTCATCTCGTCCATGGTGACGGGCACGGTGGTCTCGTACCCGAGGTGACAGTTGCCCGCCGAGTCCCCGACCAGGAGCACCGGGATGCCGGCCTCGTCGAAGACGGACGCGGTCATCGCGTCGTAGGCGGTGAGCATGGGCCACTTCTCGCCGCGTTCCTTGGCGAGAGCGATGTCGCGGACCGTGATGCGGCGTGTGCCCTTGCCCCCGTACAGCGACTTGCCGCCGTCGGAGGGCTTGGTCTGGGCAGCCGGAAGCTGCGTCATTGCAACGGCTCCTTCGTCATCTCGAGGCGCCCTGACGGCGTCCCCGGATCACGTCCATGGTGGCACCTCGTGCCAGGGACGGCTAGGGGACCCCGGTGTGACGGATTTCCCGTCGCCCTGTGTAAGACCTCGGTAAAGGATTTCCGATACGGATCGGTCTCGTATCGTAATTGCCCTAGACTCGACGCCATGAGTACACCTGCCCCTCCCGCCTCCACGATCTCGGAAGCGGTGCACCGCCGTCGCTGGGCGATTCTCGGCGTCCTGATGCTGAGCCTGCTGATCGTGGTGCTCGACAACTCGATCCTGAACGTCGCGATCAAGACCATCTCGACGCCCGCGCCGACCGGGCTGGGTGCCACGCAGAGCGAGCTGGAGTGGGCGATCAACGCCTACACCCTCGTCTTCGCCGGACTGCTCTTCACCGCCGGCCTGCTCGGCGACCGGCTGGGCCGCAAGAAGGTCCTGCTCGGCGGCCTCGCCGTGTTCGGTGCCGGCTCCGCCCTCGCCGCCTTCTCCGGCAGCCCGAACGAGCTCATCGCCTTCCGCGCCCTGATGGGCCTCGGCGCCGCCTTCGTGATGCCGGCCACCCTCGCCGTCCTCATGAACGTCTTCGAGCGCGACGAGCAGCCGAAGGCCATCGGCATCTGGGCCGGCGGGGTCGGCCTCGCCATCGCCATCGGCCCCATCACCGGCGGTCTACTCCTCGCCCACTTCTGGTGGGGCTCGGTCTTCCTCATCAACGTGCCGATCGTGCTCCTGGCGCTCGGACTGATGGTGTGGCTGGTGCCCGACTCCCGTGACCCGAGGCCGGGCCGCGTCGACCCCGTCGGCGTCGTGTTGTCCGTGATCGGCCTGGTCCTGCTCGTCTACGGCATCATCAAGGGCGGCCAGCTCGCCGACTTCACCGACCCGAAGGTCCTCGCGACCATCGGCGCGGGCCTCGCCGTGCTCGTCGGCTTCGTCGTCTTCGAGAAGCGCAGCGACCACCCCTCGATCGACGTCACCTACTTCAAGAACAAGGTGTTCTCGGCCGCGATCGCCGCCATCGCCCTGGTCTTCTTCGCGCTGATGGGCGTGACCTTCTTCTCGGTCTTCTACACCCAGAGTGTGCGCGGCTACTCGCCGCTGCAGACCGGTCTGCTGATGCTGCCGCTGGCCGCCGCCCAGATGATCTTCGCGCCGCGGGCCCGCCTCCTCGTCGACCGCTTCGGCAACCGGGCCACCACCACGGCGGGCATGGCGCTCATCGCCGCGATGCTCGCCGCGTTCGCCACCCTGGACGCGGACACCCCGATCTGGCTCCTGGAGGTCATCTTCTTCCTCATGGGCACCGGCATGGCGCACATCATGACGCCGACCAGCGTCGTCATCATGCAGGCCCTGCCCCGGGAGAAGGCCGGTTCCGCCTCCGCCCTCAGCAACACCTTCCGCCAGCTCGGCGGAGCCCTCGGCATCGCCGTCCTCGGCTCGGTCCTGTCGACGGCCTACCGCAACGGCATCGAGGGCAAGCTGGGCCCGGTCCCCGCCGGGCTGCGGCACACCGCCGGCGAGTCCATCGAGGCCACCCTCGGCGTCGCCGAGAAGCTGGGCCCGCGCGGCCAGGCCCTGGTCGGCCCGGCCAACGACGCGTTCCTGCACGCCATGCACGTCACGGCGCTGTGGGGAGCGGGTGTCGCCGTCGTCGGCGCGGTGGTCGTCGCCCTGTTCCTGCCGGGGAAGCCGTCCGACTCCCAGCAGGACGGCGACAAGGAGGAGTTGGTGGTGACAGCGGGGGAGTGAGGCCCCGCCGGTTGCCCGGCGCCGCCTGCGCCGGGGGAGAATCAGTCCTCCCCCGGCGTTCCCCCGCGTCCTCCAGCGAAACGAAGGGACGGAGCACAGTGAGCCCCGCCGAAAGCCGGACCTCCCGGGTCGGCCCGACCAAGGGACGCCCCCGCAGCGAGGCCGTGGAACGCGCCATCCTGGAAAGCGCGATGAGACTCATGGAGGACGGCGTCCCGCTCGCGGACCTCTCCATCGAGCGCATCGCCCGTACCGCCGGCGTCGGCAAGGCCACCATCTACCGCCGCTGGAGCGGCAAGGAGGAGCTCTTCGTCGACCTGCTGCGCTCCGCCGAGCCGGACGACCCGCACCTCACCGGCACGTCCATGCGGGCCGACCTGGTCGTCCTGCTGGAGTCGCTGCGGCAGCGGGGCGTGCTCAGCCGCCGGTCGGCCATCCTGCACGGCGTCTACGCCCAGATGAAGAGCAGCCCCAAGATCTGGGCCGCGTACCAGAACACCGTGATCGCCCCCCGGCAGCGGCTCGGCCTCGAAGTCCTGCGCCGCGGCCAGGCCAACGGTGAACTGCGCGACGACGTCAACATCGAACTCCTCAACGACCTGTTCGTCGGGCCGATGCTCGTCCGTGCCGTCCTGCGCCCGGACGCCGAACTCCCGGACGGACTCGCCGAACAGATCGTCGACACCCTGCTCGAAGGGCTACGGCCCGTCAGTCCGCCCGCGGGCGGACCCTCCCGGTAGCGGCCCCGGCCGGCGCACGGGCAACTCCCGGTACGAATGTGCGCGTTTCGTCACAGACGGCGGCAGGCACCCGTGCCGGCGGAACTCGAAGGCCCGACTTGTTCGTCCTGCTGCCCGTACGGCCGTCGAGGGACGGCGAGAACGGAACCGATCATCCCCTAGGGTCGTAGGCACAGGGGGAGATCGGTGCGCAGGGCAAGCAGTGAGGCGACGGTATGGCGCAGCAGGCATTCATGGCGGAGACGGACAACGGCGGTTCAGGGCCCGAGCGTCCGGGAGCCCGGATCCGGCGCCTGCTGAGAAACCTGTTCGCCGGCTGGCGCCGTGACCGGCGGATCTGGCGCCGCGGCCTGATCCTCGCCTCCCTCGCCGTCCTGATCGCGCTGGTCATGCTGCTGCACGCGCAGATCCCCAACCGGATCGGCAACCTCGGCAGTCTCATCGAGACGTTCCTGCCATGGGTGGGCGTCGTCGTGCCGGTGCTGATCGTCCTCGCGTTCGTCCGCAGGTCCGCGACCGCGCTGATCGCCGTGCTGCTGCCGACGGTCGTGTGGCTGAACCTCTTCGGCGGCCTTCTCACCGACAAGGCGGACGGCACCGGCGGCGACCTCACGGTGGCCACGCACAACGTCAACGCCGACAACGCGGACCCCTCCGGCACCGCCCGGGACGTCGCCGCGTCCGGCGCCGACGTGCTGGCCCTGGAGGAACTGACGGCGTCGGCGGTGCCGGTGTACGAGAAGGCGCTGGCGTCGACGTACAGGTACCACTCGGTGCAGGGCACGGTCGGCCTCTGGAGCAAGTACCCGTTGGCCGGCGTGCGGGCCGTGGACATCAAGCTGGGCTGGACCCGGGCGATGCGCGCCATGGTGACCACGCCCGCCGGGCAGGTCGCGGTGTACGTGGCCCACCTCCCGTCGGTGCGGGTGAAGCTGGAGGCCGGGTTCACGGCCCGGCAGCGCGACAAGAGCGCGGACGCGCTGGGCGAGGCCATCGCCCACGAGAAGGTCACGAAGGTCGTCCTGCTCGGCGACCTCAACGGCACGATGAACGACCGCTCGCTCAACGCCGTCACCGCCCAGATGCGTTCCACCCAGGGCGCCGCGGGCAGCGGCTTCGGGTTCAGCTGGCCGGCGTCGTTCCCGATGGCGCGGATCGACCAGATCATGGTGAAGGGCATCGAACCGGTCAGCTCGTGGACGCTGCCGGAGACCAGCAGCGACCACCTGCCGGTAGCGGCCCGTGTGAACGTGGCCACAGCCTCCTCGTAAAAGCGCACCTCAACGGCGTGCCGACACGGGCCGGCAACCCCCGGTCAACCTCACGGAATACTGGGCCTGAGAGACTTTGTTCCGTACGTGAACATAAGCAATGGCTTCATGTACGGAACACCGCTCTCTTTCGAAAGGCAAAAGGCTCCCTCATGCCCCTGGCCCTGCTCGCCCTCGCCGTGGGCGCCTTCGGCATCGGTACGACCGAGTTCGTGATGATGGGCCTTCTGCCCGACGTCGCGGCCGACCTGGACATCTCGATCCCCGTCGCCGGCCACCTGGTCTCCGCGTACGCGCTGGGCGTGGTGATCGGCGCGCCGCTCCTAGCCGCGGTCACCTCGCGCATGTCCCGCCGTACGGTCCTGATCGCCCTGATGGTCCTGTTCGTGGCCGGCAACGCCCTGTCGGCCCTCGCGCCCGACTACCACTGGCTGCTGGCCGCCCGCTTCCTGAGCGGTCTGCCGCACGGCGCGTTCTTCGGCGTCGGCGCCGTGGTCGCCACCACGATGGTCGCGCCCGAACGCAAGGCCCGCTCGGTCTCCCTGATGTTCCTCGGCCTGACCGTCGCCAACATCGCGGGCGTGCCCGTCGCCACCCTCATGGGCCAGCACCTCGGCTGGCGCGCCACCTTCCTCGGCGTCGGCGCGATCGGCCTGGCCGCGATCGCGTCGCTGGCCCTGCTGATCCCCCGCGACCACACGCACGCCCCCGCCGCGGGGCTGCGCGGCGAGCTGGCCGCCCTGCGGTCGCTGCCCGTCTGGCTGGCGCTCGGGACGACCGTCGCGGGCTTCGGCGCGCTGTTCGCCGCGTACAGCTACATCACGCCCATGCTCACCGACGCCGCCGGGTACGCCGGCGGCAGCGTCACCCTCCTGCTCGCCCTGTTCGGTGTCGGTGCCACCGCGGGCAACCTGCTGGGCGGACGCCTCGCCGACCACGCGATGCGGGCCACCCTGTTCGCCGGCCTGATCTCACTGGCCGTCGTACTCGCCCTGTTCCCGGTCCTGATGGCAACCCGGTGGAGCGCGGCGCTCGGCGTCGTCCTGCTCGGCATGGCCGCGTTCGTCACCGGTTCGCCGCTGCAGCTGATGGTCATGGAGAAGGCCACCGCCGGGCCGTCGCTGGCGTCCTCCGCCAACCAGGCCGCGTTCAACCTGGCCAACGCCGGGGGCGCGTGGATCGGCGGGCTCGCGCTCGCCGCGGGCTTCGGGGTGACGTCCCCCGCGGTGGCCGGGGCGGTGCTGGCCGTGCTCGGGCTGGCGGTCGCCGGCGTGGCGGCTGTGGTGGACCGGCGGAGGGTCGCTCCGCGGGGCGCGCGGGTGGTCGCGGGACGGGTCCCGCGGGCTTCCGAGGCGGCGCGCCTCTGAAGGATCCCGGTCCGGGGGGCTCCGCCCCCTGGTACGACCCCCCGCTCCTCAAGCGCCGGAGGGGCTGTGCCCCGTGGGCCCCGTTCTTCAGGCGCCGGACCCCTTGGGCCCCGTTCTTCAAGCGCCGGAGGGGCCGGGTTCGCGGGCTCCACCCCTGGCCCCCCGCTCCTCCAGGGCCGGAGGAGCTGAAAACAACCGGCTCAGGCCGACTCCCGCCAGCCGTTCGTGATCGGTAGGCGGCGGTCCTTGCCGAAGCCCTTGGCGGAGATCTTGGTGCCCGGCGGGTACTGGCGCCGCTTGTACTCGGCGGTGTCCACCATGCGCAGGATCCTGGCGACCAGGGCGGGGTCGAAGCCGGCGGCGACGATCTCGTCGGCGCCCTTGTCGTGGTCGACGTAGAGGTCGAGGATCGCGTCCAGGACCGGGTAGTCCGGCAGGGAGTCCGTGTCGACCTGGCCGGGGCGCAGTTCCGCGCTCGGCGGCTTGGTGATGGAGTTCTCGGGGATGGGCGGGGTCTGCCCCCGCTCGGCCGCCGCCCGGTTGCGCCACTCGGCGAGCCGGAAGACCCATGTCTTGTACAGGTCCTTGATGGGGCCGTAGGCGCCCACCGAGTCGCCGTACAGCGTCGAATAGCCCACCGCCAGCTCCGACTTGTTGCCGGGCGCGAGGACGATGTGCCCCTCCTGGTTGGAGAGGGCCATCAGCAGCGTGCCGCGCAGCCGGGACTGGAGGTTCTCCTCCGCCAGGCCGGACAGGCCCAGCGCGCCCATGTACGCGTCGAACATCGGCTCGATGGAAACGGTGCGGAAGTCGAGGCCGGTGCGGCGCGCCAGCTCCGCCGCGTCGCCCCGGGAGTGGTCCGAGGAGTACTTCGACGGCATCGACACGCCGTACACGTTCCCGGCGCCCACCGCGTCGCAGGCGATCGCGGCCACCAGCGCCGAGTCGATGCCCCCGGACAGCCCGATCAGCACCGACGTGAAGCCGTTCTTGGCCACGTACGCCCGCAGGCCCACGACCAGCGCCGAGTAGACCTCCTCCTCGTCGTCGAGGCGCTCCGCGTAGCCGCCCGCGGCCTCCGGCTCGTACGGCGGCAGCGGGTCCTCGGACAGCACCACGCGGTCGATGCGCAGTCCGTCGGCGACGACTCCGGTGGGCGCCTCCGGCGAGGCGGCCGGCAGTTCCAGGTCCAGGACCACGCACCCCTCGGAGAACTGCGGGGCCCGCGCGATCACCTCGCCGTCCCGGTCCACCACGATCGAGTCGCCGTCGAAGACCAGCTCGTCCTGGCCGCCCGTCATGGCGAGGTAGGCGGTGGTGCAGCCGGCCTCCTGGGCCCGCTTGCGGACCAGTTCCAGCCGGGTGTCGTCCTTGTCGCGTTCGTACGGCGAGGCGTTGACGGAGACCAGCAGCCCGGCCCCGGCGGCGCGCGTCCCCGGCACCCGGCCGCCGTCCTGCCAGAGGTCCTCGCAGATCGCGAGCGCCACGTCGACGCCGTGCACGCGGACGACCGGCAGGGTGTCGCCGGGCACGAAGTAGCGGAACTCGTCGAAGACGCCGTAGTTCGGCAGGTGGTGCTTGGCGAAGGTCAGGACCACCTCGCCGCGGTGCAGCACCGCCGCCGCGTTGCGTGGGGCGCCGGCCGGCTGGCCGTACTTCGGCTGGTCGGTCTCGGACCGGTCGAGGTAGCCGACGACGACCGGCAGCTCACCGAAGCCCTCCTCGGCCAGGCGGCCGGCCAGTCCGCGCAGGGCCGTGCGGGACGCCGTCACGAAGGACGACCGCAGGGCCAGGTCCTCCACGGGATACCCGGTCAGCGCCATCTCGGGGAACGCCGCGAGGTGCGCTCCCTGCTCGGCGGAGTGCCGGGTCCAGCGGACGATCGCCTCGGCGTTCCCGGCGAGGTCGCCGACGCGCGAGTCGATCTGGTTCAGGGCGAGACGTAGTTGAGGCACGCGGCCCAGTGTAATCGTCAATACGACGCGATGGGGTGGGGGGGGGGGGGGGAGGGGCCCCCCCCCCCCCCCCCCCCCCCCCGCCCACCGCTCTCTGTCAACACCCACCTCCCCCCCCCCCAGCTTTCCCCACCCCATTACATCCTTCCTCTCCCTTCCCCCCCCCCCCC
>NZ_JBWKDW010000005.1:171221-302077 GCF_056435735.1 Streptomyces sp. NPDC043878
TACCGGTCGGTCTCCCCAACGCGGGGTTCGCTTGGTTTGGGAGGGGGACGGGTTGGAGGAACGCCGCCGGGGGCAGTGGCCAAGCCCGCGCGGGGGGGGGGGGGGGGGGAAGCCCCCCCCCCCACCCCGTTCACGTCAGCGCCGGATCAGTGCTTGCGGAACGACTCGACGTAGCCGCCCGCGGGCGTGCCCACGCCGGTGACGTCGTCGTATCCCTTGACCGCCGACAGCGAGCTGTCCTTGCCGAGGCTGCGGACGGAGGTCAGCAGACCGTCGGTGGCGTCGAAGCCGTTGGCGAAGTCCACGCGGGCGACCGCGAGGTCCGTGCCGGTCGGCTTGTCCACCACGTCGTGGTAGGCCTTCGACCCGTACTTGGCGTAGATCGACGGGTTGGCGAAGCCGAGCGCCTTGCCGCCGTGTGCCTCCTGGGCCAGGGCCTGGACGGCCGCGATCACCGGCGCGGCCAGCGAGGTGCCGCCGATGCGGTACTCGCTGTACTGCTGCGACCCGTCCGGGAAGGTCTGCGTCTGGCCGACCTTGAAACCGGTGTTCGGGTCGGCGATCGCGGAGATGTCCGGGACCACGCGGTTGCCGGCGGCGCTGTTGGCCGTGGCGAGCGCGTCGGGGACGACACCCTTCTGGTAGAAGGGCTCGGCGACCGTCTTGCTGGTGCCGCCGCCCGCACCCGAGGTGAACGCGCCGGGGAAGTTCGTCCAGCTCTTGCCGTCGTCCGACAGGGTCGCCTTCTCGGTGCCCCAGCCGGTCTCCCACAGGTACTTGTCGCCCTTGCCGACCGCCAGCGAGGTACCGCCGACCGCCGTCACCCACGCCGAGTTGGCCGGGGTGTCGACCTGCTTCGTCTTCGTGTTGGCGACCTCGTCGCCGTTGTCACCGGAGGAGAAGTAGAAGCCGATGCCCTCGACCGCGCCGAACTGGAAGACCTGGTCGTAGGCGGCCGCGAGGTCCGGAGTCTGGTTGGCCTCGATGTCGCCCCACGAGTTGGAGACGATGTCGGCGAGGTGGTCGTCGACCACCTTGCTGAGCGAGTCCAACAGGGCGTCGTCGTAGCAGGAGGCCGCCCCGACGTACGTGACGTTCGCGGCGGGCGCGACCGCGTGCACGGCCTCGACGTCGAGGGTCTCCTCGCCGTACCAGCCGGCCGCCCCGCACTCCTCGGTCTTGGTGTAGCCGTCGGGCAGCACCTGGGTGAGCTGCTTGGTCTTCCAGCCGGCGTCACCGTGCTTCTTCGCGTACGTGGCCGCGTCGTAGGCGATGGTCGGCGAGGCGTACGCGTCCGTGATGGCGACCCGGACGCCCTTGCCGGTGTACTTGCCGGCGCCGTAGGCGGAGCGCAGCTGCTTGCCGGTGTAGCCCTTGATGGCGTACGGGATCTTGGAGCCGTACGCGTCCGGCAGCGACGACGCGGTCTTCGAGCCGTAGTACGAGGAGAACGGCCCGGAGTTCTTGAACACCGCGTCCGGCGCGGGCAGCGTGTCGCTGTGGGTCGCCTTGTGCGGGGCGTTGTCCAGGCCGGTGACCGTCAGGACGGCACCGTCCAGGGCGTCCGGCGCGGAGGCCGTCTTCGCCGGGGCGCGGTAGGTCTTCGAACCCTTGGCGTAGTTGTGCAGCTGGGTGCCGAACGCCTTCTCTGCGGCGGCCACGTCACCGGTGACGGAGACGTAGTGCTGCGTGACGCCCGTGACCTTCAGGCCGGCGGCCGTCAGCCAGGACTTCACCGCGGCGACCTGCGCCTTGGTCGCGCCGTAGCGGGCCTGCGCCTGGCCGGCGCTCAGGTACTTGCCGTACGCCGCGGAGTTCGGGTCGGACACGGCCTTCGCGTACGCGGCCAGGCCGGCGGCGTCCCGGCCGGCGAGGTAGACCCGGGCCGAGACCTGGGCACCGTTCGCGGTCGCACCCTTGTCCGCCTTGGCCGTGGCCCAGGCGGGCTTGGTGCCCGCGAGCGCGTCCCGGCCCGGGGTGTCCGCGGCGTGCGCGGCGGGTATGCCGAGCGCCAGCGCGCCGGCGAGCATGGGCAGTGTGGCCGCCATGCTCACCCCGGCGCGCATCGTGGCGCGGTTGGATCTCATGGAACCCCCTGTGTGCGGTTCGTCGCGCGAGTGGATCACTCGCCCGGGGTCACTCTGTCGATGAACCGTTCATGCCAGGGGAATGGAATGACCAAGAAGAGCCCAAGTGGCCGCAACCAGGGCGGATTTGGCGGTTACGGCCGCGAACTCTAGGGAAAACCCTATGGCCCGCTTGGCAACTCCCTACGGTCGCGCCGCCGCCCCGCGCTTCTTGAGCAGGTCCGCCATCAGGTCGATCTCCGACCGCTGCGCGTCCACCATGCCCTGCGCGAGCTGCTTCTCCACGCCGACCGTGCACCGGGCGACACAGCCCTCGGCCATGTGGATACCGCCCTTGTGATGGACCGTCATGAGCTGGAGGTAGAACACCTCGGCCTGCTTGCCGTCGAGCGTGCCCAGCTTCTTCATCTCGGTGTTGGTCGCCATGCCGGGCATCAGTGAGCCGTCCTTGCCGGAGGCCATGCCGCCCATGTCCATCCACGTCATCGGCGCCTGCGCCGACACCTTCGGCAGGTCCCACAGGTCCAGCCAACCCAGCAGCATGCCCCGCTGGTTGGCCTGCGTCTGCGCGATGTCGTAGGCGAGCCGCCGTACTTCCGCGTTCTTCGTGCGGTCGCGCACGATGTACGACATCTCCACGGCCTGCTGGTGATGCACCGCCATGTCCCGCGCGAACCCGGCGTCCGCCGAGTCGGCCGCCGGGGTCGCGCTCGTACCGTCGTCCTCGGCGACCGCGTAGGTCACCGCGCCGGCCGCGACGAGCACCGCGGCCGCGGTGCCCGCGATCCAGCCTGCGTGCCTCACTGGGACAGCCCGCCCGTGCACGCGGCGCCGGGCTCGGGCGTCTGCTTGCCCTGCACGAACTGCTCGAAGAACGTGTCGACGTTCGCGTCGCTCGCGCTCTTCACCGTGCGCTGGTGGCCCCACGCGGTCAGCATGATCGGGTCGGCCTGCTTGTCGTCCGGGCTCATCAGCGTGTACGGCGTCTTCTTCACCTTCGCCGCCAGCGCCTCGACGTCGGCCTTGGCCGCCTTGTCGGTGTACGTCACCCACACCGCGCCGTGTTCGAGTGAGTGCACGGCGTTCATGTTGTTGAGCGCCTTGGTGTAGACGTCGCCGTTGCAGTTCATCCAGACCTGGTTGTGGTCCCCGCCGACCGGGGGCTCGGTCGGGTACGTGACCTTCTTGGTGACGTGGGTGCGGCCCAGCGTGCCCTTCCAGGTCTTCACGCCGTCCTTGCCGGTGACGAAGTGCCCCGAGGTCTTCGCGTCGGACGCCGCGGTGTCGTCCTTCTGCGACCTGACGACGAAGACACCGCCGGCGACGAGACCGGCGACGACCACCACGCTCGCCGCGACGACGAGGAGCCGGTTGCGGCGCTCGCGGGCCTGCTCGGCGCGCCGCATCTCCTCTATACGTGCCTTGCGTGCCGCGCTGGCGGTCTTCTTGGCGGAGCCCATGAGTGTGTCCTTCTGGGAAAGGGACAGGACGGCGGTCGGGGTGATCTGGACGATCGGTCCGCTGATCGTAGTGCGGGAGGGGGCGCCTCTCGTAGGGAGGGCACAGCTAAAGCCGGGACTCCGGGGGCCGCCCATTACGGATGTCGGTCCGAGCAGGCAAGATGGGCTGCGGAGCGGTCCACCAGCCGTACGTGAGGCGTTCACGCCGAGGTCGGCCGGACGATCAAGGTGCGCAACGCGCGTGAAATGGTGTTGTGGTGGGATGCTCAGGTGCCCGACCGCCTCCCGTGGTGCGGGAGACAGGCGGCCTGACCAGCAAGGATGGGGAAGCGGAAGATGGACAAGCAGCAGGAGTTCGTGCTCCGGACGTTGGAGGAGCGCGACATCCGGTTCGTACGGCTGTGGTTCACGGACGTGCTGGGCTTCCTCAAGTCCGTCGCCGTGGCCCCCGCCGAGCTCGAACAGGCGTTCGACGAGGGGATCGGGTTCGACGGCTCGGCGATCGAGGGCTTCGCCCGGGTCTACGAGTCCGACATGATCGCCAAGCCCGACCCGTCCACCTTCCAGGTCCTGCCGTGGCGCGCGGAGGCCCCCGGCACCGCCCGCATGTTCTGCGACATCCTCATGCCGGACGGCTCCCCGTCCTTCGCGGACCCCCGCTACGTCCTCAAGCGCGCCCTGGCCCGCACCTCCGACCTCGGCTTCACCTTCTACACCCACCCCGAGATCGAGTTCTTCCTGCTGAAGGACCGCCCGCTGGACGGCTCCCGTCCGACGCCCGCCGACAACTCCGGCTACTTCGACCACACCCCGCAGAACATCGGCATGGACTTCCGCCGCCAGGCGATCACCATGCTGGAGTCGATGGGCATCTCGGTCGAGTTCTCCCACCACGAGGGCGCCCCCGGCCAGCAGGAGATCGACCTCCGCTACGCCGACGCGCTCTCCACCGCCGACAACATCATGACGTTCCGCCTGGTCATGAAGCAGGTGGCGCTGGAGCAGGGCGTCCAGGCGACCTTCATGCCGAAGCCGTTCAGCGAGCACCCCGGCTCCGGCATGCACACCCACCTCTCCCTCTTCGAGGGCGACCGGAACGCGTTCTACGAGTCCGGTTCGGAGTACCAGCTCTCCAAGGTCGGCCGCTCCTTCATCGCGGGCCTGCTGAGGCACGCGGCGGAGATCTCCGCCGTCACCAACCAGTGGGTGAACTCCTACAAGCGCATCTGGGGCGGCTCGGAGCGCACGGCGGGCGCCGGCGGCGAGGCCCCCTCGTACATCTGCTGGGGCCACAACAACCGCTCCGCGCTGGTCCGCGTCCCGATGTACAAGCCCGGCAAGACCGGCTCGGCCCGCATCGAGGTCCGCTCCATCGACTCCGGCGCCAACCCGTACCTCGCCTACGCGATGCTGCTGGCCGCCGGCCTCAAGGGCGTCGAGGAGAGCTACGAGCTCCCGCCGGGCGCCGAGGACGACGTCTGGGCCCTCTCCGACGCGGAGCGCCGCGCGCTGGGCATCGAGCCCCTCCCGCAGAACCTGGGCGAGGCCCTGACCCTGATGGAACGCAGCGACCTGGTCGCCGAAACCCTCGGCGAGCACGTCTTCGACTTCTTCCTGCGCAACAAGAAGTCGGAGTGGGAGGAGTACCGCAGCGAGGTCACGGCCTTCGAACTGCGGAAGAACCTGCCGGTGCTGTAGGGGCGGGCTTCTCGCTGAGACAGCGCGTGGGGCCGACGGTCGTGGACCGTCGGCCCCGTGGGGTGACCGGGGCCGGGCGCGGGGAAGAGTGATCACCTCGCCCGGCGGCGCCTGTCGGTCAGGGTGAACCACACGGCTCCGGCCAGGAACAGCGCGGCCCCGACCGTGAGCCAGAGCCAGGGGCTCCATTCCTCCACGCACGACCGGCCGGTCGCCGTCGTCGTGCAGACGTCGCCGGGGCCCCGGCGGTTGAGCCAGGCCACGTACAGCAGGGGCAGGCCGATGCCGGAGAGCAGGCCGGGGAGGCCGGCCGTGCCGCGACGGCGGGCGGCCGCCGCGAGGGCAGCCGCCACGGAGATCAGCAGCAGGTACAGGCCGATGGTCGGGACGGTCAGAACGCCGAGACCGGCGACCGCGCCGATCACGAGCCATGTGAGGAACCAGAGCCGTGGACTGCCGTCCTGGGTGCCGTTCAAGGTCCCTCCATCGGTCCGCACCGTCAGCGTCCGGACGTGTGCGTCACGAAGTCCGTCCACGGCCCGATCGCGAACGTGAGGTGGGTCCGCGCCGTGTCCTTGGAGTCCCGGACGTGGACGGTGTCGGGGGTGGGGGCTATCTCGACGCAGTCGGAGCCGGGCTCGCCGCTGCTGTAGCTGCTTTTGAACCACTTCAGTGGCGTGCTGCCGTCGGCGGCGGACTCGACGCTCATGTCTCTCCCAGCACTTTTTCGATGAAGGCCAGTGACTCCCGTGGCGTGAGAGCCTGCGCTCGGATGCTCCCATAGTGCGTTTCCAGGAACTGCACCTCCCTCGGTTCGGAGAGAAGCCGGGTGACATGCAGGACCTCGGTGTATCCGACAGCTGTCCCGCTGTGGAGCTTGAGGACGCGGAATCCGCCTGTCAGCCCCGCGTGATCGTCGTGATCGCTGGGCAGCACCTGGATTTCCACGTTGCGGAACTGCCCCAACTCCAGCAGCCGTTCCAGCTGGCGTCGTCTGACCATCGTGCCTCCGACCTTGCGGCGGAGCGTCACCTCGTCCTGGACGAAGCTGAAGACAGGGACCGTTTTCGTCCTGTCGATGATCTCCTGGCGGGCCATCCGAGCGCTCACCTCACGCTCGATGACGTCCTCGGTGAGGAGCGGTCGCCGCGCGCGGAACAGCGCTCGCGCGTACTCCTCGGTCTGCAACAGGCCGTGGATCACGGAGTCGTTGTAGGCCCCCAACTCCACCGCCTCGCTCTCCAGCTTCGCCAGGTCCCGGAGCTTCTTCGGGTAGCGCGCCTCCGCCACGTCCCGCTTCATCGCCGTGATGATGCCGCCCGCGTCCAGGACCTCGTCCGCCTTGTCGAGGAACTCCGGCCGTGGTCGAGGCGTACGCCGACCGGTGGGGTGTCGATCTCGGGCCTGTGCCCCACAAGACGGTCTGGGCCGAACTCGAACCCGGCCGCCGTCGTGCCACCGGGGTCCGCCCGGACGACCTCTGAGTCACCGCGGGAACGCGGCGGACACGCCCGCCGACAGGATGCGGCGGGGGCTTCCCGTGCCGTCCGCCGGGAGCGCGTACAGGTCCGCTCCGTAGTCGCCGGGGAGGGCGTAGACGAGGGTGCGCGTGTCCCGCCAGACCGCCTGGTCGTCGACGCTGCGGGGCTCGGCGAGGGGGGTTTCGCGGCCGGTGCGCAGGTCCAGGACGTACAGGTGCCAGGGGGCGTCCTTCGGCAGGCCCGCGACGCGCTTCTTGTAGGCGACGCGGGTGCCGTCGGGGGACAGGGACGGGCATTCGACGTTCTCGTGGACCGTGGTCACCGTGCGGGTGCGCAGGTCGCCGCGGACCAGGTAGGTGCGGCCCTTCGTCGCCAGCGTCGCGTAGAAGGTGCGGTCGTCCGACGCGAACGTCACGCCCCAGAAGTTGACGTCGGGCGCCCGGTAGGCGCGGCCGTTCCTGACGATGCGGAAGGACTCCAGGGACGGGATGAGCCGGCCCGTCCTGGTGTCCACGATCGCCGCCCGCGTGGAGAAGTCGGTGCCCGCGTACGAGTCGCCGCCGACGAACGCCGTCCAGGCGGCGAGGTGACCGGTCGGGGAGACGCGGGCCCGGGACGGGATGCCGGGGACGTCGTAGTGGGCCGTGGCGTGCAGACGCGCGTCGAGGATCACCGCGCGGTAGGTGTCCGAGACCGGGCCGTGCACCGCCTGGAGGCACACTCCCGTGCCCGAGGCGGCGTAGAAGCGCAGGCACCTGACGCCGGACGCGGTGCGCGGGCCCGAGGGTCCGGAGGCCGAGACCGCGGTCAGTTCGTCGCGGTGCGGGCCCCAGGCCAGGTTGCGGAACACCAGCCGGCCGGGGGCGGTGAGGGTGACCGTGCCGGAGGTGACCCGCGGACCGCCGGGCGCGGCCTGGTCGCGGCGCTCCGCGCGCGCCGAGGCGTGCAGGACCGAGGCCGCGGCGACCGCCGCGAGGGCGACGACCGCCGAGAGCAGGATCAGGAGGCGGGTGCGGACGGTCATGCCGGTGCCGTGCCTTTCGGCCGCAGGGAGGGGGAGGACCGCGGTCTGCGTCTTCGAGGACCCGTCGGCGGGGCGACGGCGGTGGCGGTGCGGCGCCGCCCGGCGCGGGGCCGGGCGATGCCGCCGGTACCGCCCGGCTGTCCGCCCCGTACGTCTCAGGACGTCCAGATACCGGTGATGTCCTTCGCGGAGGCGGCGTTGCCCGCGTGGGCGGTCAGGCCCTGCGTGTCCTCCAGGGTGCGCAGCAGGTCGTAGTGGTTGTACGTCGTCGAGCTGCTGGAGCCCGCGGTGACCGGCTGCCCGTACAGGACGGTCGGGATGCGGTTGCCGCTGAGCCGGTTGTCCTCGTCGAAGGTGACGACGAGCAGACTGTTGTGGGTCCTGGCCCAGGTCGCGTAGGCGCCGAGGTTGTTCTTGAGCCAGGTGTCGCCGGTCGCCACCGAGCAGTCGTGCATGTCGCTGCACAGGTTGGGGACGACGAAGGAGACGTCGGGCAGCGTCGTGTAGTCGGACGGGAACTGGGCGAAGGTCTTCGCCGTCGACGTCGGCACGTTGCTGAAGCCGAACCACGGGTTGTGCTTGCGGGCGTAGCTGCCGCTGCTGCACGTGGTCGAGCCCTGGCTGGGCAGGGTCTCGTTGTAGCTGGCCCAGGTGTGGCCGGCGGCGAGCAGCTCGGAGGCGAGGTTGGCCGCCGAGGAGAAGCCGGGGGTGTAGCAGCTGTCGTCCGTGATCCCCTGGGTGGAGCCGGAGAACAGGGCGAAGTAGTTCGGCTGGCTGGGGTGGGTCTCGGCGTACGCCTGGCTGAGGTTGGCGCCGCCGGTCTTCAGCGAGTTGATGTACGGCGCGCTGGAGGAGCCGATCACCTGGCTGTAGGCGTGGTTCTCGAAGACCACGACGACCACGTGGCCGGGGCTCGGGACGGCGGCCGCGGCGTGGGCGGACGCGAGGCCGCCGAGCCCGGTCCACAGGCCGGCCGCGGCCGCCGTGAAGGCCAGGACGGAGGCCACGAGGGTACGACTGCGTCGGTACACGGTTCTGCCGGACACTTCAGACCTCCGGTGGGGGGAGGGGCGGGGGTGGCGGTGCAGACAGAGCATGCACACGCCAACATTCCCTTGTCGGTCCTCGTTCAACCTGGAGGATGAAGAGCGGGTGAACTACTCCTGCCGGGCCGCCAGGCCGGCGAGCACCTGGTGCAGGGGTTCCGTCGCCCGCCGCCGGTACTCCTGGATCGCCCAGCCGTTGCCGTCCGGGTCCTTGAAGTACATGAAGGTCGCTCCGTCCTGCGGCGCGAACCGCTGCGGCTCGCTGACCTCCAGACCGCGCGCGGTCAGCTCCTCGTACGCCGCCTTCGCGTCCGTGACGCACAGCTGCATCCCGTGGTACGTCCCCGGCCGCGGAGTCCCGGTCGGCACCCGGAGCCCGTCCACCAGCGCGATCGAACAGCCGGAGCCGGGCGGGGTGAGCTGTACGATCCGTACGCCCTCCATCACCTCGCCGTCGAGATCGACGTGGAAGCCGACCCTGTCCCGGTAGAACTCCTTGGCCCGGTCCACGTCGGACACCGGGAGCAGGATCACTTCGAGGGTCATGTCCATCGATGGACTCCTTCGTCGTGCGCCGGACCCACATCACCCGAATCGCCGCCGTGTCCGGCTGAACGGCCTTCCCTCACCGAAGCGGAAAACGCGGCCGGGCGCCACCGAGAGCGCGAAAGCGCGTCACCGGCCGGACGCCGAAGCGAGTCGCCCCGGTACTCCCCGGACCTCCCGCGACCGGTATGCCCGGGACCTGCGGCGGGTCAGGGGAAACCACTCGCCCGTCCCGGCGCTGATCCGGCGCTTCCCGGTTAGGCTCGACCGGGTACGACCTTGATCCGACGGCTCGTACGCACGTGATCCAGACGGGAGGCCCGGATGACGGCGCCGGGGCGCAGGAGCAGTACCTTCACGCGGCTGCTGCGGCACGGTTTCACCGATCCCTCGGCCGCCGAACGCCTCCTCGACAGCGTGGAACTCGCCCCCGTGCGCGACGACCCGGTCCTGCTGGAGGCGCTCGGCGCGACCGCCGACCCCGACCTCGCCCTGCACGGCCTCGTACGGCTGCTCGAAGCGCAGCCCGCCCCCACCGCCCGGCGCGAACTGCTGGACACGCTGATAGCGGCCAAGCCGCTGCGCGACCGGCTGCTCGGCGTGCTCGGGGCGTCCGCCGCCCTCGCCGACCACCTCGCCCGGCACCCCAGCGACTGGCAGGCCCTGGTCACCTACGAGCCGCGCGACCTGCATCCCGGGGTGGAGGAGTTCGAGCGGGGCCTCGCCGAGGCGGCCGACCCGGTGTCGCTGCGCGTCGCCTACCGCCGCTGCCTGCTGTCCATCGCCGCCCGGGACGTCTGCGGCACCACAGACCTCGCCGAGACCGCCGCCGAGCTCGCCGACCTCGCCACCGCCACCCTGCGTGCCGCCCTCGGCCTTGCCGTCGCCGCCGCGCCCGACGACGCCGCGCTGTGCCGGCTCGCGGTGATCGCGATGGGCAAGTGCGGGGGCCACGAACTCAACTACGTGTCCGACGTCGACGTCATCTTCGTCGGCGAGGCCGTCGAGGGCGCCGACGAGGGCAAGGCGCTGCGCTCCGCGACCAAGCTGGCCTCGCACCTGATGCGGATCTGCTCCGAGACCACCGTCGAGGGCTCGATCTGGCCCGTCGACGCCAACCTGCGGCCCGAGGGCAGGAACGGACCGCTGGTGCGCACGCTCAGCAGCCACCTCGCCTACTACCAGCGGTGGGCCAAGACCTGGGAGTTCCAGGCCCTGCTCAAGGCACGCCCGGTGGCGGGCGACGCCGGGCTCGGCGCGGACTACCTCGCCGCGCTCGAACCGCTCGTGTGGAAGGCCGCGGAACGCGAGAACTTCGTCGCCGACGTACAGAAGATGCGGCGCCGGGTCGTCGAGAACATCCCGGCCGCCGAGATCGAGCGCGAACTCAAACTCGGCCCGGGCGGCCTGCGGGACGTCGAGTTCGCCGTGCAGCTGCTGCAGCTGGTGCACGGCAGGGCCGACGTCTCGCTGCGCAGCGGGACCACCCTGCACGCCCTGCACGCGCTGGCCACCGGCGGCTACGTCGGGCGCGCGGACGCGGTGCAGCTCGACGAGGCGTACCGCTTCCTGCGCTCCATGGAGCACCGCATCCAGCTCTACCGGCTGCGCCGCACCCACCTCGTCCCCGAGCACGAGGCCGACCTGCGCCGCATCGGCCGCTCCCTCGGCCTGCGCGCCGACCCGGTCGCCGAGCTGCGCCGCGAGTGGAAACGGCACACCGGAGTCGTACGGCGGCTGCACGAGAAGCTCTTCTACCGGCCGCTGCTCGACGCGGTCGCCCAACTCGCCCCGGGCGAATCCCGGTTGAGCCCGCGCGCGGCCCGGGAGCGGCTGGTCGCGCTCGGGTACGCCGACCCCGCGTCCGCGCTGCGCCACCTGGAGGCGCTGGCCTCCGGCGTCAGCCGCAAGGCCGCGATCCAGCGCACCCTGCTGCCCGTCCTGCTCGGCTGGTTCGCGGACTCCGCCGACCCGGACGCGGGCCTGCTCAACTTCCGCAAGGTGTCGGACGCCCTGGGCAAGACCCCCTGGTACCTGCGGCTGCTGCGGGACGAGGGAGCGGCCGCCGAGAACCTGGCCCGCGTCCTGTCCGCCGGCCGGCTCGCCCCCGACCTGCTGCTGCGCGCCCCGGAGGCGGTGGCGCTGCTCGGCGACGGCGACGGCGGGTTCCTCGCGCCCCGCGGCCGCGACCACCTGGAGCAGGAGATCCTCGCCGCGGTCGGCCGCGCCGAAGGCGCCACCCAGGCGGTCACCGCGGCCCGCGGGGTGCGCCGCCGCGAACTCTTCCGTACGGCCGCCGCGGACATCGTCGGCTCCTACGGCACCGAGGCCCAGCCCGTCGAGGCCGACCAGGGCGCCCTGGTGGACCGGGTCGGCGGCGCGGTCTCGGACCTGACGGCGGCGACCCTGGCCGGCACCCTGCGCGCGGTCGTCCGCGACGGCTGGGGCGACAGCCTGCCCACCCGCTTCGCCGTCATCGGCATGGGCCGCTTCGGCGGCCACGAACTGGGCTACGGCTCCGACGCCGACGTCCTGTTCGTGCACGAGCCGTGCGAGGGCGTCGACGAGCGCAAGGCCGGCGAGGCCGCCAACCGGGTCGTCTCCGAGATGCGCCGGCTGCTCCAGATCCCCAGCGCCGACCCACCGCTGCTCATCGACGCCGACCTGCGCCCGGAGGGCAAGTCCGGACCGCTCGTACGGACCCTGAACTCGTACGCGGCCTACTACCGGCGCTGGTCGCTGGTGTGGGAGGCGCAGGCGCTGCTGCGGGCCGAACCCGTCGCCGGGGACGAGGAGTTGGCCGGCCGGTTCATCGAGCTGATCGACCCGCTGAGGTATCCGTCGGACGGGCTCGGCGAGGACGCCGTACGCGAGATCCGGCGGCTGAAGGCCCGGATGGAGTCCGAGCGGATGCCACGCGGCGCCGACCCCAGACTGCACACCAAACTCGGGCCCGGCGGCCTGTCCGACGTCGAGTGGACCGTGCAGCTGATCCAGATGCGGCACGGCTCGGGGCACCCCGGGCTGCGCACCACCCGCACCCGCGAGGCCCTGTCCGCCGCGCGCGCCGAGGGGTTCATCGGCGAGGAGGAGGCCGTGATCCTCGACGAGGCGTGGGTGCTGGCCACCCGGGTCCGCAACGCGGTGATGCTGGTGCGCGGCCGCGCCGGGGACACGTTCCCGTCGGACGCCCGCGAACTGGGCGCGGTGGGCCGCTACCTGGGCTACGGCTCCGGCCATGTGGGCGACATGCTGGACGACTACCGGCGTACGACCCGCAGAGCCCGAAGCGTGGTGGACGAACTCTTCTACGGAGCGACGGAACGCTAGCGCCGCGACGGGACCTCCCCGTCCGCCGCGCCCGAAGGGTTCGCCCGATGCGGCCGCCGCACACCGTCCACACGCGCGCCGACGACACCGGCGAGTGGTCGTGCCGGCTGGGCGACGGCCGGGCCGGGCACGCCCGGCGGCCCCGGGACCTGCGGGACGCGGGCGCGGTGGTGGCCCCGGGCTCCGGGACCTGCGGGACGCGGGCGCGCTGGTGGCCCCCGGCCCCGGGACCTGCGGGACGCGGGCGCGGTGGTGGCCCCCGGCCCCGGGACCTGCGGGACGCGGGGGCGGTGGTGGCCCCAGGCTCGGACCGGCCGCTCGCGCATCACGACGTGTGGGCGGTGCCGGCCACGGCCGGCGGCCCCGGGGCGCGGCCTCCGCCGGGCCGGGCCGACGGGTCGGGAGGCGCTCGCGGAGTGACAGCCGCGGGCCGGCGCTGAGTGCCGGCCCCGTACCAGTGCGGGCCGGGTCCCTAGCCCTTCGCCGGCAGCAGTGGGCCCACCGGGTCCCGCGCGGGCGGGGTCCGTGGCAGGGCGTACGGCAGGGCCCCGTACCAGAGGCCTGCCACCGTGAAGCCGAAGGCCAGGCAGATCATGCCGCCCACCGCGTCCAGCCAGAAGTGGTTGGCGGTGGCCACGATGACCACCAGGGTCACCGCCGGGTAGAGCAGGCCCAGCACCCGCACCCACGGCACCCTGGCCAGCGCGAAGATCGTCAGCCCGCACCACAGGGACCAGCCGATGTGCATCGAGGGCATCGCCGCGTACTGGTTCGACATGTTCTTCAGGTCCCCCGAGGCCATCGAACCCCAGGTCTGGTGGACCGCGACGGTGTCGACGAAGTGCCCGCCGTTCATCAGGCGGGGCGGCGCGAGCGGGTACAGGTAGTAACCGGCCAGGGCGACGAGGGTGGTCGCGAAGAGCACCAGACGCGTCGCCGCGTACCGGCCGGGATGGCTGCGGTACAGCCACACCAGGACACCCAGCGTGAGCACGAAGTGCAGCGTCGCGTAGTAGTAGTTCATCCCGACGATGAGCCAAGTCACCGAGTCGAGACCGTGGTTGACCGAGCCCTCGACGGCGATGCCGAGGTGGTGCTCCATCCGCCACAGCCAGTCGGCGTTGCGCAGTGCCGCTCCGCGCTGCTCCGGGACCGCGTTGCGGATCAGCGAGTACGTCCAGTAACTCACCGCGATCAGCAGGATCTCGAACCACAGCCGGGGACGGCGGCGGGTGCGCAGCCGGCGCAGGGGACCCCGCCCCGCCGCCTCGTTCGTGACGGGGTGCGGAACGGCCTCTGTACGGCCTTCCAGAGTCGTCACGGTGGTATCACCCATAGACACGAAGTCTGCCAGAAAAGCCTTCCCCACCGATCATCCACGGGACGGGTCCGAGCCGCATGTTCTACGGCGGAGAGACCATCGCCTCTCCTACCAGGGCACTGCGGGGAACCGGCGTCTCTCCGCCCTACGGACGATTACGGGCCCCGGGTGCCGAAGCCGTCGAACCGCGCACCACCAGCTCCGGCATGAACACGAACTCGCTGTGCGGCGCGGGTGTTCCGCCGATCTCCTCCAGCAGCGTGCGCACCGCCGCCTGACCCATCGCGGGCACCGGCTTGCGGACCGTGGTCAGGGGCGGGTCGGTGAACGCGATCAGCGGGGAGTCGTCGAAGCCGACCACGGAGACGCCCTTGGGGACGTCCAGGCCGCGCTGCCGGGCGGCCCGTATCGCGCCCAGCGCCATCATGTCGCTGGCGCAGACCACCGCCGTGCAGTCCCGCTCGATGAGCGCGGCCGCGGCTGCCTGGCCGCCCTCCAGCGTGTAGAGGGAGTGCTGGACGAGCTGCGACTCGACGGTCTCCGCGGTCAGCCCCAGCTCGTCCTGCATCGCGCGGACGAAGCCCTCGATCTTGCGCTGCACCGGCACGAACCGCTTCGGACCGAGTGCCAGGCCGATCCTGGTGTGCCCCAGGGACACCAGGTGCGTGACCGCGAGGCTCATCGCGGCCCGGTCGTCGGGGGAGATGAACGGCGCCTGCACCTTCGGCGAGAAGCCGTCGACCAGCACGAACGGCACGCCCTGCGCACGCAGCTGCTCGTAGCGCTGCATGTCGGCGGTGGTGTCGGCGTGCAGACCGGAGACGTAGATGATGCCGGCGACCCCGCGGTCCACCAGCATCTCGGTCAGCTCGTCCTCGGTGGACCCGCCCGGGGTCTGGGTGGCGAGGACCGGCGTGTAGCCCTGCCGCGTCAGCGCCTGGCCGATGACCTGGGCCAGCGCCGGGAATATGGGGTTCTCCAGCTCCGGCGTTATCAGGCCCACCAGGCCCTCGCTGCGCTGCCGCAGACGCACCGGACGTTCGTAGCCGAGCACGTCGAGTGCGGCCAGGACGGACTGGCGCGTGGTGGCGGCGACGCCGGGCTTGCCGTTGAGGACGCGGCTGACGGTCGCTTCGCTCACCCCCGCCTGAGCTGCGATGTCGGCAAGCCGGGTGGTCACAGGGGTGGACTGTACCGGTCGACCTTCACCTTGCACACCGATCGGACGCCGGGCACGAGCGGTCGAACGAGCCTGTGGGGGTTGCTGCGTCATCGCGGTCCCTCGTGTTCTGGTGGGCTTCTGCCACGCGCTACAGCAAGAGCTTGCAGGGCTTGCAGAGTCTTGCACAACCGGGTCCGTGCCCGCTCAGGGACCGCACCGCATGGTTTCCGCCGGGTCCCGGCGAGGTCACGGCGGGGTAACTCCACGGCCCTCTTGCACTTTTTTGCTGCAAGGTCTTTCGCGGCGCTTACATCGCTGTTACGTTCACGTCGCCCGACGGCGTCCCCCACTCTCGACCTCATCGAGCGGGCGGGGCCCCCATCGGCGCAGTCGGCAAGTCGACAGGAGCGCGGACGGGACCGCCTCCTGTGAGCACACGGGCTTTTCACCCTCAAGGAGAACTCATGCGGCGTGGCATAGCGGCCACTGCGCTGGTGGCGTCCCTCGCCCTCGCGGCGACGGCCTGCGGCGGGAACGACAGCGGCAGCGACAAGGCGGACGGCCCGGTCACCATCACCTGGTGGGACACCTCCAACGCCACCAATGAGGCCCCGACGTACCAGGCCCTGGTCAAGGAGTTCGAGGCCGCCAACAAGGACGTCAAGGTCACGTACGTCAACGTCCCCTTCGACCAGGCGCAGAACAAGTTCGACACGGCCGCCGGTTCCAAGGGCGCCCCGGACATCCTGCGCTCCGAGGTCGGCTGGACCCCCGCCTTCGCGAAGAAGGGCTTCTTCCTGCCGCTGGACGGCACCGAGGCCCTCGCGGACCAGGCCAAGTTCCAGCCCAGCCTGATCGAGCAGGCCAAGTACGAGGGCAAGACCTACGGCGTACCGCTGGTCACCGACACCCTCGCACTGGTCTACAACAAGGCGCTGTTCAAGAAGGCCGGCATCACCGAGGCCCCCAGGACCTGGGACGAGCTGAAGGCCGACGCCTCCAGGATCGACGCCAAGGAGAACGTCTACGGCTACTGGGGCTCCACCCAGGCCTACTACGCGCAGACCTTCCTCTACGGCGAGGGCACCGACACCGTCGACGCCGCCGCGAAGAAGATCACCGTGAACTCGGACGCGGCGAAGAAGGGCTACGGCACCTGGAAGAGCCTCTTCTCCGGCCAGGGCCTGCACAAGGCCGACACCACCGCCGACGCCTACGCCCACATCCAGGAGGCGTTCGTCACCGGCAAGGTCGCCTCGATCATCCAGGGCCCGTGGGAGATCACGAACTTCTACAAGGGCTCGGCGTTCAAGGACAAGGCCAACCTCGGCATCGCCACCGTGCCGGCCGGCTCCACCGGCAAGGCGGGCGCCCCGACCGGCGGCCACAACCTCTCGGTGTACGCCGGCTCGGACAAGGCCCACCAGCAGGCGTCGCTGAAGTTCCTGAAGTTCATGACCTCGGCGAAGTCCCAGGAGACGATCGCCCTGAAGAACTCCACGCTGCCGACGCGTGACGACGCCTACACCACCGCCGTCAAGGCCGACCCGGGCATCGCCGGCTACCAGGGTGTCCTGGCCGCCGCCCAGCCGCGCCCGGCCCTGCCCGAGTACAGCTCCCTGTGGGGTCCGCTGGACACCGAGCTGGTGAAGATCGCGGGTGGCAACGAGTCCCTGGACAAGGGGCTCGCCAACGCCGAACTCGCGATCGGGAAGCTGGTCCCGGACTTCAGCAAGTAAGCCCGCGTGGCCGCCGGATCGCCCGCGAGCGATCCGGCGGCCACCGGCCTGTGCGCCGTACTCCCCGATCCAAGCTCCTCACGAAGGTTGTCGAACCATGACAGTCGCCATCGACCGCGCGACCGGAAAGACCCGGGGCGACCACGGGTCACGCCCCGGGCCGCTCCAGCGGCTCAGGCACGGATACCAGAAGCACTGGTACGCGTACGCGATGATCGCGCCGGTGGTCGTCGTGCTCGGCGTCCTCGTGATCTATCCCCTGGTGTACGGCCTCTACCTGACCCTCACCGACGCCAACAGCCTCAACACCGCCCGCACGATCGGCGTCAACCACATCGACGCCGCCTACCAGTTCATCGGCCTCGACAACTACGCCGACATCCTGTGGGGTCCGACGGCCTACGACCGCTTCTGGTCGCACTTCGTGTGGACGGTCGTGTGGACCGCGCTCTGTGTCACCCTGCACTACTGCATCGGCCTGGGCCTGGCCCTGCTGCTCAACCAGAAGCTGCGCGGCCGCACCCTGTACCGGCTGATCCTGATCCTGCCGTGGGCCGTGCCGACCTTCGTCACCGTCTTCGGCTGGCGCTTCATGCTGGCCGACGGCGGCATCATCAACAACGCCCTCGACGTGCTGCACCTGCCGTCACCGCTGTGGCTGGAGGACACCTTCTGGCAGCGGTTCGCCGCGATCATGGTCAACACCTGGTGCGGTGTCCCCTTCATGATGCTGTCGCTGCTCGGCGGCCTGCAGTCCGTCGACTCCACCCTGTACGAGGCGGCCGAGATGGACGGGGCCAGTGCCTGGCAGCAGTTCCGGTACGTCACCCTGCCGGGCCTGAGGTCCGTCAGCTCCACCGTCGTCCTGCTCGGCATCATCTGGACCTTCAACCAGTTCGCCATCATCTTCCTGCTGTTCGGCAACACCGCCCCCGACGCGCAGATCCTCGTCACCTGGGCGTACTACCTCGGCTTCGGACAGCAGCCGCGTGACTTCGCGCAGTCGGCGGCCTACGGCATCCTGCTGCTGGCCATCCTGATCGTCTTCACCTCCTTCTACCGCCGCTGGCTGAACCGCAATGACCAGCAGCTCGCGATCTGAGGCAGGAGCCCCCATGAGCACCACCACCGTCGAGACCCCCGGCGCGGTCACCGGGCCGGGCCCCGCCGCCGCGCCGCGCAGGGTCCGCCGCCGCGGCGAGAGCGGCCCCGCCGCCCGTCTCGTCTCCCACGGCCTGCTGGTCGCGGCGAGCCTGATCGCGCTGTTCCCGGTCGCCTGGCTGGTCTACCTGTCCCTCGGCCCGGACAAGGACGACTACCTGCACCCCGGCGGCATCTGGCACAAGATGACGCTCGACAACTACGCGTTCGTCCTGCGGCACACGAAGTTCTTCGACTGGCTGCAGACCACGCTGATCGTCACGCTCGGCACCACGGCCATCGGTGTGATCATCTCCGCCACCACCGGCTACGCGGTCTCGCGGATGCGCTTCCCGGGCTACAAGAAGTTCATGTGGGTCCTGCTGGTCACCCAGATGTTCCCGGTCGCCGTCCTCATGGTGCCGATGTACCAGATCCTCTCGGACCTCCAGCTCATCGACACCTACCTCGGTCTCGTCCTCGTGTACTGCTCGACCGTCGTCCCGTACTGTGCGTGGCTGATGAAGGGCTACTTCGACACCATCCCGTTCGAGATCGACGAGGCGGGACGCGTCGACGGCCTGTCCCCCTTCGGCACGTTCGCGCGACTGATCCTGCCGCTCGCCAAGCCGGGCCTGGCGGTCGCCGCGTTCTACAGCTTCCTCACGGCGTTCGGTGAGGTCGCGTTCGCGTCGACGTTCATGCTGTCCGACACGAAGTACACCTTCGCCGTCGGCCTGCAGACCTTCGTCAGCGAGCACGACGCGCAGCGCAACCTCATGGCCGCCACCGCGGTACTGATCGCCATACCGGTCTCCGCGTTCTTCTACTTCGTGCAGAAGAACCTGGTGACCGGCCTGACCGCCGGCGGCACGAAGGGCTGACACCCCCTTGGCTCCCGCGCGCCTGACCGCGCGCGGGTGGCGGCCGCGGTGCCCATCCGACCCCGCAGCACCGCGGCCGCCTCGTCACCCGCCGCCCCACCACCGCCATACGACCAGAAGGCCCGCTCCCGCCTCCGCCCGAGCGGGGGCCCCATCGCTTCAAGGACGCCATGAGCCAGTACTCCGCCGACCCGGCACCGAACTCCGCCGTCGCCACCGTCGCCCAGCGCCGCGACTGGTGGCGGGACGCGGTGATCTACCAGGTCTACCCGCGCAGCTTCGCCGACAGCAACGGCGACGGCATGGGGGACCTGGAGGGCGTACGCTCCCGACTCCCGTACCTGCGCGACCTGGGCGTGGACGCCGTGTGGCTCAGCCCCTTCTACGCCTCGCCGCAGGCCGACGCCGGCTACGACGTCGCCGACTACCGGGCCGTGGACCCCATGTTCGGCAACCTCCTGGACGCCGACGCGCTGATCCGCGACGCCCACGAGCTGTCCCTGCGGATCATCGTCGACCTGGTCCCCAACCACTCCTCCGACCAGCACGAGTGGTTCAAGCGGGCGCTGCGCGAGGGCCCCGGATCGGCGCTGCGGGACCGCTACCACTTCCGTCCGGGCAAGGGCGCGAGCGGTGAACTCCCGCCCAACGACTGGGAGTCCATCTTCGGCGGGCCGGCCTGGACCCGGGTCACCGAGCCGGACGGCACGCCGGGGGAGTGGTACCTGCACCTGTTCGCCCCCGAGCAGCCCGACTTCAACTGGGAACACCCCGCCGTCGGGGACGAGTTCCGCTCCATCCTGCGTTTCTGGCTCGACATGGGCGTGGACGGCTTCCGGATCGACGTGGCGCACGGCCTGGTGAAGGCGGCGGGCCTGCCGGACCTGGGCTCCCGCGACCAGGTGAAACTGCTGGGCAACGATGTCATGCCGTTCTTCGACCAGGACGGCGTGCACGAGGTCTACCGGCAGTGGCGCACGATCCTCGACGAGTACTCCGGAAGGGAGAAAGGGCCCGAAGGGCCTTCCCCGGAAGGGCGGGGGCAGGTGACGGATGGGCGGATCTTCGTGGCCGAGGCGTGGACTCCGACGATCGAGCGCACCGCCAACTACGTGCGCCCCGACGAGCTTCACCAGGCCTTCAACTTCCAGTACCTGGCGACCGCGTGGGACGCCGGGGAGCTGCGCGAGGTCGTCGACCGCACCCTGGAGGCGATGCGCCCGGTCGGTGCCCCCGCCACCTGGGTGCTGTCCAACCACGACGTCACCCGGCACGCCACCCGCTTCGCCAACCCGCCGGGCCTCGGCACCCAGATCCGCCTGGCCGGTGACCGCGAACTCGGCCTGCGCCGGGCCCGCGCGGCCTCCCTGCTGATGCTGGCGCTGCCCGGCTCGGCCTACGTCTACCAGGGCGAGGAGCTCGGCCTGCCGGACGTGGTCGACCTGGCGGACGAGGTGCGCCAGGACCCCGCCTACTTCCGGGGCGAGGGCCAGGACGGCTTCCGCGACGGCTGCCGGGTGCCGATCCCGTGGACGCGCACCGGGACGTCGTACGGCTTCGGCGGCGGGGGCAGCTGGCTGCCGCAGCCGGCGGGTTGGGGCGAGCTGAGCATCGAGGCGCAGACCGGGGTGGCGGGCTCCACCCTGGAGCTGTACCGGGCCGCCCTGGCGATCCGCCGGGAGCGGCCCGACCTGGGCGCCGGCGACTCGGTGGAGTGGCTGCGGGCGCCCGAGGGCGTCCTGGCCTTCCGGCGCGGGGACTTCGTGTGCGTCGCGAACACCGGCGGCGAGTCCGTGACGACCCCGGCGTACGGCCGCGTGCTGCTCGCCAGCGGTGAGGTCACCGAGGCGGACGGCGAGGCGAAGGTGCCCGCCGACACGACGGTGTGGTTCGCCACGGCCTGACCGGTTCCGGGCCGGCCGCCCGACGGCCCGCCAAAGTTCTCGCATCAACTTCCCTCGGCCCGCTGCCTTTTCAGGCAGCGGGCCTCTAACATCTGCGTCACCGCAAGATTGCTGCAAGATTTCAGCACGTCTTCGACGAGACGTCAGTACGCCTTCAAAGACGAAGGAACCCCACATGGCACGCAGAACCCTCTCCGGGGCGCTCGCCCTCGCGGCCGCCGCCCTTGTCATGAACCCGACTAACGCACACGCCTCCCCGCCCGGCACCAAGGACGTCACGGCCGTCCTCTTCGAGTGGAACTTCGCCTCGGTGGCCCGGGAGTGCACCACCACGCTGGGCCCCGCGGGGTACGGCTACGTCCAGGTCTCCCCGCCCGCCGAGCACATACAGGGCTCGCAGTGGTGGACCTCCTACCAGCCGGTGAGCTACCGGATCGCGGGCCGGCTCGGCGACCGGACGGCCTTCCGGAACATGGTGAACACCTGCCACGCGGCCGGGGTGAAGGTGGTCACCGACACCGTCATCAACCACATGGCGGCCGGCAGCGGCACCGGCACCGGCGGCTCGTCGTACACCAAGTACACCTACCCCGGCCTGTACTCGTCCTACGACTTCGACGACTGCACGTCCCGGATCACCGACTACGCCGACCGGTGGAACGTCCAGCACTGCGAACTGGTCGGCCTGGCCGACCTCGACACCGGCGAGAGCTACGTCCGCCAGGCCATCGCCGGCTACCTGAACGACCTGCTGTCCCTCGGTGTCGACGGCTTCCGCATCGACGCGGCCAAGCACATCGACACCGCCGACCTCGCCAACATCAAGTCACGGCTGACCAACCCGGGCGTGTACTGGAAGCAGGAGGTCATCTACGGCAGCGCCGAGGCCGTCCAGCCCACCGAGTACACCGGCAACGGCGACGTCCAGGAGTTCCGCTACGCCTACGACCTCAAGCGGGTCTTCACCAACGAGAACCTCGCCTACCTGAAGAACTACGGTGAGGGCTGGGGCTACCTGAGCGGCTCGGGGGCGGGTGTCTTCGTCGACAACCACGACACCGAGCGCAACGGCAGCACCCTGAACTACAAGGACGGCGCCACCTACACCCTGGCCAACGTCTTCATGCTGGCGTACCCCTACGGAGCCCCGGACATCGACTCCGGCTACGAGTGGTCCGACGCGGACGCGGGACCGCCCAACGGCGGCGCGGTGAACGCCTGCTGGCAGGACGGCTGGAAATGCCAGCACGCCTGGCCGGAGATCAGGTCGATGGTCGCCTTCCGCAACAGCACCCGGGGCGCCGCGATGACCGACTGGTGGGACGACGGCAACGACGCCATCGCCTTCGGCCGTGGCCCCAAGGGCTATGTCGCCATCAACCACGAGTCGGGCTCGCTGACGCGGACGTACCAGACGTCGCTCGCGGCGGGCACGTACTGCGACGTGCAGAACAACACCACCGTGACCGTGAACGGTTCTGGGCAGTTCACCGCGACCCTCGGCGCCAACACCGCCCTGGCGGTCTACGCGGGGAAGTCGGGCTGCTGACCCCCTGACCCCGTCGCGTACCGCGCGTGGTGACAGCAGGCGACGCGCGGTACGCGAGGGGCCGGTCGACTGCGCGGGTCAACTCCCGTTCCTGAAACTTCTTTCCAATGGTTTCAGGACTCTTGCTGTAAACCTTTCGACGGCGATACGGTCGCGCGGGGTCGGACCCACGAGAGCCGCGATCGCAAGGAGTCCACGTCAGTGATACCGAGATGGCCGGTGCCGTCGAGGCGCCGCAGTGCCCATGCCGCGCGAGTCGCCGCGGTCACCGTGACCGCGCTGGCCGCGGCGCTCGTCCAGCCGCTCGCCGCCCGCGCCGCCACCCCGCCGCCGCCCCCGTCCGACGCGAGGCTCGCCGCCGAGCCCGCCCGGCACGACGACACGCGCGAGCAGTTCTACTTCGTCATGCCGGACCGTTTCGCCAACGGTGACACCGCCAACGACCGCGGCGGCCTGACCGGTTCCCGGCTGTCCACCGGCTACGACCCCACCGACAAGGGCTTCTACCAGGGCGGCGACCTCAAGGGCCTGACCGGCAGGCTCGACTACATCAAGGGCCTCGGCACCACCGCCATCTGGATGGCGCCGATCTTCAGGAACCAGCCCGTGCAGGGCACCGGCAAGGACGCCTCCGCCGGCTACCACGGCTACTGGATCACCGACTTCACCCGGGTCGACCCGCACTTCGGCACCGACAAGGACCTGGAGAACCTCATCTCCAAGGCCCACGCCAAGGGCATGAAGGTCTTCTTCGACGTCATCACCAACCACACCGCCGACGTCGTCGACTACCAGGAGAAGTCCTACAACTACCTTTCCAAGGGCGCCTTCCCGTACCTCACCAAGGACGGGAAGCCGTTCGACGACGCGGACCACGCGGACGGCACCAAGGGCTTCCCGCCGGTGGACACCGACTCCTTCCCCCGCACGCCGACGGTCCCCGCCGCGAAGAAGAACGCCAAGGTCCCGTCCTGGCTCAACGACACGACGATGTACACCAACCGCGGCGACTCCACCTACGCCGGCGAGTCCACCACGTACGGCGACTTCTCCGGTCTCGACGACCTGTGGACCGAGCGTCCCGAGGTGGTCAGCGGCATGGAGAAGATCTACCAGCGGTGGGTGCGGGACTTCCGTATCGACGGCTTCCGGATCGACACCGTGAAGCACGTGAACATGGAGTTCTGGACGCGGTGGGCGACCGCCCTCGACGCGTACGCGGCCAGCCAGGGGCGCAGGAACTTCTTCATGTTCGGCGAGGTCTACTCCGCCGACACCTCCGTCACCTCGCCGTACGTCACCCAGGGCCGCCTCGACGCCACCCTCGACTTCCCCTTCCAGGACGCGGCCCGCTCGTACGCCTCGCAGGGCGGCAGCGCGCGGAAACTGGCGGCCGTCTTCGGTGACGACTACAAGTACACGACCGACAAGGCCAACGCCTACGAACAGGTCACCTTCCTCGGCAACCACGACATGGGCCGCATCGGGTACTTCCTGCACCAGGACAACCCCGGGGCCACCGACGCCCGACTGCTGAAGAAGGACAGGCTCGCCAACGAGCTGATGTTCCTCAGCCGCGGCAACCCCGTCGTCTACTACGGCGACGAGCAGGGCTTCACCGGCTCCGGCGGCGACAAGGACGCCCGCCAGACCATGTTCGCCTCCAAGGTCGCGGACTACCTCGACGACGACGAGATCGGCACCGACCGCACCCACGCGAGCGCCGCGTACGACCCGAAGGCACCGCTCTACCGCCAGATCAGCGCGCTGTCCAAGCTCCGCAGGGACAACCCGGCCCTCGCCGACGGTGTCCAGACGGAGCGGTACGCCGCGGACGGCGCCGGTGTGTACGCCTTCTCCCGCACCGACGCGAAGACCGGCACCGAGTACGTCGTCGCCGTGAACAACGCCGACGAGGCGAGGCCGGCGACGTTCACGACGGGCTCGGCGAACATGAACTTCCGGGCTCTCTACGGCACTTCGACCTCGGTGAAGAGCGACGCGGACAAGAAGGTCGACGTCACCGTCCCGGCCGGTGCGGCGATCGTCCTCAAGGCCGCGGGCCGGCTCGCGGCCCCCGCGTCGAAGCCGACGCTGACCCTGAAGGCCCCCGACGCCGGCGCCACCGGCACCGTCGAGCTGTCGGCGGACGACGGGGGCACCTCCCGGTCGAGCGAATCCGGCGGTGGAGGAGACGGCCGGCTCGACCGGGTCGTCTTCGCCGCCCAGACCGGCAACGGGGCCTGGCGCACCCTCGGCTCCGCCGACCACGCCCCGTACAAGGTCACCCAGGTCATCGGCGCGGACGTACCGGCCGGAACGGCGCTGCGCTACAAGGCCGTCGTCATCGACTCGGCGGGCCGCACCGCGAGCGCCACGGCCACGTCCGTCACGGGTACCCCGGCCGCCCCGGAGGTCCCGGCGGCCTCCTCGCGCGACTACGCGATCGTCCACTACAAGCGCACCGACGACGACTACACCGACTGGCGCCTGTACGCCTGGGGCGACCTCGCCGACGGCGAGTCGACGACCTGGCCGGCCGGCCACGACTTCGTCGGCCGGGACGCCTACGGCGCCTTCGCCTACGTGAAGCTGAAGCCCGGCGCCTCCACGGTGGGCTTCCTGGTCATCGACAAGGACGGCAACAAGGACGTCGCCGGCGACCGCACGATCGACGTCACCAGGACGGGTGAGGTCTGGGTCGAGCAGGGCAAGGACACCGTCCTCACCGAGCGGCCCGGCCACCCCGCGCAGGACAGGACCAGGGCGGTCCTGCACTACCACCGCGCCGACGGCGACTACACCGGCTGGGGCCTGCACACCTGGACCGGCGCCGCGACGCCCACGGACTGGACGAAGCCCCTCGAACCGGTGCGGACCGACTCCTACGGCGCCGTCTTCGAGGTGCCGCTCGCCGACGGCGCCACCAGCCTCAGCTACATCCTCCACAACGGCGACGAGAAGGACCTGCCCACCGACCAGTCCCTCGACCTCACGGCGAACGGCCACGAGGTGTGGCTGCTCGGCGGCCAGGAGCAGTACCTGCTGCCGCAGCCGGCCGGGTCCGCCGCCGCGCTCGACCTCACCACCTCCAAGGCGGTCTGGATCGACCGGGACACCGTGGCCTGGAACGGCTCCGACGCGGCCGCCTCCACCCAGCTGCTCTCCTCCCGCGACGGCTCGATCGCCGTCAGGGACGGCGCGCTGACCAGTGACGACGAGCGCTGGCTGCGCCTGTCGAAGACCACCCTCACCGACGCCCAGAAGGTGAAGTTCCCGCACCTGAAGGACTACACCGCCTGGTCCGTCGACCCCCGCGACCGCGACCGGGTGCGTGAGGCGCTGCGCGGCCAGCTCGTCGCCTCCCAACGCGCGGTGAACGGCGCGGTGCTGGCCGCGACCGGCGTGCAGACCGCGGGCGTGCTGGACGACCTCTACGCCGGCGCGACCAAGGCGGCACTCGGCCCCACGTTCCGCGCCGGCCGGCCCACCCTGGCCGTCTGGGCCCCGACGGCACGCCGGGTCGCCCTGGAGACCGGCCGTTCCACCGTCGCCATGAAGCGGAACGACACCACCGGCGTCTGGTCCGTCACCGGGCCCGCCTCCTGGAAGAACACGCCGTACCGGTACGTCGTGACGGTGTGGGCGCCCAGCGTGCGCAAGGTCGTCACCAACAAGGTCACCGACCCCTACTCGCTCGCCCTCACGACCGACTCCCGGCGCAGTCTCGCCGTCGACCTGCGCGACCGCTCCCTCGCCCCGGAGGGCTGGTCCACCCTGGCCAAGCCCAGGGCGGTACCGCTCAGGGACGCCCAGATCCAGGAACTGCACGTCCGGGACTTCTCCGTCGCCGACCCGACCGTGCCGGCCCGCGACCGGGGCACCTACCTCGCCTTCACCGACCGCGGCAGCGACGGCTCGAAGCACCTGCGTGAGCTGGCGAGGTCGGGCACCTCGTACGTGCACCTGCTGCCCGCCTTCGACATCGCCACCATCGCCGAGAAGAAGACCGACCAGGCGAGCCCCCACTGCGACCTCGCCTCCTACCCGGCCGACTCCGACAAGCAGCAGGAGTGCGTGTCCGCGGTCGCCGCGAAGGACGCCTACAACTGGGGCTACGACCCCTTCCACTACACGGTCCCCGAGGGCTCCTACGCCACCGACCCGAACGGCACCGGCCGTACGGTCGAGTTCCGCAGGATGGTCAAGGCGCTCAACCAGGACGGCCTGCGGGTCGTCATGGACGTCGTCTACAACCACACGGCCGCCAGTGGCCAGGCCGACACCTCCGTGCTCGACCGGATCGTGCCCGGCTACTACCAGCGGCTCCTCGCCGACGGCTCCGTCGCCACCAGCACGTGCTGCGCGAACACCGCCACCGAGAACGCCATGATGGGCAAGCTGGTCGTCGACTCCCTCGTCACCTGGGCCAGGGAGTACAAGGTCGACGGCTTCCGCTTCGACCTCATGGGCCACCACCCGAAGGCCAACATCCTCGCCGTCCGCAGGGCCCTGGACGCGCTGACCCCCGCCAGGGACGGCGTCGACGGAAAGAAGATCATCCTCTACGGCGAGGGCTGGAACTTCGGTGAGGTCGCCGACGACGCCCGCTTCGTGCAGGCCACGCAGAAGAACATGGCCGGCACCGGCATCGCCACCTTCTCCGACCGGGCACGGGACGCCGTACGCGGCGGCGGGCCCTTCGACACGGACCCCGGCGTGCAGGGCTTCGCGTCCGGGCTGTACACCGACCCCAACTCCTCCACCGGCAACGGCACCCCGGCCGAACAGAAGGCCCGCCTGCTGCACTACCAGGACCTCATCAAGGTCGGGCTGAGCGGCAACCTCGCCGCCTACGGCTTCACCGACACCGACGGCAAGCACGTCACCGGCGCCGGCGTCGACTACAACGGCGCCCCGGCCGGATACGCCGACGCGCCGGGCGACGCCCTCGCCTACACCGACGCGCACGACAACGAGTCGCTGTTCGACGCGCTGACGTACAAACTGCCCCAGGACACCTCCCCGGCCGACCGGGCCCGCATGCAGGTCCTCGCCATGGCGACGGCCACCCTCTCGCAGGGGCCCTCGCTCTCCCAGGCCGGCTCCGACCTGCTGCGCTCCAAGTCCCTGGACCGCAACTCCTACGACAGCGGCGACTGGTTCAACGCCCTGCACTGGAACTGCGCGGACGGCAACGGCTTCGGCCGCGGACTGCCGCCGGCGGCCGACAACGCCTCCAAGTGGTCCTACGCCAAGCCGCTGCTGAGCACGGTCAAGGTCGGCTGCGCGCAGATCGAGGGCGCCTCGGCCGCGTACCGGGACCTGCTGCGCATCCGGAGCACGGAGCACGTCTTCTCCCTCGGCACGGCCGCCCAGGTCCAGTCGAAGCTGTCCTTCCCGCTGTCCGGTAAGGACGAGACACCCGGTGTGATCACCATGAGACTCGGTGACCTCGTCGTCGTCCTCAACGCGACGCCCGAGGCGAGCGAGCAGCGGATCGGCGCGCTGGCCGGGACCGGCTACCGGCTGCACCCGGTGCAGGCGGCGGGCGCCGACCCGGTCGTCAGGTCCGCGGCATACGACCGGGGATCGGGCACGTTCACCGTTCCCGGGCGGACTGTGGCGGTATTCTCCCCGTCCGCGTGAAGCAGGCACTACCTTGGTGGGGCAGGCCACGAACCTCGGCCTGTCCCACCGCTGTTGTCCGAGGGCAGAAGAAGAGTGGACGTCAACGGCAAGCTGACGGGCGCGATCGTGCTGGTCGTGGACGGCGTCGAGGCGAGTCGGCTCGCCACGACCACCGTCCTGAGCCGGGCCGGTCACCGGGTCGTCCCCGTCGGCAGCGGTGCCGAGGCGCTCGCCGAACTCGAGGTACGGCTGCGCAAGGGAACCCTGCCCGACGTGGCCCTGGTCGACGTGCGCCTGCCGGACATGAGCGGCTTCGAACTGTGCGGCCTGCTCAGGCAGCGGCCACGCATGTCCGGCCTGCCCGTCGTGCACTTCTCGGCCACGGCCGCCGCCCCCGTCGACCGCTGCCAGGCCCTCGACGAGGGCGCCGAGGCGTACCTCACCGTGCCCGCCGAGCCCGAGGAGATCGAGGCGGCCGTCCGGGCCGCGGTGCGCTCCGCCCGGATGCGGGCCGACGACCAGGCGCTGGTACGGCGCCTGACGCTGCTCTCGGAGACCATCGTCACCATCCAGGCGGCGCGCTCCCTGCCGGAACTCGTCGACGCCGCCGCCGACGGCACCGCGCGGATCACCGGCACACCCGCCGCCGTCTTCGTCCTCGACCAGGACGGCGAGCTGTACCGCGGCCTCTCCCGGGACCGCGGCTTCGTCGCCCTGCCGGACGAGGGCGCCCACCGGACCGTGGCCGGTCTGCTGAGGCGCCTCAGCCGCGGCCACTCCGGGGTGCGGATCACCACGGTGCCCGCGCCGCTGTGGCCCACCGGGTTCTTCCGGCCCGGCGTGCGGCACGACGCCCGGCTGGCCTTCGCCCTCACCCAGGACGGCCAGGCCCCGGTGTGCCTGACCGTGCCCACCCGCGGGCTGCGCCGGGCGGGCCCCGAGGCCGAGGCCATGCTGGCCCAGCTCGCCCAGGCCACCGCGTTCGCCGCCCAGCCCCTGCTCATGTACCAGGTCGAGCGGCACGTCGCCCTCACCCTCCAGCACAGCTTCCTGCCCCGGCCGCACCGGCTGCCCGAACTGCCGGGCGTGGACGTCGCGGTGCGCTACGTCCCGGCCTCCCGGCAGACCGAGATCGGCGGCGACTTCTACGCGGCGCTGCGCACCGACGAGGGGGTGCTCACCGCCGTCGGGGACGTCGTCGGGCACTCGCTGGACGCGGCGACCGTCATGGTCGAGATGCGGCACGCGCTGCGCGCCCACTGCGTCGAGGAGAGCGACCCGGCGGTGCTCGCCGAGCGCCTCGACCGGATGCTCCAGCGCTACCACCCGTACGTCACGGCCACCGTCTGTCTGGTCCTGGTCGACCCGGCCACCGGACGCACCCGCGTCGGCAACGCCGGCCACATCCCACCGCTCATCGTCCGGGAGACCGGTGGCGCCGACTACGTCAAGGCCGCCGGACCCCTGCTCGGCGTGGGCCTGCCCCACCCCGCCCCGACCGAGCTGTTCCTCGAACCCACCGACCGGCTCCTCATGGTCACCGACGGCCTGATCGAGACCCGGGGCACCGACCTCGCGGCCTCCATGGAGCAGCTCCGCGCGGCCGCCTCCGGCGCGCTGACCGGACTGGACGCCCTGTGCGACACGCTCCTGGCCTCCTTCGGCCACGACCGCGAGGACGACATCGCCATGCTCGCGCTGAGACTGACGGACTAGCGCCGCGACGGGGCGAACGTTGCCTTCCTCGGCACCGGCGCGGCACTAGGCTGGGACTCCCGCCTCACCGGACCAGGAGCCCGCATGCCGCAGATCGCCGTCGACTACTCCGAGCAGCTCGCCGAGGGCTTCGACCGGCGCGGGTTCGCGCGCGGACTGCACGAGGCCGTGGTGGAGATCGCGGCCGCGAAGTACGAGGCGTGCAAGACGCAGTTCCGGGCCACCGAGGACACGACGGTGGGCCTGGACGAGGACGGTCACGCGGTCGTCCACGTCACCCTCGGGCTGCTGGCCGGCCGAACCGACGAGACGAAACAGCGGCTCACCGAGACCGTCCTGGAGTTGCTGCGCCAGTACGTCAAGCCGGCCGGGGGGCTCGCGCTGCACGCCTCCGCCGAGGTGCGCGACCTCGATCCGTCGTACCGCAAGTTCGAGAGCTGACCGGACCGCTCAGGTCGCGAGGGCGATCAGCCGGACGGCCAGGTCGCCGAACGGCCCCTCCGAGGGCTCGTCCTTGAGGATCCGGCGCAGCAGTGCGGTCATCTCCTCGTCGTAGGCGGCGCTCACCGCGGCGAGCGCCGCGAAGTCGTGCACGAGCTGCACCTCCAGCTCGCCGCGCGGGATACGGCGGCCGTCCAGCCACAGCAGCGCCGTCGACTCGGCGAGCGAGATCCAGGAGCGGACGACCAGTTCCAGCCGCGCGGGCGGATCGTCCACCCCCAGGTGCGAAAGGATCTGGACATACGCCGCCTGCCGCACCGAGTCGATGAGCGCGTTCGTCGTCGAGGAGCCGACGGCCGGTCCGCCGCGCATCAGCGCCGAGAAACCGGGCCCGTGGTCGTCGACGAAGTCGAAGTAGCGGCGCATCACCCGCAGCAGCCTGCCCCCCAGCGGGCCCTGGTGCGGCTCGGTGAACCGGCCGGCCAGATCCTCCGAGGCACGCTTCAACGCGGCTTCGTACAGGCTGAGTTTGCCGGGGAAGTAGTGGTAGACCAGCGGACGCGAGATACCTGCCGCCGACGCGATCTCGTCGATGGAGACCTCGTCGGGCGAGCGGCGGCTGAACAGTTCGAGGGCGACCCCGATCAACTGCTGCCGCCGTTCGTCGACGCCCATCCTGCGGCGCACCCCGGTAGTCATACGAACACCTTACCGATCGGATCCGGCCTTCCACGGACAGGACCGGTCAGGGGTGTTCACAGGTCCAGCACCAGGCGATCGCCCCGGGCCCGCGACACACAGATGAGCATCGAGTCCGCGCGTTCCCCGTCGGTCAGCCACTCGTCCCGGTGCTCCACTTCCCCCGCCAGCACCCGCTGCCGGCACGTCCCGCAGAAGCCCTGCTCGCAGGAGTAGACGGTGTCCGGCAGTTCCGCGCGGACGGCGGCCAGCACCGTGGACCCGGCGGGCACCGTCAACGTCCGCCCGCTGCGCCGTAGTTCGACCTCGAAGGCGCCGTCGCCGGACGACGGCCCGGGCGGCGCGAACCGCTCCAGGTGCAGGGCCGGCCCGGCCGGCAGCCGCTCCTCGACGGCCGCCATGAGTCCCGGTGGCCCGCAGCAGTACACGGCGGTGTCGGCGGGCAGGTCCGCGAAGAGCGCGCCGAGGTCGGGCCGCCCGGCCTCGTCCCCGGCGACGACGGTGACCCGGTCCCCGCCGAGCTCTTCGAGTTCCGCCAGGAACGGCATCGAGCCACGCGTCCGCCCGCCGTACAGCAGCCGCCATCGCGCGCCGTCCGGCAGGGCCCGCAGCATCGGCAGGACCGGAGTGATGCCGATGCCGCCGACGACGAAGAGGAAGGAGTCGGCCGGCACCAGCGGGAACCGGTTCCGCGGCCCCCGCACCTCCAGCTCCGTGCCCTCCCGCACCCGCTCGTGCACCTCGCGCGAGCCGCCCCGCCCGTCCCCGGCCAGCCGGACGGCGACGGTGTACGACGTGGTGTCCCGGGGGTCGCCGCACAGCGAGTACTGCCGTACCAACCCCGACGGCAGCACCAGGTCGAGGTGCGCCCCCGGTTCCCAGCGCGGCAGGTCACGGCCCTCCAGCCGCAGCCGGACGACCCCGTCGGCCACCGTCTCGCGCGAGGTGACCCGCACCTTCGCCGTCCGCGACCGGGGCCGCCCGGAGACCGGCGTGGGCAGGGCGGGCAGCGGCCACAGCGGCGAGGTCCGGATGCGGCGCCGCACCGCCCGCCGGGCCAGCAGGGTGGCGCCCGCGAGGGCCGTGACGGTCCACACCCGTGCCATCACGCGCTCTCCCTGTCCATGTCGGCTGCGGCCGCGTCGGCAGCGGGCGTATCGGCTGCGGCGGCGGCGGCGGCGGCCGTGTCGGCGGCGGCCGTGTCGGCGGCGCGCGCCGCGGGGGAGGACGCCAGGTAGGCGACGGCCTGCGCGGTGGAGCCCTGCTGGGAGGGGTGGTACGCGCGGCTCAGATAGCGCGGGACGGACCGGAGCAGGGCCTCGGTCGCCGGCAGGGTGCCGCGCCTGCCGCGCGTGTGGAAGTCCCTGAAGGGGGCCCTCCCATCGGTGAGCGTCGGGTCGTTCGCCATGAAGAAGCGGGCCCCGCGCTGCCAGAGGAACACCAGCGCCGCGAACGCGATCGCCCAGGTCCGCGCGCGCCGCCGGTACCCCCCGTCGACGTGCAGGAACAACTCGAAGGCGACGGAGCGGTGTTCAACCTCCTCCGCGCCGTGCCAGCGCAGCAGGTCCAGCATCGTCGGGTCGGCACCCCGCCGGTCGAGCTCCCCGGCGTTCAGGATCCAGTCGCCGAGGAAGGCGGTGTAGTGCTCGATCGCCGCGATGATCGCGACCCGTTCCATCAGCCACCACCTGCGGGCCCGGCCCGGGGGCAGCCGCCGGTCGCCGAGCAGCTTCTCGAAGAGCCAGTCGACCTGCGCGGTGTACGGCGTCGGGTCCAGTCCGAGCTTCCGCAGGTGCGGCAGGACCTCGTCGTGGGCCTGGGAGTGGATCGCCTCCTGCCCGATGAACCCGATGACGTCCGCGCGCAGCCGCTCGTCCCGGATGTGGGGCAGCACCTGCCGGTAGACGTGCACGAACCACCGCTCACCGGCGGGCAGCAGCAGGTGCAGCACATTGATGGTGTGTCCGGCGAAAGGGTCTCCCGGCACCCAGTGCAGGGGGGTGTCCTCCCAGGAGAAGGACACCTTCCGGGCCTTCAGCGGGACGCGCTCGGACTCGATCCGCCGGGGCAGCTTGTTAGACATGACGTCAATGTACTGACGGGTAAGTCGGGGGGAAACCCTCCTGCGGCAACTGGTGCCCGAGCAACGGTCCACAGGCCGGCGCGCGCCCTCATCCCAGTCCGCTGATCGACCGCCCGTCCTCCAGGGTCCCCTTCAGCCCCGCCTGTGCGCCCTGTTCGGCCCGCACGGCCAGCAGGCCGCCCCGCGCGGTGCCCTCGACCCCGCCCGTCGCACTGATGGAAGCGGTGTCCCGGCTGGCCGCCGCGAGCAGGTACCAGGAGCCCTGCTGCGACTTCCACAGCACCCCGGCCAGCACATGCGGGTCGCGCGGACCGCAGGACGGCACGTTCTCCGCCTTCGCCGTCACCGCCCCGTACGCCCCGCCCGGCGTGTGGAACTGGGCCAGCACGCGCGTTCCGCCGCCCCGCCAGGTCTCCGCCCGCGTGCACACCCAGTCCGCCGATCCGCTCGCGTCCGGCAGCGGCTGCGAGGCGTACGCCCAGGCGTTGACGCCGCGCACGCCCGCCGAGCGCATCGACGCCAGCGAGCAGGCGAACGGCGACCAGGTGCGCAGGGCCTGCGCGCCGGAGGCCTCGCCGGTGTACCCCGGCCGGCCCGCGGTGAGATGGGCGGGGACCAGCTCGCCGAGGTCGCTGAGCAGCCGCGTACCGGACTGGTCCGTCACCTGGAGGACGTTCCAGGACGTGCAGGAGCCGGTCTGCGGGGCGGAGGCCACCGGCGAGGTGACGCCCCCGGCGAGAGTGAGTGCCATCTCGCCGGCCCCCGGCTTCAGCAGGTCCCGCTCGGCCGCCTTCCTGACCCAGGGGGCCGTCAGATAGCGGACGTTGCCGTCCGACCGGCCCAGCACCACCGCCTCCGCGCCGGCCCCGGTCGCGCCGTCGACCCGCGCGAAGTCGAGGGCCGCGCCCCGCTTGCCGTCCTTCGGCTCGGCGTAGCGGGCGATGCGCAGACCGTCGTAGAAGATCACCACGCGCGCGTTGTCCACGAGCCCCGCGTACAGCAGCTGGGGCGGGCCGGCCGGGCCGCCGGACGGGGTGCCCGGGGTCGCCGAGACCCGGACGTTCTCCCCGGGGCGGGCCCAGACGGCGAGGGCCCGGCGCAGCAGCGCGCTGTCGCCGGTCAGGTCGCCGCGCGCGGGCCAGACCGAGAAGTCGGTGCGCGCGGAGGACTCCCACGCCGTGGCCGCGACCCTGGTCAGCAGGCCAGGGTCGAGGGCGGCGCGGGCCGCCGGGTTCTGCGCGGAGGCGGGGGCGGCGGCGCCGTCGGGGCCCCAGCCGCCGCCGGGCAGGGCGAGCAGTGCCCCGGACACCACGACGGCCGCCGCGGCGGCGAGCGCCGCCTTCGTGTGCTGTCGGCGCCGCATCAGGTCGGTGGGCCGGGCCTGGAGCGAGCAGGGGTCGAACTCGGGGGACTCCAGCAGCGGGTACCGCTCGGTGTGGCCGTCCGCCTCCCGCAGCGCCGCCTCCGTGTCCTCCACCCCCGCGGCCTTCAGCACCTTGCGCAGGACGCCGTCGGGGAGCTTCTCCAGGCCGCGCAGCACGTACGCGGCGCGGGCCGGCCCTGACAAGGTGGACAGCCGCTGTTCCAGGGCGAGTTCGTCGGCGCCGCCGGAGCGCGGGAACAGCCGCAGACCCCACACCTGGGGCAGCAGCGGCGGCAGCTGGGACCGCTTGGGCCAGGCACCGAACCCGAGCGGCCGGCCGGCCTCCAGCGCCGCACGGACGACCTGGAGGCGGAGGTAGGCGTAGCCCGGGTCGCCGTCCCGGCCCGTCGACTGCGCCGGGATCACGGAGGCCGAGGCCCGGCCGCGGGGCAGGGCGCGCTGGGTGAGGGCGTGCGCGGTCAGGACCCGCCGCTTGCGGCCCAGGCCCGGCGGCAGCACCAGATAGGCGAGCCGGACCAGCCGTGGGTAGTGCTCGACGAGCGCTGCCTCGGCCTGCTCGACGCCGACGACGGGGTCGGCGGAGGAGGAGGCGGCGGGTCCGGGGCGCGGGGCGACATCCTGTGGCTGCACGTTCAGCAGAACGAGCGAATCCGCGGATGGTCACCTGGCTGCGGAGAGTTACGCCTCCTCCTCCACGAGCAGGCGGGCGTAGTTCGCCATCGAGCGCTGGTAACGCGGCAGATGGGGGGCCAGCGCGCCGAGCGCCAGGGACAGGCCCTCGCGGTCCCGGCCCAGACTGGACAGGCACAGCGCGAGACATGCCCGTACGGCATCGTCCAACTCGTCGGAGGGGGCGACCAGTTCGGGCGAGAGCAGTGCGACGCCCTCCTCCGCCCGGCCGGTGTTCCGCAGCGAGCTCGACAGCTGGATCCTCGCCCGGCGGCCCTTGTAACCGCTGACGTCGCCGAGCCCGCGCGCCAGCGCCTCCTCGTACAGCGGCACCGCCCGGTCCGAGTGCCCCGTGGAGTCCCACGCGCAGGCCCGCTCGAAGGGGCCGAGCGGGCTGTCGGCGGGCAGCTCGGCGACCAGCGCGTCGATCACCGCCCGGAAGCCGGCGGCGTCCTGTTCGGCGTAGTCGTCGAAGGTCGCCCAGGCGGCGGTCACACGATCTTCCCAGTCAGCGTTCACCGGGTCACCTTCGCACGGGTGTGCCGGGGGTGACAGCGTATTTTGAGTGCTCCGCGAACCGGAGCCGTATCGAAGACAGAGCCCTCGCCCGGGCTCCGTGCGGCATGCGTCCGGACCGTGCCGCCGAAGGGACCGGAGGAACACATGAGGTTGACCCGACCGATGCTCGCGCTGACCGGCGCGGCGGCGGTGCTGGCGCTGGCGGGCTGCGGATCCGGTGCGAAGAGCGAGGCGACCGTGCCCGAGACGGCCACCGGCAGCCTGGAACACCTGGCCGCCGAGGTGAAGTGCACGCCGGACATGCAGACGGACGCCGACGAGATCCGGCAGGCCATCTGCAAGAACTCCGACGGCAGGTTCATCCTCGCCACCTTCGCCACCGACCGCGGCCAGCGCGAGTGGATCAACGAGGCGAAGGACTACGGTGGCCACTACCTGGTGGGCCGCAAGTGGGTCGCCGTGGGCGAGAACACCACGGTGTCCGCGCTCCGCGGCACGCTCGGCGGTGACATCGAGCAGGGCACCGACCACGGCGCCTCGCACTCCGCCGGCCACGGCGGCTGACCGCACCGGTCGCATCCACCGGCACACGAGAAGGGCCGGTGGCGGGAGTTCCCGCCACCGGCCCTTCTCGTCTCAGGACGTCACCGGGGTGACATCACTGGCACCGCTGGCCGGTGTTGACGCAGTTGGCGACCTTGTTGTTCAGGTTGGCGTTCATCACGTTGATGAAGTCGTCGTGGTCGGTGGACGGCTTGTGGAGCTGCTCCGGGAAACCGTCGACCGCGTAGGGGTTCTTGATCTGACCGTTGGCCAGGACCGGGGTGGGAACGTCGTACACCAGGCGCATCGTCAGCTGGGGGATCGCCTTGAAGCCGTTGGCGCAGTTGCCGTTGGCGTCGGCGAAGGCGACGTGCGTGCGGTGGTTGGCGCTGTCGATGTTCTTGCCGTCCCAGCAGGACTGGAAGGCGAACGTCCGCACCACGCTGCTGCCCTTCGGGCAGATCGGGTACTGCTCGGTGAGCTGCACCTTGTTCTCGAAGCCCGTGCAGCTCCAGTGCGCGTTGGCGTTGGCCAGACCGTTGGTCGTGGTCTTGGCGTCACCGGTGATGATGCGCAGGAACTGCGGCATCGCGACGACCTTGCTGGTCGGGCTGCCGACGAACTTGATCTGAGCCTGCTTGGCGAGCAGGATCTTGCCGACGTTGCCCTCCTTGCCGCCACCGTCGTTGTTCTGGTCGAAGTCCTGCGTGCCGTTCTGCACACGCAGCACCGGCCAGTAGTACAGCGACTTGTCCTGCTGGTTCTGGCAGGTGGTCTCGCCGGCCGCGAACGTGTTGTTGTTCGCGAAGGCGTCGTTGGTCTGGTTGCCGACGTAGTCGTGCAGGTGGTGCGCGCCGTTCTTCACGCCGGGCGCCACGATCACGTTGTCGGTGTTGTGGCTGCCGTTGGCGTTGACACCGCACTTGGTGGTGAAGGTACCGGTGGAGGCGTTGCCGTTCTTCTGCGGCTTGGCCTTCACGTTCGCCTGCACCTTCGTGATGTCCACGAAGTCGGCCGCCACCGGGCCGTTGCCGGCCTGGCCGCCGTTGCCCGCCTGCTGACCGCCGTTGTTCTGGCCGCCGTTGTTCTGGCCGGCGCCGGCGCTCTGGCTGGGAGCGGCGGTGGCGGTGTTGCCGCCCTGCTGCTGCCCACCGTTGTTGTTCTGCTGGCCGCCGTTGTTCTGGCCACCAGCCGTGGTGTTGTTGGCGTTCTGCGTCGTGCAGGCGGCGAGCTGGCTCACCGAGTTGTCGAAACTGCCGCCGACCCGCGTGATGTTGATGCGGATGCGGTCGATAGTCGCGTTCCGCTTCTCCTTGAGCGGGCCGACGATCGCGTTCTGCACGAAGCTCGCGTCGTTCGTCTGTGCCTGGCGCGTCGAGGCGAGGCGGGCGTAGGCCTCGGTGATCTGCTTGTCGAGGTTCGCCAACTCCCTGTCGACGCCGGCGCGTGCCGCGGTCGGCACGCTCGTCAGTTTCTGGCCCACGTCCGGGCAGGAGATCGTCGCGACCTGCGCGGCGGCGGCCTTCGTCCAGTTCTGGCCCGAGCTGTTGGACTCGTGCGCAGAAGCGTAGAAGTTTGCCCAGATCAGCCCGCCCCCACCGAGCGCTAGGGCCGCCGATGCGGCTATGGCCTTGGTGGCCAGCGGCGTGCGGCGTTTGCGTGTGTTGCGTCCCATGGAACTCCTCTGACTTCCTTGCGGGGCAGCATCGAGGCGCCCGACAGGATGAAGCGGCTCCCATTCATACGAGGGTGGTCCCACAGGTGTTCAGCCGACTCAGAAATTGATGAGAGAGTCGCGAGACAATTCGGCCCCAACTCCCGCACACGTCACGGAATTCGATGCTGTCAGGGGGTTTGGGCCGGCCCGTGGTCCAGATACGCCAGCACCGCCAGTACGCGCCGATTGTCATCGTCCGACACCTCGAGTCCCGGTTTGGCGAAGATGTTGGAGGTGTGTTTGGCGACGGCCCGTTCGGTGACCACCAGCTGTGCGGCGATCGCCGCGTTGGAGCGGCCCTGCGCCACCAGCTCCAGCACCTCCGTCTCGCGCGGGGTGAGCCGTCCCGGCATCCGGTCGCCGGCCGCCCGGCGCGACAGCAGCTGCCGGATCACCTGCGGGTCCATGGCGGTGCCGCCCGCCGCCACCCGCCGTACGGCGTCCACGAACTGCTCCGCGTCGAACACCCGGTCCTTGAGCAGGTAGCCCCCGCCGTCGCCGTCGGCGAGCAGCTCACGCGCGTACAACTGCTCCACGTGCTGCGACAGCACGAGCGCCGGGAGCCCGGGTCTGGCCCGCCGCGCCTCCAGCGCGCAGCGCAGTCCCTCGTCGGTGTGCGCCGGGGGCAGGCGTACGTCGACCACGGCGACGTCCGGTGCCGAACTCCGCCAGCGCGCGGGCGAGTTCGGGCCCGCTCTCGACGGCCGCGGCGATCTCGAATGCGGCGTTGCCGGCTGGCTCCGGGTGTCGGCCACGGTCTCGGTGACGGGGCGGCGGCAACCTCGTGCCGACCGCCCGCGACACGTCCGCGCCGTCACGGCCGAGCGGGCCGTCCGCAGCTGTCAACGAGCGGTCGGCGGGGTGTACTTGTAGCCGACCCGGCGCACCGTCTGGATCGCGGAGCGGTGCTCGGCACCCAGCTTGCGGCGCAGCCGGGCGATGTGGACGTCGACGGTACGGCCGTCGCCCACATGCCCGTAGCCCCACACCGTGGTGACCAGCTGGTCGCGGGTGTGCACCCGGTTCGGGTGCGCGACGAGGTGGGAGAGCAGCTCGAACTCCAGGTAGGTGAGGTCGAGCGCGCGTCCGTCCACCTCGGCGGTGCGCTGCACGGTGTCGATCCGGACGAGCAGGTCGCCCGCCTGGCCGGCCGGCTCGGCGGCCTCGGGCCGGTCGGGCACCGCGACCGGCAGGAACGGCGGTTGCTGGTCGGCCGGGACCAGCACCAGGTAGCCGACCATCGGCGGCCGGCCCGGCAGGACGGGCAGGGTGTGCTGGGGCGCCGGCAGCCAGGTGGCACCCGGGGGCAGGAAGTCCGCGACGTCGATCACCTCGTCCCGGTCGACGGCGCGCAGCCGGTGCCGGGGCGTCCCGGCCGGCGCGGTGGCGGACGGGGCGGGAAGTGTGGCGGTGGGGAAGGAACGAGTGGTCGCCATGAGAGGTCAGCTCTTTCGCGCGAGGAGTTCGTCAGGGAGGCCGACGACCCGATTCGTGGTCGGGCCCGTCGAGGACGTACGTCGTTTCGCGCTGGCCGAAGGCCGGGGGTGTACGGCTTTAGAGGGCCCGCGCGTTCGTCGCGCGGCAACACACCCGGTCGAAGTCGTGGTGCTGACGGGAGGGCCAGAAGGGCTCGAGGTCATGGCGACCCGTCGCGGTGTACTTCTGGAAGCTGGCCATGAGCCCATTGAAGCAGAAGGAGGCGGCCGGCAGGACCCTCCTCTCACTGCTTGGACGCATCCGTGCCGGAACTCCCCGGCGGCGCGCACGCGGCAGGGGGCGCCCGCCGTGTCGGCGGACGCCCCCTGCCGGGAAGCGGAGCGGATCAGACCTGGCCGGCCTTGTCGAGCGCGGTGCAGCAGGTGTCCACGATCAGACGGGTCACCAGGTACGGGTCGACGTTGGCGTTCGGACGGCGGTCCTCGATGTAGCCCTTGCCGTCCTTCTCGACCTGCCACGGGATACGGACCGAGGCGCCGCGGTTGGAGACGCCGTAGGAGTACTCGTTCCACGGGGCGGTCTCGTGCAGGCCCGTCAGACGGTCGTCGATGCCGGCGCCGTAGTGCTTGACGTGGTCCAGCGGCTTGGAGCCCTCGCCGAGCGACTCGCAGGCGGTGATGATCGCGTCGTAGCCCTCGCGCATCGCCTTGGTGGAGAAGTTGGTGTGCGCGCCGGCGCCGTTCCAGTCGCCCTTGACCGGCTTCGGGTCGAGGGTGGCGGAGATGCCGAAGTCCTCGGCGGTGCGGTAGAGCAGCCAGCGGGCCACCCACAGCTGGTCGGAGACCTCCAGCGGGGACAGCGGGCCGACCTGGAACTCCCACTGGCCGGGCATGACCTCGGCGTTGATGCCGGAGATGCCGAGGCCCGCCTTCAGGCAGTTGTCGAGGTGCGCCTCGACGATCTCGCGGCCGAAGATCTCGTCGGCGCCGACACCGCAGTAGTAGCCGCCCTGCGGGGCGGGGAAGCCGCCCTCGGGGAAGCCGAGCGGGCGGGAGCCGTCGAAGAAGGTGTACTCCTGCTCGATGCCGAAGATCGGCTCCTGCGAGGCGAACCTCTCCGCGACCTCGGTGAGCGCGGCACGCGTGTTGGACTCGTGCGGCGTCATGTCGATGTTGAGGACCTCGCACATGACGAGGACGTCGTCGCCGCCGCGGATCGGGTCCGGGAAGGTGGCCACCGGCTTGAGTACGCGGTCCGAGGCGTGGCCCTCGGCCTGGTTCGTGGACGACCCGTCGAAGCCCCAGATCGGCAGCTCGGCGCCCTTGGCGTCGTCGGCCAGGATCTTGGTCTTGGAGCGCAGCTTGGCCGTCGGCTCGGTGCCGTCGATCCAGATGTACTCAGCCTTGAAGGTCACTGGCCACTTCCTTCGGGGGTGGGTCTGGGCTCACTTGCGGGTGCAGCGGCGCTGCGGCACCGGGGCGCCGCCTTCGATGCCGGGCAGCCTGTCAACAGGCGATTTCCCGGTCATTGCTCGAACGTGAACCCCGTGTTACCGGGTCGTGGGGTGGCGCGGTTCACGGCGTGAGGGGCGAGGTCCGCTCCGGATGTCGGCCGGAGCGCGCGGCGGGACCTCGTCCGCGCGGGCGCGGGGGGCGGCGGACGGGCGGAGCGCCGGCGGCTCGTATGCGATGGGGTTGAGCGTCGTACGACGGGTGGGCCGCCGTCGGCCAGTGGCCGCCCACGGCCCGTGCCGCCCGGACGGGGTCGGTGCGGCGGGGGGCTTGGACATGCCGGAACCGGCTGCTCCTGGCCGGGAGCAACCGGTTCCGTGACACGTGGGCGCGAGGCGCGGCCCGGGACCGCGCCTCAGCGGCCGGCCCGGCGGTGCCTCACCCCACCTTCTCGATCAGCGCCCGGCGGATGAGGAACTTGCCGGGCTCACGGACCTGTTCGAAGGCCGCGTTGTTCAGCAGCGCGCAGCTGCCGGAGACCGAGGTGACCTGCACGGTCGTGGACTTGTTGTTGTCCAGGTTGGTGACCTTCAGCTTCGTCCCCGCCGGGAACTGGTTGCTGGAGGCGGCAGGCGCCCCGCCCTCGCCGGAGAGGGTGACGGTGGAGCCGTTGCACACCTGCCGGCCGGAGGCCGCAGCGCCACCGCCGGCGTTTCCCGCCGCGGCGGTCTGCGAGGGCGCGCTGCGCGTCGATGAACGCCTGGTTGTTGCCGAGCGCGGTGGTGAGCCCCTGGCAGACGGTCGACTCCGCGGACAGTGTCCGGGGTGTCTGCGCGGCGTTCGAGGTGTTCGCCATGGCGAAGGCTCCACCTCCGGCCACGGCCGCCGCGCTCACCAGCAGCGCGAGCTTCTTCTTCGTACTGACGGTTCTCCTGCGGGACATGCGCGCCTCCTGAAGAGGTCGGGGAGCGTACGCCGGGATGTACGAGATACCGAACGAAGTTACTCAGTGGTTACAGGAGTCACCGAAGTAACCTGCGTCACACCGTCGTTCGGATGGTGTGGGACGCGGGGGCCGGAAACCCGTTTCCCACCCCTGTCACAGCAGCCTCGAAAGCCCTTGTGGCCAGGGGCTTTTGTCAGTGGCGGGCGGTAGAATAGAAGCAGTGTTCGAGGGTGTCGCCGGGGTGTCCGAACTCCGGAAGGGGGCGCCCTGACCGCGACAGGAGGATGCCTGTGCCCGCTGCCGCACTGAAGCCGAAGCCCACCCAGTCCACCGCGAAGCACCCCGTGCTGCTCGACCTGCCGTACGCGCCCGTGGAGAAGCGCACGCTGCCGCCGGGCCGGCCGCGCGAGTGGTACGTCACGCACAACCGCCGCCTCAAGGCTTTGCGACTGGCGATCGCCCTGCTCGACTCGGGCGTCTACGTACCCGACCAGGCCCGCAACGAGACGATCCGGAGCACGGCGGAGCTGATCGGAGTCCACCCGCCGTCGGACACCACGTGCCACATGGTGCGAGCGCTGATCCGCTACTCGCGCTGAACGCACCCCGGGCGCGCCGCTGTTGCGGAGGGCGCGCCCGGAGTTCGCGCCGACGCGGAGCCAACCGCCGCGCGCGAAAGGTGAGTTGTCTGGGCGTCGAGGCGCCGAGGCGTTCGGCGTGCCCCCTCAGACGTGTGCCCGAGGCGTGACCCCTCAGGCGCACGCCTCAGAGGTCACGTCCCAGAGATCACGCCTCGGAGCTCAGGTCTCACGTCTCAGGCGTCACGTCTCAGGCGTCACCGCTCACGCCGACAGTTCCTTCTCCAGCGGTGTCCGGAAGCGCGGGGTCACCCGGGTCGCGCCCACCCAGCCGCGCAGCCGGGCGGCCTCCGCCTCGATCGCCGCCCGCGCCTCCCGGCCCGAACCGTCGGTCTCCAGGAGCCGCCACACGATCTCCCCGTCCGGCCGCTGGGCCCAACCGCCCACCACCCGTCCGTCCCACCACACCGTCGGCCCCACGTTGCCGCTGCCGTCGACCAGCAGGGGCCGCAGCCCGGGCGCGAGGTACCAGTCGCGCTCCCGGCGGCTCATCACCGCCGGATCGAGCGACGGCAGCAGCGCGGCCCACGGCTCGGCGGGCCCGGCCACCGGGCCGTCGTCACCGTCGGCGACGTACGCCGGTCCCTCGTCCACCGACACCCGGAGGGCCCCGACCGCCGCCAGCGCCCGGCGGACCTCCGTCACCCGCCACCCCGTCCACCAGGCCAGGTCGGCCTCCGTGGCCGGGCCGCACACGGCGAGCCACCGCCCCAGCAGCGAGGCCTGCGCCCCGGCCGGGTCCAGTTCGGGATGCGCGGGCGCCACCGCCCAGCGGAACTGGCTGGAGGTCCAGGAGCCCAGCGGCCGCCCCCGGACGACCCTGCCCTCCACACCCAGCACCTTCAGCAGCCGCGTCGAGACGGTGTGCAGCCCCTCGTAGCCCTTCCCCGCCGCGTACACGAACTGCTCGCGCAGCCGCGGTTCGTCCGCCGCGAGCTCGGCCGCCGTGGCCTGCCCGCGCCGGGCCAGCGCGGCCAGCGCCGAGTCCTCGACCTCCTTCAGCCAGGCCGCGTCCGGCGCCCCGGCCTTCGCCATGTCCCTGAGCAGCGCGGCCCGCTCGCGGGTGGCGACCGTACGGCCCGTCGAGGCGTGCACGACGGCCGTCAGCTCGGTGGGGAACACGAACACGGTGTGCCGCATGCCGTGCATCCGCACCAGCGTGCGGTCCGTGTACAGCGCCCGGCCCGTCTCCTCCACCGTCCGCGCCGGGTCCGCCAGGCGCGCGCCCACCGACAGGTACACCGTCGCCGGGTCCGTGCCGTGCAGGGCGACGAGTGAACGGGCCACCTCCTCCGGGCTCGCCGCCCGGGCCGCGCCCGCCACCCGCTGCCGCAGCGCGAGCCTCGCCCGGCGCTCCGGCACCCCGATGTGCCGCTCCCCGGCCGCCCTGCGCGTCATACCGACCTCCACCCGTGTCGTCCCGCACCGATCCTCCCCGACGCCACTGACATCCGTATGCCGTCACCCGAACGCCGTACCCCGCGTGCGGGCGTCCCCCCGCCCGGCCTTCACTGCCTTCAGGAGGGCGCGAACCGCAGGGACGAGGGCCGGGAAACGGGAGGCGCGATGGACAGGCAGCAGGGCGGATGACCGCTCCCGCCGGCCCCGCACAGCGCGAGCGGCGGGGCAGGGCCGCCCGCAAACGCGTCCCGCGCTCCGCGCACGCCCTGTGGATCCCCTCCGTGGAACGGCCCGACCCCGTCGCCGTACTGGAACGCCAGGGCCGCGACCGGCTGCCCGAGCTGCTGCCGGTCCGCTACGGGCGCATGGCCGCCTCCCCCCTCGCCTTCCTGCGCGGCGCGGCCGCCGTGATGGCCGCCGACCTCGCCGCGCAGCCGCACTCCGGGCTGACCGTGCAGCTGTGCGGCGACGCCCACCTGCTCAACTTCGGCCTGTACGCGTGCCCGGAGCGGTCCCTGCTGTTCGACCTCAAGGACTTCGACGAGACGTTCCCCGGCCCCTTCGAGTGGGACGTCAAACGGCTCGCCGCCAGCGTCGCCGTCGCCGCCCGCGAGAACGGCCACGGCGAGACCAAGGTGCGCCGGGCGGCACAGGAGGCGGTGGCCGCGTACCGCACGACCATGCGGCGGCTGGCCCCGCGCGGCGAACTCGACGTCTGGTACGAGCGGATCGACGCCGGCAGTCTGCTGCCCCTGGTCCGCTCCGGCCGCTCGCGCCGGCACGTCGGGTCCAGCCTCACCCGGGCCCGCCGCCGCACCAGCCTCCAGTCCCTCGGCAAGCTGACGGAGGTCGTCGACGGCCGCCGGCGCATCATCACCGACCCGCCGCTCCTCGAACCCGCCGGCGCCTCCGACACCGCCGCCCTGCGCAAGATCTTCTGCGACTACCGCTCCACCCTCTCCGAGGAACGCCGGCTCCTCCTGGACCGCTACCGCTTCGTGGACGTGGCCCGCAAGGCCGTCGGCGTCGGCAGCGTCGGCACCCGCTGCTTCCTGGTGCTGCTCGCCGGCCGCGACCACGACGACCCGCTGTTCCTCCAGATCAAGGAGGCCCGCAGGTCCGTCCTGGAGGAACACCTGCCGGGCGGCCCGTACGTCCATCCCGGGCACCGGGTCGTCGCCGGGCAGCGGCTGCTCCAGGCCACCGGCGACATCTTCCTCGGGTGGATGACCGGGCCGCAGGGCCGCGCCTTCTACTGGCGCCGGCTGCGTGACACCAAGGGCTCCGCGGACGTGGCGGGCATGGCCCCGGCCGACCTGGTGGCGTACGCCCGGCTGTGCGGCACCGCGCTGGCCCGCGCGCACGCCCGCTCCGGCGACCGGGTCGCGATCGCCGGGTACCTGGGGGACACGGACACCTTCGAGCGGGCCGTCGCGGAGTTCGCCCTGAGCTACGCCCGTCAGACCGCCGCCGACCACGCGGCGCTGTGCGCGGCCGTCGCGGCGGGCGTACTGCGGGCGGCCCCCGGCATCTGACCCGGGAGCGGCAGAACGGCCCCGGTCACGTGCCGCGGGAAAAGGAGATGCACGCGGCGTGACCGTCTCCCTACGCTGGATACGCGTTACGGAGGCGCCCGCCCCCGCTTCCCGCACGAGAGGCACCACACGGCTGACTCGGGGGCTAGTCTCTACGCACCCACGGCCGGACGCCCTCCCCACGTTCCGCCGGACACGTCGATCACCGCTCGGACCAACCACGCACACGGAGGCCCGTGATGGGCACCATCGTCATAACCGGGACCGTCGTCCTGGTCGTCCTGGGATTCGGAAACCACCTCTGGTGGCTCGCCGCCGTCGCCGTCCTCTTCCTCTACACGCAGTACGGCCGCGGCCGTGGCTCGGCGCCCACCTCGCAGGGCTCCACCCCGGGGTCCACGCCCGCGAGCTACCGCGCCTACCGGGACCGCCGTGACCAGCAGGCCCGCTGGGAGCGCCGCTACCGCCGGGAGCACCCGCTCCAGACCCGCCGTCAGGAGCGCGAGAAGAGCGGGTGAGACCGCCGGTGGCACCGGTGCCGCCGCCTGGCGTCACCGGTCACAGGCCCGGAGCCCCCCACAGCGGGAACCAGCGGTTCAGGTCCTGCTCGATCCGCAGGTCGTCGGCGAGTGCCGCCCTGATCCGCAGCTCCAGCGGGTTGTCGCGCCGTTGCCCCGCACCGGGCAGCGGCGCGAAGGGGTAGAAGGTGCCCCGCTTGTACAGGTAGACCAGAGCGAGCCGGCGCCCCTGCGGGTCCTGGAAACCGGCCAGCGAGCACAGCAGTTGCGGGCCGAAGCCGTTGACCTCCATCGAACTGTTCACCGCGTGCAGGTCGTTGACGAGAAGCGGCAGCTGCCCGGGGGAGCGGTGCGAGACGAGCCACGAGTAGCCGTAGTCGTCGCGCCGCAGCTCCACCGGGGACCCGTCCCGGTCGGCGTCCGCGTCGAGCAGGGCCCGCACCTCCCGGTGCGACTGCTCGAAGGCGGCGCCCTCGACCGTGGCGAAGCACACCGCGCCGTCCCCGGTCGGGGTGAACCCCGCCGCCGCCTCCAGCGTCACCGCGGCCGACGGCAGCGCGAAGAGCCGGTCGAGATCGGGCGCGACCGGCTTGGTCCGGCCGAGCAGGATGTCCAGCAGCCCCATCCTCAGCCCGCCTTCCCCGGCTTCGCCGCCTCGCCCAACTCGGTCGAGATGCGGCCCAGTTGGTCGAGCCGTTCCTCAAGGCTCGGGTGCGTGGAGAAGAGCCGTGCCACATCCGGGCCGGAGCCCAGTGCCGGGGTGAAGTAGAAGGCGTTGAACGCCTGGGCGGTCCGCAGGTCCTTGACGGGGATCCGCGCGATGTCCCCGGAGACCTTCGTCAGCGCGGACGCCAGCGCCGAGGGACGGCCCGTGAGGTGCGCAGCCGCACGGTCGGCCGCGAGCTCCCGATAGCGGGACAGGGCCCGGATGAGCAGGAAACTGAGCGCGTAGACGGCCGCCGACACCCCCATCACGGCGGCGAAGATCACGGCGGTGTTCTGGTCCCGCCGGCCCCCGCCGAACAGCTGCGAGTAGAAGGCGAACCGCACGATCAGCCCCGCGATCACGCCGAGGAAGGACGCGACGGTGATCACGGCGACGTCCTTGTGCGCCACATGGGACAGCTCGTGCGCGAGTACGCCCTCCAGCTCCGCCGGCTCCAGCCGCCGCAGCAGCCCGGTCGTCACACAGACCACGGCGTTGTCGGGGTTGCGCCCGGTGGCGAAGGCGTTCGGCATGTCCAGCTGCGACACGGCGACCACCGGTTTCGGCATGTCCGCGATCGCGCACAGCCGGTCGATCACCGCGTGCAGCTCCGGATACTCCTCCCGCTCCACGATCCGCCCGCGCATCGCCCACAGCGCGATCCGGTCGGAGAACCAGTACTGGGCGCCGAGCATCCCCGCCGCGACGACCACGACCAGCACCCAGGACTTCAGCAGCACGATCAGCGCGGCGACGAACGCCACGTACAACAGTCCGAGCAAAAAGAGCGTGACCGCCATCCGCACGGTCAGCCGCCGGTCGCTCCGGAATCGGCTCTGCATCTGCACCACCCCGCAGTCAGGCACTCGTCCCACTGCCAGTGTGCACCTGCCCCCTTCCACGAGGAGCTCCCGATCCGCCCTAGGACCGGCAAAGCCCGCCCGAGCTCCGGCGCGGGCGGACTCGCGGCGCGTGCGGACCAGTGCCGCGGCAGGCGTCGGTCGCCCCGTCGCGACGCCCGGCACGCCCTCTCGCCGTCAAGGAGCGGCGGGCGGACGTCGCCCCTCGCGGCTAGTAGGGGGCGCGGAAGTTCGCCCAGCCCAGCAGCACGATGATCACGACCACGGTGCCCAGCACGACGGTGGTCGAGACCCAGGACGACCGGCGGGGCGCCGACCGGCCGGGGTCGGCCCGGAAGGGCTGCGGCGCGGGCGGGTTCTCCTTCCAGCGCGCGGCGAGCATCCGGGCCCGCGCCGAGGGCTCCTTGTACTCGGCGGTGTCCGCCCAGCGGAGGTCGAACTCGCGCTCTTCGTCTTCCTGTTGCGCCATCCCCGTTACCTTCCTCGAACAACTGTGTCGGTAGGGATGATCCCTCGACTGTGCCCGGTCTGTGAAGCGAGTCCGGCGAAACACGACGGCGCCCCGCCTCCGGGAGGGAGACGGGGCGCCGGTGACGCGTCGGTCCGGTCACACGTCGAAGTACAGCTCGAACTCGTGCGGGTGCGGACGCAGCTGGAGCGGCGCGATCTCGTTGGTGCGCTTGAAGTCGATCCACGTCTCGATCAGGTCGGACGTGAAGACGTCGCCCGCGAGCAGGAACTCGTGGTCGGCCTCCAGGCGGTCGAGGACGGCCGGGAGCGAGGTCGGGACCTGCGCGACGCCCGCGTGCTCGTCGGGCGCCAGCTCGTAGAGGTCCTTGTCGATCGGCTCGGCCGGCTCGATCTTGTTCTTGATGCCGTCCAGGCCCGCGAGCAGCAGCGCGGAGAAGGCCAGGTACGGGTTGCCGGAGGAGTCGGGCGCGCGGAACTCGACGCGCTTGGCCTTCGGGTTGGAGCCGGTGATCGGGATACGCATGGCCGCGGAGCGGTTGCGCTGCGAGTACACCAGGTTGACCGGCGCCTCGAAGCCCGGCACCAGGCGGTGGTAGGAGTTCACCGTCGGGTTGGTGAAGGCCAGCAGCGACGGGGCGTGCTTGAGGATGCCGCCGATGTAGTAGCGGGCCATGTCCGACAGGCCCGCGTAACCGGCCTCGTCGTAGAACAGCGGGGATCCGCCGCTCCACAGCGACTGGTGGACGTGCATGCCCGAGCCGTTGTCACCGAAGATCGGCTTCGGCATGAAGGTCGCGGTCTTGCCGTTGCGCCAGGCCACGTTCTTCACGATGTACTTGAAGAGCTGGAGGTCGTCGGCCGCGGCGAGCAGCGTGTTGAACTTGTAGTTGATCTCGGCCTGGCCGGCCGTGCCCACCTCGTGGTGCTGGCGCTCGACCTGGAGGCCGGACGCGGCCAGCTCCAGGGAGATCTCCGCACGCAGGTCGGCGAAGTGGTCGACCGGCGGGGTCGGGAAGTAGCCGCCCTTGTAGCGGACCTTGTAGCCGCGGTTGTCCTCCAGCGCACCGGTGTTCCAGGCGCCCGCCTCGGAGTCGATGTGGTAGAAGGACTCGTTCGCGGAGGTCTGGAACCGCACGCTGTCGAAAACGTAGAACTCGGCCTCGGGGCCGAAGTACGCGGTGTCCGCGATCCCGGTCGACGCGAGGTAGGCCTCGGCCTTCTTGGCCACGTTGCGCGGGTCACGGGAGTACTGCTCGCCCGTGATCGGGTCGTGGATGAAGAAGTTGATGTTGACCGTCTTGTCGCGGCGGAAGGGGTCGACGCGCGCGGTGGACAGGTCGGCGCGCAGCGCCATGTCCGACTCGTGGATGGCCTGGAAGCCGCGGATGGAGGAGCCGTCGAAGGCCAGTTCCTCGTCCGGGTCGAAGGCCTCCACCGGCAGCGTGAAGTGCTGCATGACTCCCGGCAGGTCGCAGAAACGGACGTCGATGAACTTGACGTCCTCGTCCGCGATGAACTTCTTGGCCTCGTCGGCGTTCTGGAACATCCAGCTCCTCCTACTCCCGGCCGTTCCCGTGCCGGGGTGGTAGTTCGTTCGTGCGGCCAGTGCGGTGGCACACGCTGACCTCGACCCTAGGGACGGGTGGTTTCTCGGGCGTGACTCATTTGTTTCGCAGAAGTTAACCGGCCCGGGTTCGAGCCTAGCCTGTCGACACCCCGCCGTCCCGGGCGCATATGGGGGCGCAGTACCGTGGACGGGTGGACAACAGGCAAGCAATCGGATCGTGGCTGTCCGGACCCCGCTCGGCGATGGAGGAAGCCGGTGCCGACTTCGGATACCGGGGCGAGCAGCTCGGTCTGCCGCAGGAGGGGCCGGGTTCGATCGCCCGCCCGGGCCGCCGGCTCGGCGCCCTCGCCGTCGACTGGGGCCTGTGTCTCTTGATCGCATACGGCCTGATCACGGACAGCTATGACCGTGCGGCCCAGGTCTGGGCGCCGCTCGTCCTGTTCGCTCTGATCGTCCTCACCGTCGGCACGGTCGGCTTCACCCCCGGCAAGCGGCTCCTCGGCCTGCGGGTGATCGCCCTGGACACCGGCCGCGTCAACCCGCTGCGCGCGCTGCTGCGCACGGTCCTGCTGTTCCTCGCCGTCCCGGCCCTGATCTGGGACCGCGACGGGCGCGGCCTGCACGACCGGCTGGCCGGCACGGTCGAGGTGCGGATCTGACGCCTCCCGTACGGCGGCGAGGCGCACCGCATGACGAACGCGAGGCGCACCGCATGACGAAGGGGCCGTCCGGAGTGATCCGGACGGCCCCTTTCAACGTGTGACGCGGGAGGGGTCAGCGGGCCTTCGGGCCGCCCTTCGGCAGCTTCATGCCCTTGGGCATCGGCCCCTTGGGCAGCGGCATGTTGTTCATCAGGTCGCCCATGGCCCGCAGCCGGTCGTTGGTCGTGGTGACCTGCGGGCCGGTCAGGACGCGCGGGAACTTCAGCAGCGTCGTGCGGACCTTCTTGAGCGGGACCTGGCCCTCGCCGGTGCCCACGATCACGTCGTGCACCGGCACGTCCGCGACGATGCGGTTCATCTTCCGCTTCTCGGCGGCCAGCAGGGTCTTCACCCGGTTCGGGTTGCCCTCGGCGACCAGGACGATGCCGGCCTTGCCGACGGCCCGGTGCACCACGTCCTGGCTGCGGTTCATCGCCACCGCGGGCGTCGTCGTCCAGCCCCGGCCGATGTTGTCCAGGACGGCCGCCGCAGCGCCCGGCTGGCCTTCCATCTGCCCGAAGGCCGCCCGCTCGGCCCGGCGCCCGAAGACGATCGCCGTCGCGAGGAAGGCGAGCAGCAGGCCCAGGATGCCGAGATAGATGGGGTGACCGATCAGGAAACCGATCGCGAGGAAGACACCGAAGGTGATGATGCCGACACCCGCGAGTACAAGACCGATCTTCTTGTCGGCCTTGCGGGTCATCTTGTAGGTCTGGGCAATCTGCTTGAGTCGCCCGGGGTTCGCAGCGTCCGCTGCCGTGTCCTTCCTCGCCATGCCGTGAAGTCTACGTGGCCCCGGAGGCGCCGACGACGGCAGTGTCCGCGGGAAAGGGGGAGGGCCGGCTCAGGGGCGCGCGGTGAAGGTCCGATCGACCACGAGCTGCGCCTCGACGCGGTCCTTGGCGCGGCGGCGGTCCTCCAGGACGGAGGTCCACGCGTTACGGCGGGCGGTGCGCTGGCCGCTGCTGAGGAGCAGCGACTCGACGGCGCGCAGCGCGTCGGTGAAGGACGGGATGGCTGTGGCGCGAACGGGCGCGGCCTGCATGATGGAGGTCCCCCCTCGGTACCGTTGCGGGTACGGGTTTACGTGCTGTGAGTCCAGGGTCACTGTTTGGTGTTACCAGGGCATGACCGACCGGTCAAACGCCAATGAAACCTTGATGCGGGACCCCCGAACGGGGACGCGGCCCCGACGGGTGCCCTCAGCTGCGAGGACGGTCGGGACCGCGTCATATCGGCCGCTACTGGCGAGTAGTCGCTTGTGCGTGAGTTCACACGGTTGCCGCACTCCTTACGGCGTACGGCGGGTGACGGTGGGTCAGGTGAACGGACCGGCGCCGCAGGCCGGACCGGCCCGACCCGAAAGCCCGGTCAGACGGCCTGCGAGGCGACATACTCGCCGCGCTTCTCGACCGCCATCCGGTACAGCCGCCCGGCGCGGTACGAGGAACGCACCAGCGGGCCGGACATGACCCCCGAGAAGCCGATCTGCTCGGCCTCCTCCTTCAGCTCCACGAACTCGTGCGGCTTGACCCAGCGCTCCACGGGGTGGTGGCGCACCGAGGGACGCAGGTACTGCGTGATGGTGACCAGCTCGCAGCCCGCGTCGTGCAGCTGCCGGAGCGCCTCGCCGACCTCCTCGCGGGTCTCGCCCATGCCGAGGATCAGGTTCGACTTGGTGACCAGGCCGTAGTCGCGGGCCTCGGTGATGACCTTCAGCGAACGCTCGTAGCGGAAGCCGGGGCGGATGCGCTTGAAGATCCGCGGGACCGTCTCGACGTTGTGCGCGAAGACCTCGGGGCGGGCGGAGAAGACCTCCGCGAGCTGCTCGGGCACCGCGTTGAAGTCGGGGGCCAGGAGCTCGACCTTGGTACGGCCCTCGGCGCGCTCCGCGGTCTGCCGGTGGATCTGGCGGACCGTCTCCGCGTACAGCCAGGCGCCGCCGTCGGCGAGGTCGTCACGCGCGACGCCGGTGATGGTGGCGTAGTTCAGGTCCATGGTGACCACGGACTCGCCGACGCGGCGCGGCTCGTCACGGTCCAGTGCCTCGGGCTTGCCGGTGTCGATCTGGCAGAAGTCGCAGCGCCGGGTGCACTGGTCGCCGCCGATGAGGAAGGTGGCCTCGCGGTCCTCCCAGCACTCGTAGATGTTGGGACAGCCGGCTTCCTGGCAGACCGTGTGCAGGCCCTCGCTCTTCACGAGGTTCTGCATCTTCGTGTACTCGGGACCCATTTTCGCCCGGGTCTTGATCCACTCGGGCTTGCGCTCGATGGGGGTCTGGCTGTTGCGGACCTCCAGGCGCAGCATCTTGCGTCCGTCGGGTGCGACTGCGGACACGACCGGCTCCCTAGCGTTTGATTCTTCGGCGTCCACCAGGGTACGCCCGTGCTTTTGATGGTTCTCCGGCGTCGGCGCGGGGCATGTCGAGGGCTGTCGCCCAGGGCCCGCGCTCGGGCCGAAGGCGCGAGCGCCCCTACGGGCAACGTCGGGCGGGCCGGGTTTATGCCGCGGCTCAGGCCGGGGCCCGGTCGATCTCGCGCGGCTTCAGCTCCGCGTGTTCGAGGACCTCGCGCAGATGGCGCTCGGCGACCGGCAGCACGTCCTCGATCGTCACGTCGCGGCCCAGTTCGCCGGCCAGCGAGGTGACGCCCGCGTCCCGGATGCCGCACGGGATGATCCGGTCGAACCACACGTTGTCGGGGTTCACGTTGAGCGAGAAGCCGTGCATGGTGACGCCCTTGGCGACCCGGATGCCGATCGCCGCGATCTTGCGGTCCTCGCGGCGCTGGCCGGCGTTGGAGGGGGCGTACTCGGGGCCGTTCAGACGCGGGTCGAACTCGTCGTCGTGCAGCCGCGGGTCGAAGTCGAGGGACAGTCCGCCGAGCGCCGGGCGCCGGGCCACCGGGTCGCCGAGGACCCACACCCCGCTGCGGCCCTCGACGCGGGTGGTCTCCAGACCGAACTCCGCGCAGGTGCGGATCAGGGCCTCCTCCAGGCGCCGTACGTGCGCCACCACGTCCACCGGACGCGGCAGTTTCTGGATGGGGTAGCCCACCAGCTGGCCCGGGCCGTGCCAGGTGATCTTGCCGCCGCGGTCCACGTCGATCACCGGGGTGCCGTCGAGCGGGCGCTCGTTGTCCGCCGTGCGCCGGCCGGCCGTGTAGACCGGGGGGTGTTCGAGAAGGAGCACGGTGTCGGGGACCTCGTCCCCGAAGCGTGCCGCGTGCACCCGGCGCTGCTCGTCCCACGCCTCCTGGTACTCGACGGCCTCGGCACCGAATCCCATGCGGACGAACCGCAACCCACTCACGGCAAGCGCCTCCTCGGAAGCTCGTAAGGCACGAAGCGTGCCCACGCCACTGTACGTCCGGCCGCGTCGCGTCAGCCCAGGGGGCAATTCTCACACGATCGGATGAATGAACACCGAAGTGTGCGATCGCCCGCTCACGCTCCGCTACATTCGCGCCGTTCAGGAGGCCATAACGGCTGCTCACAGGCAATCCGGGCAGGGCGGCGGCCGCCGCGAGGCCCGAAAGGCAGGAGACCGCACCGCAGATGACGGAACGACCCGCGCAGCGCACGCCCAACCGACAGCTCGCCGCGCTCATCGCAGAAGCGGGGTTCTCCAACGCGGGTCTCGCCCGTCGCGTGGACCAGCTCGGTCTCGAACACGGACTGGACCTGAGATACGACAAGACGTCCGTCACCCGGTGGCTGCGCGGACAGCAGCCCCGAGGCACCACCCCGGCCCTGATCGCCGAGGTCTTCACGCGCCGGCTCGGGCGCCGCCTGAGCGCCCAGGATCTCGGGCTCGACGCCTGCGCACCCGTGTACGCCGGCCTGGAGTTCGCCGCCACCCCCGAGGAGGCCGTCGACATCGTCGGCGGGCTGTGGCGCAAGGACTCCGGCAGCCACGCCGAACTGCGCAAGATCGCCTTCACCCCGGCGGGCCTCGTCGTGCCCAGCCGGGACTGGCTGATCGGGCGGGCCGACGACCGGGTGGCCCGCGGCGAACCACCGCTGCGCGTCCCCGCCCAGGGCCGCCCGGGGGTGCCCCGCCAGCGCGGCCAGGTCGAGCGCGGCCCCGGCCAGAGGGTCAGCGGCGGCGACATCGCCGCGCTCCGCTCGGTCGGCGAACTGTTCCGCTCCCTCGACGACATGTACGGCGGCGGACACGCCCGGCAGGCCCTCGTGCGCTATCTGGAGCACGAGTGCGAGCCGATGCTGCGCGGCACCTACGGCGAGCAGACCGGCCGCCGGCTGTTCGCGGCGGCCGCCGACCTGACCCGGCTCGCCGGCTGGACGTCGTACGACATCGCGGCGCACGGACTCGCCCAGCGCTACTTCGTGCAGGCGCTGCGGTTGTCGCAGGCGGCCGCGGACCGGGCGTACGGCTCCTACGTGCTGGTCACGATGAGCCGGCAGGCCGTCTACCTCGGGCACGGCAGGGAGGCGGTGCAGCTCGCCCGGGTGGCACAGCAGGGCGTCGGCACCAGCGCCCCACCCGTCGTGCAGGCACTTCTGCACTCGGCCGAGGCGCGCGCCCACGGGGTGCTCGGCGAGGTACGGGCCTGCACCGCCTCGCTGGTACGGGCCGAACGCGCCCTGGAGGCCGCCCGGCCCGGCGACGAGGTCCCGCACTGGGCCCGGTTCTTCGACGAGGCCCAGCTCGCCGACGAGTTCGGGCACTGCCACCGCGACCTCCAGCAGTTCCGCGCGGCCGCCCAGCACGCGGAGCGCTCGCTGCACCTGCGTGCTCCCGTCTACGCCCGCAGCCGCCTGTTCTGCCGGGTCGTCCTGGCCTCCGCCCGGCTCGGCCTCGGCGAACTCGACCAGGCCTGCCAGCTGGGCGCCGAAGCGGCCGGGGCGGCGGCGGAGATGCGGTCGGTCCGGGCGATCGAGTACGTCCGGGACTTCGAACGCCGGCTGGAGCCGTACAAGGACGCGGCCCCGGTCCGCGGCTACCGCGACAGGATCGCGACCCTGGGCTGACGAGGCACCGGCTGACAGGAGTTGGTGCGGCCGGGGCGCCGGGCTGGTGACTTTCGGCCGGTGTGCGGCGGGGTCTGTCTCGCGGTGGCGGCGGTCGGCGGGCCACGCGGCGCCTTCTCCGGGGCGTCGCGTGGCCGCCGGTGGGCGGGTTGCGCTGCCCTGGCCGCCGGGGCCGCTCCGGTGCGGCCCGGGTGCCGCCCGGGGTGCCGGGCCGGGTGGCTCTCCTCGGTCGGCGTCCGGCTGCCCAGCGGCCAGCGGCCCAGCGGGCGGCCGTTGGTCGGCCGGTGCCGGCCGCGCAGCGCTCGCTGCCGACCGCACTGCGACCTCGCCGCCCGGGTCGCTCCGGTGCGGCCGGGTGCCGGGCCAGGGTGATGTGCCTGGCCCCGCGCTCGTGGCTGGTCCGTGTCTGTCGGGCGTCAGGCTGCCGGGCGTAAGGCTCGTGGTGGGTCCGCCGTGTGCAGGGACTCGGTCGCGCCCAGGTCCGTCAGGATCGCGGACGCGGCGCGGTGGCCCGAATGCAGCGCGCCCTGGACCGTGCTGGTGTCCCGGTGGTCGCCGCACACGTACAGACCCGCCAGCAGGCGCACCGGACGGCGCAGGTCGTGCGGTGCGCGCATGGCCGGCACGGCCTCCGGGGTGTGACGCACGGCCAGCGTCTCCCAGGACGCGGTCGAGGTGCCGTAGAGCCGGGACAGGTGCCTGCGTACGGCGGTGTCGACGTCGGGCGGCGGCGGTCCCAGGACCGTCGAGGAGACGAGCGCCCGGCCCGCGGGCGCCCGGCTCGGGTCGACCTCGCTGACCACCGCCGTGTGCGCGACCGGGCCCCCGCGGTCCGCGTCGAGCAGCAGGGCGGCCCCGGTCGCCGGCGGCTCGTCCGTCGTGTGGTGCACCACCGTCACCGGATGGAACTCGGGCACCCGCAGACCGGGCAGCAGCTCGGCGGCGGCCCGCGCGTCCGTCGCGACGAGCACCGCCCGGCAGTTGATCTCCCCGTGCCCGGCGGTGGTCACCGAGGTCGTGGAGACGGCGGTCACCCGCACGCCGGTGTGCACGGTGCCCGGCGGCAGCGCCCGCGCGAGCAGTTCCGGCAGCGCCTCCGCGCCGCCCTCCGGCACGCACAGCCGCCCCCGGGCGAAGGCCCGCAGCGCCAGGTCCGCGCACCGGCTGGACGTGGTCAGCCCCGGGTCGCACAGCAGCGCGGCCAGCAGGGGGCGCAGGAACCCTTCGATCGTGCGGGCGGGGACCCCGCGGGCGGCGAGGGCCTGGCCGGCGGGCAGATCGGGGCGGGCCAGCAGCCGTTCGGCGGGCGTGCCCGCGAGCCGGGTCAGGGCCACGCCGAGCCGGGCCTGGTCGACGGGGGTCCCCAGGGGGGCGCCCGCGAGGGCTCTGGGGGCGGACGTGCCGCGGGGGGCGTGCCGGGGAGCGTGCCGGGGGGCGCTTGCCAGGGCGCGCGCAGCGTGGAGCGCGCCCCTCGCGCCCCCCGCGTCGGCCGGGGTGCCCGCCCGGTGATGCCGGCCGTCGGCGTGCAGCAGGACACCGGGCGCGAAGAGACGCAGGACGAGCGCGTCGAGCCCGGGAGTGCGGCGTAGTTCGGGATACGCGGTGGACAGGAGCTGTCCGATCCGGTCGAGCCGGAAGCCGTCCACCTTCTCCGTCGTCATGCGGCCGCCCGCACAGGGGGCGGCATCGAGGACCGCGGTCCTCACTCCTGCGCTGGTCAACCGGTGCGCGGCCGAGAGTCCGGCGACCCCGGCCCCCACCACCACGACGTCCGCCTGGTATGCGGGCTCAAGCACGTGCCCCTCCTCGAGGTTGCGCGGCCGGCGGGAGCGTACCGCTCCCAACTGGCTCCGGGAATACCCGAGTTCGGCTTGAGATTAGGACCGTGACCGGTCGGGGGGAGTCGCGCACGCACAGGGCACGGACGCACGGCGGTCGCATACGTCATACCCGGCCGCGAAACAGCGCACGGCGGTCACAGCGCAGCCCTGATCGCCCCCTCGATCTCCGGGAACGCGAAGGTGAACCCCGACTCCAACAGGCGCATCGGCAACACCCGTTGGCTGCCCAGCACGTCCCCGGCCATCTCGCCGAGCGCGGCCCGCAGCACCGGCGCGGGCACCGCGAACGCCGTCGGCCGGTGCAGCACGCGCCCCATCGCCTCGGTGATCTCACGGTTCGTCAGCGGGTGCGGCGCGGTCAGGTTGAACGGCCCGGACAGACCGTCGGTGTCGATGAGATGGCGGATCGCGGCCACCTCGTCGTGCAGCGACACGAACGACCAGTACTGCCGCCCGTCGCCCAGACGTCCGCCGAGCCCCGCCTTCACGAGAGGGAACAGCCGTCCCCACGCCCCGCCGTCGCGGGCCACCACGAGCCCGGTGCGCGCGAACGCCGTCCGCACGCCCGCCTTCGCCGCGGGCGCCGCGGCCGCCTCCCACTCCACGCACACCCCGGGCAGGAAACCCTCCCCGGGCGGAGCGTCCTCGTCCACGGGCCGGTCGCCGGTCTCCCCGTAGATGCCGATCGCGCTGCCGTTCACGAACACGCGCGGTGGGGTGTCCAGCGAGGCCACGGCCTCGGCGAGGGTCGCCGTGCCGAGCACCCGGCTGCCGCGGATGCGCGCCTTGTACGCGTCCGTCCAGCGGCGCGAGCCCACCCCCGCCCCGGCCAGGTTCACCACGGCGTCGCACCCGGCGAGTCCGGCCGTGTCCACGTACCGACGCTCGGGGTCCCAGCGCACCTCGTCCTCGGCTTCGGGTGTACGGCGCACCAGCCGTACCACTTCGTGCCCGTCGGCCCGCAGGGACCGCGTCAGGGCGCCGCCGATGAGGCCGGACGCGCCGGCCACCGCGATTCGGGAACGTTCCATGCCTCCATCCTGCCCCTCGGCCGGGGAAAACCTCCGAGCGGGGCGCCCGGACGGCCGCCGTAGGGTGACCGGCATGCCCGTTCCGCACATACGTCACGCCACTGACGACGACGAGGAGACGCTCGGCCGGCTCGACCGGGCCACCTGGTCCACCCTGCACGCCGTACAGCCGCGTCCCCGGCCGCCCTACCCGCCGTTCTACAACGAGCGGTTCGGGCCGCGGGACCACCTCGTGGCCGAACTGGACGGGAAGGTCGTCGGATACCTCCGCATGGGCTTCCCGACGTCCCTGGCGTGCAACACCCATGTCCGCCAGATCCAGGGTCTCGCCGTCGCCGACGAGGCGCGCGGCGCCGGGGTCGGGCGGGAGCTGGTGCGGGCCGCGGTGCGGGAGGCCACGCGGCTCGGGGCGCGGCGCCTGACCCTGCGCGTCCTGGGCCACAACACCGCGGCCCGGGCACTCTACGAGTCCGAGGGCTTCGTGGTGGAGGGCGTGCTGCCCGAGGAGTTCCTGCTGGACGGCGAGTACGTCGACGACGTCCTCATGGGACGCGGTCTGTGACCTGCCCCGCCACACCCCCGCTCCCCGCCTCCACCGACGATGCGACCGGCCGCCGCGGCACAGCGCCGTTCGGGTGAACCCGGACCCCGCCGTGCCGGACCCCGCCGTACCGGAGCCCGCCGTGCCGGAGCCCGCCGTGCCGGAGCCCGCCGTGCCGGACTCCGCCGTGCCGCGCGTGCCCGTTCCGCTCAGGAGGTGACGAGGTCTCCGGTGTCCACCGGTGCCGTCGCGTCCGCCGCGCGCCGGGCGTCGGGGGCGACCTCGGCCGCCGTCAGGACGTAGCCCGTCTCGTCGTCGGAGGTGGACCGGGCGAAGACGACGCCGTAGACCCTGCCGTCGGTGGTCAGCAGGGGGCCTCCGGAGTTGCCGGGGCGGACCGTGGACCGGATCGAGTAGATCTCGCGGGTGACGGTCGCGTCGTTGTAGATGTTCCGCCCCGTGGCCCGGACCCGGCCGGCGACCGTCGCCGCCTGGAGGTTCAGGTCGCCGTCCTGCGGATAGCCCGCGACGACCGCGGAGTCGCCGCGCACGGCCTGGTCGTCGAAGCGCAGCACCGGCGCCCGCAGACCGGGCACGTACAGCACGGCCACGTCCTTCTGCGGGTCGAAGAGCACCACCCGCGCCTCGTACGACCGCCCGACGCCGCCGATCCGCACGGTCGGCCGGTCGATGCCCGCCACCACGTGCGCGTTGGTCATGACGTGCTCCGCCGCGTACACGAAGCCGCTGCCCTCGCGGCCCTGGTCGCCGGAGACGCCCTCGATCTTCACCGTGCTGGTCCTGGCGGCGTTCGTGGCGCTCGCCGTGACGCTGTCGCCGGTGGGCTTGGCGACCTCGGCCGTCGACTCGTTCTCGAACGGGTTGAACACCTGCGGGAAACCCGCCTCGGTGAGCGCGGACGTGGCACGGGAGAACCAGGTCGGCGTGGTGTCCGGCATGGCGTCCTGTACGGCGCCCAGCAGCACGGAGTCCCGGATGGCCGTGGTGACCAGCGGGGAGGAGGACACGCCCAGCACGCTCGCGGCCACCCAGGCCACGATCAGCACGGCCACCGAGTTGGCGGCGGCCCCGCCGATCCCGTCGGCCGCCCGGAGGGGCCCGTCGTCCAGTTCGCGGCGCAGTTTCAGCGCCAGCCGGCCCGCCAGCTCGTGCCCCAGGACGCCCGGCATCAGCACGGTCAGCACCGCGGTGACCGTCGCCGCGGTGGTGCCCGGCGTGGCCAGGTCCATCATCCAGGGCAGCGCCCACACGCCGACGACCGCGCCGCCCACGAAGCCGGCCAGCGACACACAGCCGGCCACCAGCCCCCGCCGGTAACCGGAAGCCGCGTAGGCCAGAACGACCAGCAACAGCACGATGTCGAGCAGGTCCACGGAGCCGCCTTTCTCTCGGACCCCTCAGGGGGCGTCTCCTAGTACGCGCCGGACGGGCCCGGTGATCAGCCGACCGCGCGCGGCCCCGGAACCGGCCGCACGTGCGTCCACCCGGGAAAACGTCGCGGACCAGGACGATGGTTCCACCGGGTGGCACAGCACACATCGCGGACCGGGCGGATCGGTCCGACAGTGGGTCCATGCGTGTCTTCCGAAGAGCGCGGGGGGCGCGGAAACGGCGGGCGGTACGAATACCCCGTGCCGTGGCCGTGCTGCTGGCCTGCCTGCCCGCGATCACCGCCGTCGGGGCGCTGGCCCTGTGCGCCGGCGACGTCGGCCGCGAGGGCGGGGCGACGGCCCGGCCGGCGGCCGTGATCCGCCCCGACGGCCGTCACACCGCGCCCCGACCACGGATCGTGCCGAGGTCGGCCTGGGTCGGCGTCGACTCCCCGGCCCCGCCGCCACCGCGCTACGACGACAAGGTCGTCGCCGTCTTCGTCCACCACACCGACTCGCCCAACGACTACGCCTGCGCCGACGCGCCCCGCGTCATCCGCTACCTGGCGGCGGGCCAGACCGGCGCCCGCCAGTGGGACGACATCGGCTACAACTTCCTCGTCGACCGCTGCGGCACCATCTACGAGGGCCGCGCCGGCGGCGTCGACCGGCCCGTCACCGGCGCCCACACCCAGGGCTTCAACCACCGCACCGCGGGCATCGCCGCGCTCGGCACGTTCACGGCCGGGGTGCCCGTGCCCCGGGCGATGACCGAGGCGATCGCCGCGCTGGCCGCATGGAAGCTGGGCCTGGCGGGCGTCGACCCGCGAGCCGAGGTCAAACTGGTCTCCAGCAACAGCCACAGCCGGTTCGCGGCCGGCACCTCCACCACCCTGCCCGCCCTCGCGGGCCATAGAGACGGCTACATGACGAGCTGCCCCGGCGCGGCCCTCAGCGCCCGCCTGCCCGCCATCAGGGAACGGGCGGCACTGCTCCAGGGCCGCAGGTGAGCCGGCCCCGCCGCCTTCCGTACGGCGGCCTCACCCGGCGGGGTGACGACCGCGCGGGGCCCGCGCCGCGAGGACGCCCCGGCGCGCGGGACCCCGGCACGCCGGGTCCAGCGGACCCGGGCGCGCAAGTTCACCCGGCCCCGGCCCACCGGCCCCGGGCGTGCAGGCGCCCCGACCGCAGGTCCACCCGGCCCCGGCCCCACCAGACGCCAGGCGTGCAGGCGCCCCGACCGCAGGTCCACGCGACCCTGGCCCACCGGACCCCAGGCACCCCGGCCCCGACCGCAGGTCCACAGGAAGCCCACAGCCGCTCCGCAGACCACTCAGATCCCCACGATCTACGGTCGTCAGCAGAAGCCGACCGGAGGTGGGGATCATGAACAGCAGTCGTACGGAAGCCACGCAGCGGTCCGCGGGGTGGAGCAGGGCCGCCCGCGGGCCCTGGACGGTGGTCTGCGCCGTCGCGACCGTCATCCTGGGTCCGGCCGCGGTCACGGCGTCCGCCCTGGACCAGGCGAACGCGGCACCGCTGTACCACGCGGTGAAGGCCGACCAGAAGCAGGCGTACATCCCGGCCGACCAGGGTCGGCGCCGCGTCCCGGCCTGAACGGGGCCGGGCTTCTCCCACCCGGACAGCCGGTGCCGTCGGCCGCGGGTGCGGCGTGGCCGGTCGCGCGGTTCCCCGCGCCCCCTGGGGGCTCGTCAGCCCCTGAACCGCTCCCACAGCTTGGGGAAGCGTTCCGCCAGTACGTGGTCGTGCTCGAAGTCGACCGGTGTGCCCGCCGGTTCGGCGGGCGGGGGCTGGATGCCGAGGTCGGGGGCGACGGTCCCGGTGAGCTGTTCGTAGGCCTCGTCGGCCGCGTAGCCGAGATCCTCGCCGTCGCCGTCGACCTCCTCGTCGAAGTCGTCCAGAAGACCGGCCAGGGAGTCGGCGTCGTGCACCGCGCCCTCGTACACCTCGCGGCCCTGGCCGATCAGCCAGCAGCGGAAGAAGTCGAAGGCGTCGTCGCTCGCCCCGTCCAGCAGGACCGCGGCGGCGCCCCAGAGGTCCCAGGTGTAGGCGCGGTTGTAGCGGGCCTCGAAGTGACGGGCGAAGTCGAGGACCCACTCGGGGTCGAACTGGAGCAGCCGGTCCACGAGCAGGTCGGCCTGGTCCTCCGGGTCGCCCCCGGCGGCCTCCCGGGTGGCGTCGACCAGCTCCCAGAACTCCGTCTCGTCCATCACGGGACAAGCATCAGCCCTGGAGGGGTGAGGCGCACGCGGAGTGCGGCGGATTGTTATGTCCCGTACAGCCCGGCTGTCCGTACAGCCCGGCCAGCCGCAGCGCGTCGGCGGCGAAGCGCGCCCGCAGCCTCCGCGGCGCCAGCACCTCCACCTCGGGTCCGAGCGCGGTGAGCTGGGTGTGGGCGACCTCCTCGGACTCCACGGGCAGGTCCACCGTCACCAGGCCCTCGCCGTCCGGGGCGCCCGCCGACCCCAGCGCCTCGCGGGCGGCGGGCGGATCGACGACGTACGGCAGTCTCCGCACTCCCTCCGGCGACAGCCGCACCCGGACCTCGGCGCGCAGGATCGACCGCGCGAACTGCCCGGCCCGCTCCGCCCAGAAGTCCGGCAGGTCGAACTCCGCGGCGCGGGCGAAGCGTTCGCCGGCCGCCTCCACCGCCGTGAACCGGTCGAGGCGGTACACGCGGAGGGAGCCGCCGTCCGTCACCCGCGCGCACAGATACCAGACGCCCGCCTTCAGCACGAGTCCGTACGGCTCCAGCTCGCGTGCCACCTCCGCCTCCCGGCGCCGGTAGCGCGCGGTGATCCGCCGGTCGTCCCACACCGCCTCCGCGACGGCGGGCAGCAGCTCGGGCGTCCCGGGCTCCTGGAACCAGCTCGGCGCGTCCAGGTGGAAGCGCTGCGCCGCCGTCCGGGAGGCGTCCTGGAGGGAGGGCAGCAGGGCCGCGGACACCTTGAGCCGGGCGGCGGAGGCGGTGTCCGCCAGGCCCATCTCGCGCAGCGCGGCGGGGACGCCGCTGAGGAACAGCGCCTCGGCCTCGCTCCGGGCCAGCCCGGTCAGCCGGGTGCGGTAGCCCCCGACCAGGCGGTACCCGCCGGCCCGCCCCCGGTCCGCGTACACCGGGACCCCCGCCTCGGACAGCGCCTGCGCGTCCCGGGTGACCGTCCGCTCGGACACCTCCAGCTCCCGCGCCAGCTCGGCGGCGGTCATCGAGGGCCGGGACTGGAGCAGCAGCACCATTCTGATCAGCCGGGCAGCGCGCATACGGCCATCATGCCGGGACCCACCGACAACGAAGGGGCACGGCAGCCGCCGTACCCCTTCGCCGGACTTCCTGTCAGCCCGAGCCCTACAGGCCGTAGCGCTCCCGGGCCTCCTTGACCGCGGACGCCTTGACCTCGCCGCGGCGGGCCAGCTGGGCCAGGGCGGCGACGACGATCGACTGGGCGTCGACGCCGAAGTGGCGGCGGGCCGCGTCCCGGGTGTCGGAGAGGCCGAAGCCGTCCGCGCCCAGCGACGAGTAGTCCTGCTCCACCCACTGCGCGATCTGGTCCGGGACCTGGCGCATGTAGTCGGAGACCGCGAGCACCGGGCCCTCGGCGCCGGCCAGCGCCTGCCGGACGTACGGCAGCCGCTCCTCGCCGCGCAGCAGGGCCGCGTCGGCCGCCAGCGCGTCCCGGCGCAGTTCCGTCCAAGAGGTCGCGGACCAGACGTCGGCCGCGACGCCCCATTCCTCGGCGAGCAGCTGCTGCGCCGCGAGCGTCCAGTGGATCGCCGTGCCGGAGCCCAGGAGCTGGATGCGCGGGGCGTTGGCCACCGGGGACAGTCCGGCCGACTCCGCGGTGTTGAAGCGGTACAGACCCTTGACGATGCCCTCGTCCACACCGGGTACGGACGGCTTCGCCGGCTGCGGCATCGGCTCGTTGTAGACGGTGAGGTAGTAGAAGACGTTCGGGTCCTCGTCGGGCCTGGCCGCGCCGTACATCCGGCGCAGACCGTCCTTGACGATCGCCGCCACCTCGTAGGCGAACGCGGGGTCGTAGGTCAGCGCGGCCGGGTTGGTCGCGGCGATCACGGGGGAGTGGCCGTCGGCGTGCTGGAGGCCCTCGCCCGTCAGCGTCGTACGGCCGGCCGTGGCGCCGACGAGGAAACCGCGGCCGAGCTGGTCGGCGAGCTGCCACATCTGGTCGGCCGTGCGCTGCCAGCCGAACATCGAGTAGAAGATGTAGAACGGGATCATCGCCTCACCGTGCGTGGAGTACGCGGTGGACGCGGCGATGAAGTCGGCCATCGAACCGGCCTCGGTGATCCCCTCGTTGAGGATCTGGCCGTTCTTGGCCTCCTTGTAGTACATCAGCTGGTCGCGGTCGACCGGCTCGTACGTCTGCCCCTTCGGCGAGTAGATGCCGAGGGAGGGGAAGAGGCTCTCCATGCCGAAGGTGCGCGCCTCGTCGGGGACGATCGGCACCCAGCGCCGGCCGGTCTCCTTGTCGCGGACCAGGTCCTTGACCAGACGGACGAACGCCATGGTCGTGGCGATGTTCTGGGCGCCGGAGCCCTTGTCGAAGGAGGCGAACGCCTTCTCGGCGGGGGCGGGCAGCGGGGCGAGGGCGTGCGTACGGCGGGCCGGGGCAGGGCCGCCGAGGGCCGCGCGGCGCTCCTGGAGGTAGCGGACCTCGGGGGCGTCGGCGCCCGGGTGGCCGTAGGGCACCACGCCGTCGACGAAGTCGCTGTCCCTGATCGGCAGCTCCAGCAGGTCGCGCATCGCCTTGAACTCGTCCACCGAGAGCTTCTTCATCTGGTGGTTGGCGTTCTTCGAGGCGAAGCCCTCACCGAGGGTGTGGCCCTTGACCGTCTGCGCCAGGATGACCGTCGGCGCGCCCTCGAACTCCACGGCCGCCTTGTAGGCCGCGTAGACCTTGCGGGCCTCGTGGCCGCCGCGGGAGAGGTGGAAGCACTCCAGGATCTTGTCGTCGCTCAGCAGCTTCGCCATCTCGGCGAGCGCCGGGTCCCGGCCGAAGAAGTCCTCGCGGATGTAGGCGGCGCCCCTGGTCTGGTACGTCTGGACCTGGGCGTCGGGTACCTCGCGCAGCCGGCGCACCAGCGCGCCCGTGGTGTCGAGCTGGAACAGCTCGTCCCAGGCGGAGCCCCACAGCGACTTGATCACGTTCCAGCCGGCGCCCCGGAACTGGGCCTCCAGCTCCTGCACGATCTTGAAGTTGGCGCGGACCGGGCCGTCGAGGCGCTGCAGGTTGCAGTTGATGACGAAGGTCAGGTTGTCCAGGCCCTCGCGGGAGGCGAGTGCCAGTGCCGCCGTCGACTCGGGCTCGTCCATCTCGCCGTCGCCGAGGAACGCCCAGACGTGGGACTGCGAGACGTCCTTGATGCCGCGGTTGGTGAGATAGCGGTTGAAGCGCGCCTGGTAGATGGCGGAGAGCGGGCCGAGGCCCATCGACACCGTCGGGAACTCCCACAGCCAGGGCAGCCGGCGCGGGTGCGGGTACGACGGGAGGCCGTCGCCGCCCGCCTCCTGGCGGAAGTTGTCGAGGTGCTGCTCGGTCAGCCGGCCGTCGAGGAAGGCGCGGGCGTAGATGCCGGGGGAGGCGTGGCCCTGGATGTAGAGCTGGTCGCCCGAACCGTCGGCCTCCTTGCCCTTGAAGAAGTGGTTGAAGCCGGTCTCGTACAGCCAGGCCGCGGAGGCGAAGGTGGCGATGTGGCCGCCGACGCCGTGCTTCGCGCCCCGGGTGACCATCGCGGCCGCGTTCCAGCGGTTCCACGCGGTGATCCGGCGCTCCATCTCCGGGTCACCGGGCGCGGACGGCTCGGCGGCGGTCGGGATGGAGTTGACGTAGTCGGTCTCCAGCAGCTTGGGCAGCGCGATGCCGTTGCCCTCCGCGCGCTCCAGCGTGCGGCGCATCAGGTACGCGGCACGGTGCGGCCCGGCCGCCTTGGTGACGGCGTCGAGGGAGGCCTGCCATTCGGCGGTCTCCTCGGGGTCGCGGTCCGGGAGCTGGTCGAGCTCGCTCGGCTGGATGGCGTTGGGGTCGGTCATGTCGCCGCCTTCCTCAGTCGAAGGGGTTCCCTGTGGGGTATTCGGGGGGTGCCCTTTGTCTTTGGCAGGACAGGGCGTGCGCTCTGGTAGGAGCCCGTCGGTGACTGTAACTCCCTGATCGATGATCGATCAAAGGGTTGAGGGGCAAAACCTCTTGATCACGAGAAAGTCGGCACGCGGTGCCTCGGCCGAAGGCACGGGGTGTCGTGTTCCCGCCCGGATCCTTCGCCCGCCCCGGGCGGGTTTTCGCAGGTGAGCGGGGGCGCGCTCGTCAGCTCGCGACCGGCTCGGGGACGACTCCGGACCGGCTCCGGAGCGGCTCAGGAACAGCTCAGGGAAGACTCAGGGGCGTTCAGGAACGGCTCGGGGCGAGGTCGGCAGCTGCGCGGCGGCGGCCCGTCACAGGATCAGGACCGGCTCTGGACCGGCTCAGGACCGGCTCAGGGTCGTGGCGCACAGCCCAGGACATGGGCCTTCACGATCTCGGCGATCCGGGGATCGCGCCGCCGGAAAGCGGCCACCAGCTCCTCGTGCTCCTCCGCGTAGGACTGCTGCACCGTCCCCAGCCAGCGGATCGACAGCGCGGTGAACACCTCGATGCCGAGCCCCTCCCAGGTGTGCAGCAGCACCGAGTTGCCGGCCGCCCGCACCAGCTCCCGGTGGAAGCCCACCGTGTGCCGCACCTGGCCCGTGCCGTCCGCCCTGCGGTCCGCCTCGTACAGGGCCGCGACGTGCGGTTCCAGGGCCGAGCAGTCCTCCGCCAGCCCCACCGCCGCCAGTTCCGCCGCGATCGCCTCCAGGCCGGCCCGCACCGGGTAGCTCTCTTCCAGGTCGGCCGCGGTCAGATTGCGGACGCGTACGCCCTTGTTCGGCGCCGACTCGATCAGCCGCAGCGACTCCAGCTCGCGCAGCGCCTCCCGCACCGGGGTCTGGCTGACCTCCAGCTCGGTGGCGATCCGGCGCTCCACGATCCGCTCGCCCGGCTTCCAGCGCCCGCTGACGATCCCCTCCACGATGTGCTCGCGGATCTGCTCGCGCAGCGAGTGGACGACGGGCGCGGTCATGAGGGCTCCTTAGGGAGGGGCCGCCCATCGGCCCCTGGGGCGTTTGACGTTTAGACAATAAGGCCGGGGGCCCGTCCCGGAGGGGCGCACGACGGCGCTTTCCCGCAGGTGAGACGAGACTTACACGCCTGTCACGGCGGTGCTCCCCGTAAAGCCGCCTGCCGGGTCGGCACCCGAGCGGTCATCGCCGTCTCGCCATGCGGAACCGGGAGGCCGCGCAGGGGTTCGCGGCGGCCGGCGGTGCCCGGCCGGAGGCGGATGTGAAGCGGTGCGGCATGCCCCCGGCCGGCCCTGGGCGCCCGCCGGCCGTCGTCACCTGCCGGCGGCCCGGGAAGGCCGCCGGAACGCCGGTGCCCCCGCCCGGAGGATCCCGGACGGGGGCACAACTGCGGCTGGTGAGGGCTACAGGCCGAGCTCGACCTCGAACTCGCCGGCCTCCAGGATCGCCTTGACCGCGGTCAGGTAGCGGGCCGCGTCGGCGCCGTCCACCAGACGGTGGTCGTAGGACAGCGTCAGGTAGGTCATGTCGCGAACGCCGATGACCGTGCCCTCCTCCGTCTCGATGACGGCCGGACGCTTGACCGTCGCGCCGATGCCGAGGATCGCGACCTGGCCCGGCGGCACGATGATCGTGTCGAAGAGCGCACCGCGCGAGCCGGTGTTGCTGATGGTGAAGGTCGCGCCGGACAGCTCGTCCGGAGTGATCTTGTTGCCCCGGACCTTGCCCGCCAGCTCGGCGGTGGCCTTGGCGATCCCGGCGATGTTGAGGTCGCCCGCGTGCTTGATGACCGGGGTCATCAGGCCCTTCTCGGAGTCCACCGCGATTCCGACGCTCTCGGAGTCGAAGTAGGTGATCGTGCCCTCGGCCTCGTTGATCCGGGCGTTGATGACCGGGTGGGCCTTCAGCGCCTGGGCCGCCGCCTTCACGAAGAACGGCATCGGGGAGAGCTTGACGCCCTCGCGCGCCGCGAAGGAGTCCTTGGCCTGGTTGCGCAGGCGCATCAGGCGGGTCACGTCGACCTCGACGACCGAGGACAGCTGCGCCTGCTCGTGCAGCGCCTTGACCATGTTGTCGCCGATGACCTTGCGGATGCGCGGCATCTTGACCGTCTGGCCGCGCAGCGGCGAGGCCTCCAGCGCGGGCGCCTTCCGGGCGGCCGGAGCGGCGGCGGCCGGAGCCGGAGCCGCGGCGGCCGCCTTCGCCGCCTCGGCGGCGGCGACGACGTCCTGCTTGCGGATACGGCCGCCGACGCCGGAGCCCTTGACGCCGGCCAGGTCGACGCCGTTCTCGGCGGCGAGCTTGCGCACCAGCGGGGTCACGTACGCGCCGTCGTCACCGGAGGTCGCGGCGGGTGCCGCGGCCGGGGTGACGGGGGCGGGCGCGGGAGCGGCCGGGGCCGGCTCGGGAGCCGGGGTGACCTGCTGCTGCGGGGCCGGAGCCGCGGGCGCCTGCGGGGCCGGAGCGGGGGCGGCCGGAGCCGGAGCCGCGGGGGCCGGAGCGGCCGGAGCCGCGGGGGCGGCCGGAGCGGGCGCCGGGGCCTCGGCGGCGGGGGCCGGAGCCGGGGCGGCGGGGGCCGGAGCGGCCGCGGGAGCGGCACCAGGGGCGCCGATCACGGCCAGCTTGGCGCCGACCTCGGCCGTCTCGTCCTCGCCGACCGTGATCTCCAGCAGCACACCGGAGGTGGGCGCCGGGATCTCGGTGTCGACCTTGTCCGTGGAGACCTCGAGCAGCGGCTCGTCGGCCTCGACGGAGTCCCCGACCTCCTTCAGCCACCGGGTGACGGTGCCCTCGGTGACGGACTCGCCGAGCGCGGGCAGGACGACGTCCGTGCCCTCGGCGGAGCCGCCGCCGGACGCGGCCTCGGCGGTGGGAGCCGGGGCCGGAGCCGCCTGCTCGGTGGACGGCTGGGCGGCCGGAGCCGGCTCGGGGGCCGGAGGGGCCACCTCCTCGGCGGCCGGGGCCTGCTCGGCGGCGGGGGCCTGCTCGGCGGCGGGGGCCTGCTCGGCGGCGGGGGCCTCGGCCGCACCGGTGCCGTCGTCGATGACGGCCAGCTCGGCGCCGACCTCGACGGTCTCGTCCTCGGCGACCTTGATGGAGGCCAGGACGCCGGCTGCGGGAGAGGGGATCTCGGTGTCGACCTTGTCGGTCGACACCTCGAGCAGCGGCTCGTCGGCCTCGACGCGCTCGCCCTCTGCCTTCAGCCAGCGGGTGACAGTGCCCTCGGTGACGCTCTCACCGAGCGCCGGAAGGGTTACGGAAACCGCCATGGTTTCGGTTGCTCCTTACGGAAGTGCGGAAGTCTGTGTCGTCGCGTGGATTCGCGCGTCCGTTGACCGAAGGCTCAGTCGTGGGAGTGGAGGGGCTTGCCGGCCAGGGCCAGGTGGGCCTCGCCGAGTGCCTCGTTCTGCGTCGGGTGGGCGTGGATGAGCTGGGCGACCTCGGCGGGCAGCGCTTCCCAGTTGTAGATCAGCTGGGCCTCGCCGACCTGCTCGCCCATGCGGTCGCCGACCATGTGGACGCCGACCACGGCACCGTCCTTCACCTGGACGAGCTTGATCTCGCCCGACGTGTTGAGGATCTTGCTCTTGCCGTTGCCCGCGAGGTTGTACTTCAGCGCGACGACCTTGTCCGCGCCGTAGATCTCCTTGGCCTTGGCCTCGGTGATGCCCACGGAGGCGACCTCGGGGTGGCAGTACGTCACCCGCGGCACGCCGTCGTAGTCGATCGGAACGGTCTTCAGACCGGCCAGACGCTCCGCCACCAGGATGCCCTCGGCGAAGCCGACGTGCGCGAGCTGGAGCGTGGGGACCAGGTCACCGACGGCGGAGATGGTCGGGACGTTCGTGCGCATGTACTCGTCGACCAGGACGTAGCCGCGGTCCATCGCGACGCCCTGCTCCTCGTAGCCGAGGCCCTGGGAGACCGGACCGCGGCCGACGGCGACGAGGAGGAGCTCCGCCTCGAACTCCTTGCCGTCGGCGAGGGTGACCTTCACGCCGTCCTGGGTGTACTCGGCCTTCGAGAAGAAGGTGCCCAGGTTGAACTTGATGCCGCGCTTGCGGAACGCGCGCTCGAGGAGCTTGGAGGAGTTCTCGTCCTCGAGCGGGGCGAGGTGCTTGAGGCCCTCGACGATGGTGATGTCCGTCCCGAAGGACTTCCAGGCGGAGGCGAACTCGACGCCGATGACACCGCCGCCGAGGACGATCGCCGACTTCGGCACCCGGTCCAGGACGAGGGCGTGGTCCGAGGAGATGATGCGGTTGCCGTCGATCTCCAGGCCCGGCAGCGACTTCGGCACGGAGCCGGTCGCCAGCAGGACGTGACGGCCCTGCACGCGCCGGCCGTCCACGTCGACGGAGGTGGGGGAGGACAGCCGGCCCTCACCCTCGATGTAGGTGACCTTGCGGGAGGCGATGAGCCCCTGCAGCCCCTTGTACAGGCCGGAGACGACACCGTCCTTGTACTTGTGGACGGCGGGGACGTCGATGCCCTCGAAGGTGGCCTTGACGCCGAACTGCTCGCTCTCGCGGGCCTGGTCGGCGATCTCGCCCGCGTGCAGCAGGGCCTTGGTGGGGATGCATCCCCGGTGCAGGCAGGTGCCGCCGACCTTGTCCTTCTCGATCAGGGCGACGTCCAGGCCCAGCTGCGCCCCGCGCAGGGCCGCGGCGTAACCACCGCTACCACCGCCGAGGATCACTAGGTCGAAAACGGTGCTGGCGTCGTTCGCCACGTCACGTCCTCCATGCTGTGCGCCGTACGCCGGGCACCTTGTCCCTTGCGGGTGGTTGACCGGTCGGTCGGCTGGTGTCCGGCCGCTCTTTCTTCGGCCCTGTGGTGGGGGCCCTGTCCTGCCGAGCCCCATCTTCGCACTTGTCAGGGGTGGACGAGACGCCGGGATGGTGTGTGAGACGCCCCACGTCCACCGGGAGCCGGACGAACGGGCGGCGGGGCCTCGCGCTACCCGCGTGCGAGGCCCCGCCGTCACTTCCGGTCCGACGCGGGTCAGCCCAGGTCGCCGGCCGCGGTCAGCTCGGCCAGCCGCACCAGCGTCCGCACCGCGCTGCCCGTACCGCCCTTGGGGGTGTAACCGAACGGTCCGCCCTCGTTGTAGGCCGGCCCCGCGATGTCCAGGTGCGCCCAGGTGATCCCCTCACCCACGAACTCGCGCAGGAACAGTCCGGCGACCAGACCGCCGCCCATCCGCTCGCCCATGTTGGCGATGTCGGCGGTGGGGGAGTCCATGCCCTTGCGCAGGTGCTCCGGCAGCGGCATCGGCCACGCCGGCTCGCCGACCTCCTCCGCGGCCTCCAGGACCGTGGAGCGGAACGCGTCGTCGTTCGCCATGATGCCGAACGTACGGCTGCCGAGCGCCAGCACCATCGCACCGGTCAGGGTCGCGACGTCCACGATGGCGTCCGGTGTCTCCTGGGAGGCGGCCCACAGCGCGTCCGCGAGGACCAGACGGCCCTCGGCGTCGGTGTTGAGCACCTCCACCGTCTTGCCGCTGTACATGCGCAGCACGTCACCCGGCCGGGTCGCCGAGCCCGACGGCATGTTCTCCGCCAGCGCCAGCCAGCCGGTGACGTTGACCTCCAGGCCGAGCCGGGCGGCGGCGACGACCGCGGCGAACACGGCGGCCGCGCCGCTCATGTCGCACTTCATCGTCTCGTTGTGCCCGGCCGGCTTGAGCGAGATGCCGCCCGAGTCGTAGGTGATGCCCTTGCCGACGAAGGCGAGGTGCTTGGCCGCCTTGGAGTGCGTGTACGACAGCTTCACCAGACGGGGAGCCGCGGCGGAGCCCACGCCCACGCCGAGGATGCCGCCGTAGCCGCCCTTCTCCAGCGCCTTCTCGTCGAGCACCTGCACCTTGATGCCGTGCTCCTTGGCCGCGGCCTGCGCCAGGGCGGCGAACGACTGCGGGTTGAGGTCGTTCGGCGGGGTGTTGATCAGGTCGCGGGCGCGGTTCAGCTCCTGGGACACGGCGGTGGCGCGCTCGACCGCGGCCTTGAACGCCTTGTCGCGGGGCTTGCCGCCGAGCAGGGTGACCTCGGCCAGCGGGGCCTTGTTGCTCTTGCCCTTGGCGGCCTTGTCCGCGCCGGTGCCCTTGTAGGTGTCGAAGGAGTACGCGCCGAGCAGCGCGCCCTCGGCGACCGCGCCGGCGTCGGCGGGGTCGGTGAGCGGCAGGGCGAAGGCGGCCTTCCTGGCGCCGAAGAGGGCGCGGGCGGCGACACCGGCCGCGCGCCGCAGCGCCTCGGCGTCGTAGGTCTCGTCCTTCTCGGGCTCCTCGCCCAGGCCCACCGCGACCACGAGCGGCGTCTTGAAGCCGGACGGGGCCGGCAGCTTCGTCACCTCGCCCTCGGCCCCGGAGGCTCCGAGGGTCTCCAGGACGCCGGCGAGCCTGCCGTCGTACGCCTTGTCCACGGCCTCGGCGCCCGGCGCGACGACGAGCTCGGAGCCGCCCTTCGGGCTCTTGGCGACACCGATCACGATCGCGTCGGCCCGCAGACCGGGCACCGCGGCGGTGCTGAGAGTGAGAGCAGTCACGGTGGTGAAATCTCGCTTCCGTTGAGTGAAGTAGCGGTGGCCGATCGGGATGGGTCGGCCGGGCCCGGCATCCGACCTTGTTTCCGGCCTCGGACGAGGTCCGCGAGCGGGCGGGCGGACGCCCGGCACGAGCCTACGCTCGGCCCGGGCCCCGATCACCCCGGCAGGGCCCCCGACCACCCCTCGCCGCGACCGCGGACCCCCACCCGGCGGCCCCCGGCCACCCGGCGCGGGCGTCGGCGATCATCGGGGGAGAACGTCGTCGCCGACCCTGGAGCCCCCGTTGAGACGCGTCCCCCTCACCGTCGCCGCCCTGCTCCTGCTGTCGGCGGCCTGCGCAGGCCCCACCGACGACGGTCGGCCGTCCGCTGAACGCTGGCGTCCGCGCCCGGGGGTCGCCTGGCAGTGGCAGCTCAGCGGCCGGCTCGACACCTCCGTCGACGTGCCCGTCTACGACATCGACGGCTTCGACCACTCCCGGGCCGCGGTGGCCGGCCTGCACCGCGCCGGCCGCAGGGTCATCTGCTACGTCTCCACCGGCGCCTGGGAGGACTTCCGCCCGGACGCGGGGAAGTTCCCCCGCTCGGTGCTCGGCCGGGGCAACGGCTGGAAGGGCGAGCGCTGGCTCGACATCCGCCGCACCGACGTACTGCAACCCCTGATGGCGGCCCGCCTCGACCTGTGCCGGACCAAGGGCTTCGACGCGGTCGAGCCGGACAACATGGACGGCTACCGCAACCGTACGGGCTTCGACCTGTCGGCCCGCGACCAGGTGCGCTACAACCGGCTGATCGCGAAGCTGGCCCACGACCGGGGCATGGCGGTCGGCCTGAAGAACGACCTGGACCAGATCCCCGACCTGGTGGGGGACTTCGACTTCGCGGTCAACGAACAGTGCGCCCAGTACGGCGAGTGCGCCGACCTGAAGCCGTTCGTCGCCGCGGACAAGGCGGTCTTCCACGTCGAGTACGAACTGCCCGTCGGCCGCTTCTGCGCCGACTCCCGCCGCCTGAAGCTGAGTTCGATGCTCAAGAAGTACGACCTGGGGGCCTGGCGGAAGGCGTGCTGAGCTCGGTCCCGCCCGCGCCCGGGTCCCCGCCTCACCCGAGGCAGAGCACCAGCAGGGCCGTGGTGGCCGCCGTCTCCGCGAGCCCCCCGAACACGTCCCCGGTCACCCCGCCGAACCGCCGGGTGCAGTGCCGCAGCAGGAGTTCGGCCACGCCGGCGGCCACGAGCACCGCGAGCGCGGCCCGGACCGCGTCCCACACCCCGAGGAACGCGCCCCCGGCCGCCGCGGCGGCGGTCACCGCCAACGCCGCCACCACCGCGCCGCCCGCCGGCACCACCCCCGCCACCGCCGCGCCCAGGCCCTCCGGCCGGGCGGCCGGCACCCCGGCGCGGGCGGCCAGGGTCAGGGCCAGCCGGGCCGCGGTCGCCGAGACGAGGGCCGCGAGCGCGCCCCGGGCCCACGAGCCGTCGTAGAGCTGGGCGAGCGCGGCGACCTGGGCGAGCAGCACGAGGACGAGGGTGAGGACGCCGAAGGGCCCGATGTCCGACTGCTTCATGATCCGCAGGGCGTCCTCGGCGGGCTTGCCGCTGCCGAGCCCGTCCGCGGTGTCGGCGAGCCCGTCCAGGTGCAGGCCGCGGGTGAGGGCGGCCGGTACGGCGGCGGTGGCGACGGCGGCGAGCGGGGCGCCCGCGCCCAGGGACAGCAGCAGGAGACCGACGGCCGCCGCACCCGCGCCGACGGCCAGGCCCACCAGCGGGGCGCTCAGCATGCCGCCGCGGGCGGCCTCCCGGTCCCAGCGGGTCACCCGGACCGGCAGCGCGGTGAGGGTGCCGAACGCGAAGCGGAGGCCGTCCGGCCAGGGGGTCTTGGACACCGGCGCAGGTTACCCGGCGGTCGCGAGGGCGCCCGTGGCGGCGGGGGATGGCGTCGGCGAGGGGCAAGGATAAAGTGATCATATGGGACATTGGTTGCAGCGGAACATCGTAGAGCCGGGCAAGCTGCCCCTGCTCCTCGCCCTCACGGCCTTCGTCCTGACCTTCCTGGTCACCCGGGTCATCACCCGTTTGATCCGGGCGGGCAAGGGGCCGTTCGGCAACGTCAGCGCCGGCGGGGTGCACATCCACCACGTGGTCCCCGGCGTCGTGCTCACCGTCGTCGGCGGCTTCGGCGCGGTCGCCAGCGGCCGGCAGGGCTTCGGCTCGGGCCTGGCCGCGGTCGTCTTCGGCATCGGCGCCGGCCTGGTCCTGGACGAGTTCGCGCTGATCCTGCACCTCGACGACGTCTACTGGACCGAGGCCGGCCGGCAGAGCGTCGAGGTCGTGGTGGTCACGGCCGCCCTGGTCGGCCTGCTGCTCGCGGGCTTCCTGCCGTTCGGCGTCAACGACCTGTCCGCCGAGGAACTGCACGACCGCGGCGCCGCCGTCCTCAGCGTCGCCGTCAACTTCGCCTTCTCCCTGCTCGCCCTGAGCAAGGGCAAGGGGCGTACCGCGATCTTCGGCGTGGTCGTGCCGGTCGTCGCCCTGGTCGGCGCGATCCGCCTGGCCCGCCCCGGCTCCCCGTGGGCCAGGCGTTTCTACCGCCGCCGCCCGCGCGCCCGCGCCCGGTCCACCCTGCGCGTCTACCGCCACGACCGCCGCTGGGCCGGTCCCCGCCGCCGGCTTCAGGACCTGATCGGCGGCAGGCCCGACGAGCCGGTGGTGCCCGCCCTGCGCCGGTGACGCGGCCCCGGCACCGCGCACAGCGCCAGCGCCGCCGCGATCGCCGCCAGATGCTCCTTGCCGGCCAGGTTCCCCTTCAGCAGCACCTCGACGATCATCGCCACGACCACCCCGGCCGCCGTGACGTACGCCCCGTGGCGCACCCCGAGGAACACCGCGAGGCCCACCACCGCGGCCGACGGGCCGGTGTCCACGACCCGCGCGTCCGAACCGGGCAGCCCGAACAGCCCGTCGGGGCCCAGCCAGATGCCCACCCGCGCGAACAGCGTCCCGGCGAGCGTGGCGAGGTAGGCGACGGTGAGCGTCCGCCACCAGCCGAGGCAGATCTCCGCGATCCCGAACACGAACAGGATCTGCGCCAGCGCCCCCCACACCGGCAGGTCGAGCGCGGGCACGAACAGCGACAGGGGAGTGCGCAGCAGGGCGAGCCACAGCGGCTCCCGGGCTTGTACGGCCCCGGCGTTCTGGACGAGTGCGTAGCCCCAGGACTGGTTCTGCGCCACCTGCACGGCCGCTGTCAGGCACACCGCTCCGAGCGTCATCGGGACCGCCCGCCACCTCCGCTCGACCAGCGGCCCGCGCACGGTGACGTACAGCGGTCCCCACTCGGCGCGGGCCCGGCGGGCGAGGGCGTTCATCCACGGGTCTCCAGGTGCTTGCGGTGCAGCCACTTCGGCAGCCCCGGCGCTTCCAGGAACCCCTCCGCGCGCGCCGACGCGATGGCGATGCGCGGCAGGTCCGCGCTCTTCTCGAAGAGCAGGAACCGCGGCTCCCAGATGGGCCGGTACTTGGCGTTGGCGCGGTACAGCGACTCGATCTGCCACCAGCGCGAGAAGAAGCTGAGCAGTGACCGCCACAGCCTCAGCACCGGCCCGGCGCCGAGGCGTGCGCCACGTTCGAAGACCGAACGGAACATCGCGAAGTTGAGTGAGACCTGAGTGATCCCCGTCTCCCGGGCCCGGCGCAGGAGGTCGATGACCATGAACTCCATGAGTCCGTTGTCGGCGTCGCGGTCGCGCCGCATCAGGTCGAGGGACAGTCCCCGCGGCCCCCACGGCACGAAGGACAGCAGCGCCTTCAACTCGCCCTGGGCGTCGGTGCATTCGAGCATCACGCACTGCCCGTCCGCCGGGTCCCCGAGGCGTCCCAGCGCCATGCTGAAGCCGCGTTCGGTGGCCCCGTCGCGCCAGTCGTCCGCGCGCCGGACCAGATACGCCCGCTCGTCGGCCGGGATGTCCTCGTGGCGGCGGATGCGCACGCTGTACCCGGCGCGTCTCACCCGGTTGTAGGCCTGCCGCACGGTCCGCATCGCCCGCCCCTCCAGGGTGAACTCGGCCACCTCCACGAGGGCTTCGTCGCCCAGTTCGAGGGCGTCCAGGCCGTGCCGGGCGTACACCGTCCCGGCCTCCTCGCCGGCCCCCATCACGGCTGGGATCCAGCCGTGCGCCCGCGCCTCGGCGAGCCAGGGCGCGATCGCGCCGGGCCAGGCCTCCGGGTCGCCGAGCGGGTCACCGGAGGCCAGCGACACCCCGCCGACGACGCGGTAGGCGACGGCCGCCTTGCCGGTCGGCGACCAGACGACGCTCTTCTCCCGGCGCAGCGCGAAGTAACCGAGCGAGTCGCGGTCGCCGTGGCGTTCCAGCAGGGCCCGCAGTCGCTTCTCGTCGTCCTCGGTGAGCGGGTCGACGGCGCGCCGGGAGCGGAAGGCGGCGTAGAGGACGGCGAGGACGAGGACCGTACTGAGGACGTTGACGGCGACGTTGACCCAGTTCGGCGTCGAGATACCGGGGTAGTGGGAGTCGTCGGCGGCGACCGAGACCAGCCGCAGCGTGCCGTAGCGCCAGCGCTCCGCGAACCTCGAACGGTGGGCGTCGTCCGCCTGGTTGGTGGCCGTCACCAGCAGCGCGGCGAGCAGCGAGGACACCGAGAGGCCGCCCACCGCGACGGCCGCGGCCAGTCTCGGGTTGGACCGGTCGCCCTTGGCGTAGAACTCCCGCCGGCCGAGCAGGAGGGCGGCGACGAAGGCGGCGGTGAGGGCGAGGGAGACCCAGTTCTGCGCGTACCGCCGCATCTCCGGGAAGGTCATGGCGAAGCCGAACAGCGCGAGGAACGGCCCGCCGAGCGCGAGGTTCAGGATCCACGCGGCCCGTTTGCGCCGCCGCATGGTGATGGCGAGGAACGCCGTGAACACCCCGGAGGCGAAGCCGGCCGTCAGCAGGTACGGCGTGAAGAGGTTCTCCTGGTTGTGGCGCCGCACGTCCTGCCCCAGGGAGACCCACACCGCACTGAGGAAGTTGACGAACGCGACCGCCCGCAGGTACCAGACGGCGAAGGCGGCGGCCCGCCGCGGGACAGCGGTGGGCCGGTGGTCCCGAACGGGCGCAACGTGGGCATCTTCCATGAAGGGTGATCATATGGGTGCCGTTGCGGCGAACGTCCGTTTTGGGTCGCCGGGCACGGCTCGGCCCCGGTGATTACTCCTTCGGCTCCGCCGGTGCCGCGGAATCCCTCGTCTCGCCGGCCTCGGACGCCTTCGCGAACTCCCTGAGCTCCGCGAAGGCGTCCGGCTCCGCCCGCACGCCGGCCTCCGCGGCCTCTTCGATCGTCCCGGACCCATCCGCCGGCTTGCCGGCGCCTCCCACCGGCCGCGCGGACCCGTCGGCCGCGTGGCCGGTGGGCTGCGGCCTCGTGGAAGCCGGGTCGGCGGAGCGCGGCTCCGCGGAAGCCTCGGCCTCCTCCCCGACGGGGGACCGTGACTCCCGGGGCGCCTCGGTTCCCTCCTCGACGGACCGCGGCTCGCCGGATCCGGTCTCCGCCGGCTCACCGCCGGAAGTCTCCGGCAGTTCCGCGGCCAGGGCCGCCGCGGCCTGGACCAGGGGCAGTGCCAGCAGGGCGCCCGCGCCTTCCCCGACCGTCACCCCGTGGTCCAGCAGCGGTTCGAGCGCCATCCGGTCGAGCGCCTTGCCCTGACCCGGCTCCCCGCTGTTCTGGCCGGCCAGCCACCAGTCCGGCGCCCGGAACGCGATCCGCTGCGCCACCAGCGCGCAGGCGGCCACCACGACCCCGTCCAGGATCACCGGCAGCTTCCGCACCGCGCTCTGCAGCAGGAAGCCCGTGATCGCCGTCAGGTCGGCGCCGCCCACCGTCGCCAGCAACTGGAGCTGGTCCCCGAGCACGGGCCGGGCCCGCCGCAACGCGTCCCGGATCGCCGCGCACTTGCGCATCCACGCCAGGTCGTCGATCGCGAGCCCGCCCCGCCCGGTCACCACGGACGCGTCGGTCCCGCACAGCGCGGCGATCAGCACGCCCGCTGCGGTCGTCCCGCCCACGCTCACATCGCCGAGCACCACAAGATCCGTACCGGAGTCGGCCTCCTCGTCGGCGACCGCGGCGCCGGCCCGGAAGGCGGCCTCCGCCTCCTCGGCGGTCAGCGCGTCCTCCAGGTCGATCCGTCCGCTGCCGCGCCGCACCCGGTGCCGTACGACCTCGGCGGGCAGGGTGGCGGGGTCGCAGTCCAGTGCCATGTCGACGACCCGCACCGGCACCCCGAGGCGCCGGGCGAGCACGGACACCGGACGCGCGCCCTCCAGCACCTCGCGCACCAGCCGTCCCGCGGTGCCCGCCGGCCGTGCGGAGACGCCGAGTTCGGCGATCCCGTGGTCTCCGGCGAAGAGCACCACCCGGGGCCGCTCGATCGGCCGCACCGGCACGGACGACTGCGCCGCCGCCAGCCACTCACCCAGGTCGTCCAGGCGGCCCAGCGCCCCGGGAGGCACGACCTGACGCTCCCGACGCGCCTCGGCGTCGCGGCGCACCCCGCCGTCGGGGCGCTCGATCAGATCGGTGAAGTCGTCGAGATTAAGCGAGCTCATTCGCCGAACAGTACCGGCCCCCATCGAACAGGACGGCGCCACATGGCCACCACGCCTCCCACGCGTCGTTGCACCCGGGATCACGATCCCATACGTTCCCATTTGCACTGGATTGTCGTACGACCTGCCGTACGGCCCGCGCACCCGGGAGCCGCCCATGTCCGCACCCTCCGTACCGTCCACCCCCTCCGGAGCACCGGCGTCCTCCGCGCCCCCGGCGCCCACCGCACCGCCGGAGCCCTCCGCCACCGCGACCGGTCCCGCCCTGCCCCGGGTGTACGAGCCGCACCGGGAGGACTGCCCCTGGTGCGCGTCGCGACGGCTGCGCGGCCCGGGCGCTCTCGCCGTCGACGAGTGCCGGGACTGCGGTCACCTGTTCCACAACCCCCGGCTCACCGCGCGGAGCCTCACCGCCCGCCTCGGGGACGCCGCCGAAGGGCGGGGCGCGGTCCGGCGTCACCGCTCGGCCGCCCGCGCGATGCTGCCGTTCCCGGAGCCGGAGAGCTGGCTCGACGTCGGCGCGGGCCGGGCCCACTTCGCGGCGGTGGCCAAGGAGTTGTTCCCGTACACGTCCTTCGACGGCCTCGACCCCACCGCCCGCGTGGAACAGGCGCGCGCGGCCGGACGGCTGGAGGAGGCGTACGTGGGCCCGCTGACGGACCCGCACCTCGTGGCCCGGCTGCGCGGCCGCTACGACGTGGTCAGCATGTTCCACCACCTGCAGCGCGCCCCCGACCCCCGCGAGGAACTCCGCGCCGCCCTCGCGGTCCTGCGGCCGGGCGGCCACCTGCTGCTCGAACTCCTCGACCCGCACAGCGTGCCGGCCACCCTGCTGCGTCCCTGGTGGCTGCCCCGCACCCAGGCCCGCGCCGTCCACCTGATCCCCCCGGCCAACCTGCGGGCGGTACTGGAGGCCCGGGGCTGCACGGTCCTCACCCCGGACCACCGTGCCCGTCTGGCCCCCGTGTACCGGCTCGTCGCCCGCAAGGCGACCCGGATGACCCGGGCGGTACCCACCCGGGTCACGGCGGACCCGGCGGCCTCCCGGGCCGCCCCCGGCTCACCCTCGTAGCGTCACCGCCTGGCCCGCCACCACCAGCAGGACGTGCTCGCACTCGGTGGCGAACGCGGCGTTCAGGCGGCCCAGTTCGTCCCGGTAGCGGCGGCCGGACGCCGTGGCCGGCACGATCCCCGAGCCGACCTCGTTCGACACGGCGACCAGGGTGCGCCGGGTGGCCCGCACCGCCTCCGTCAGCTCACGCACCCGTTCCCGCAGCGCACGTTCGCCGCCGTCCGCCCACTGCGCGTCGTCCCACGCCCCGGCGGAGTCCATCGCGTCCGTCAGCCACAGCGACAGACAGTCGACCAGCAGCGGCGGCCCGTCCTGGGCCAACAGCGGTACCAGGTCGCAGGTTTCGGACGTACGCCAGGAACCGGGCCGACGCTCCCGGTGGACCGCGACCCGCGAGGCCCACTCGGTGTCCCCGCCGCGGGTGCCACCCGTCGCCACGTACAGCACGTCCGGGAAGGCCTCCAGCCGGCGCTCGGCCTCCACCGACTTCCCCGACCGGGCCCCGCCCAGCACCAGCGTCCGCCGCGGCACGTCCGGTACGTCCTCGTAGACGCCCACCGTCAGGGTCGTCCCGTCGGGCACGGCCCGCGCGCCCGCCGCGGCCAGCCGCCGCCGCGACTCGGACCCCGGCGGCACGTCGTGGTCCAGGTGCACGGCGACCACGTCCGTGGCCGGCCCGAGCGCGCCCACCGCGCGCAGCCGCGCCAGCGCGTCCGGCCGCCCCACCACGTCCACGAGGACCATGTCGTACGCCTCGTCGGACCGCCCCTCCAGTCCGGCCGGCGCGCCGCCGGGCGGCAGGTACAGCAGCCGGCGGCCGTCGGGACCGGTCACCGCGTAGCCGGTGCCCGGCGCGTCCATCGCCACCGCCCGCACCCGATGACCCGTCAGCAGCGCCAACTCCCGCCCGTCGGGCACCCGGCCGGGCTGCGGCAGCCCGGCCGGCACCTCGACCGCCGGCCCGTTGTGCGGATGCGTCAGCAGCACCTGCCGTACGCCCGTCAGCGAGTGCCCCGCCCGCGCGGCGGCGAGCGCCGCGCCGGGCGTCAGGTCCAGCAGCAGCGTGCCGTCCACGAGCAGCGCGGTCGCCGCCCGCGCGTACGCGCCGAGCGCGGTCGCACAGGCCGCGCAGGGGCAGTCGGGGCGGGGGAGTCCCGCGGGGGCGCCGGTGCCGAGCAGAGTGAGTTCCACGCCCTGATTTTGGCTTGTCCCAGCAGGTCTTGCGCGTCCGGCTAGGCTCTGAGCGGGAGCCGGACCAAGATCCGGCTTCCGCTCTGCATGTGCTCATACGTTGGAGGCGTACATGGCGGCATGGACGTGGCGGTTCGAGAAGGCCGACGGGGCGGAGGTCCAGCCCTCGGTCGTGCCCGAGGAGTTCACCACGCAGGGGGACGCCGAGTCCTGGATCGGGGAGCACTGGAAGGACCTGCTCGAAGGCGGCGCGGACCAGGTGCGGCTGTTCGAGGACTCCGCGGAGATCTACGGGCCGATGAGCCTGCGCGCGGCCGAGGACGCGTAGCGAGCGGGGCGGCGGTCCCCCGGGGCCGCCGCCCTCCGGCCCCTGGCGCGTCCGGCGACGGTCAGCCCCGTACGCCGCACAGGTGCAGCAGTGCCGCGACCCGGCGGTACGGATCGGTCCGCCCCGCGCGTTCCTCGGCGGCCAGCAGGCTCTCCAGGTCGGCCGGGATCTCAGCCGAGTCGACGGCCGTGTCCGTGAACACCCGCACGCCGTACCACGCCTGCAACGGCGCCCCGATCCCCGCGAGCGTCCCGGTCAGCGTGTCCAGCCGGTCCGCGCGGACGTCCAGCCCGAGCCGGTTGCGGTACGACACCGAGTCGAAGGCGTCCAGCGCGCCCGCCCAGTCACCGGACAGCCCCGGCCGCATGGCCAGCGCGTCCCCGTTGCGCACCAGCAGCGAGAGCAGCCCGCCCGGGGCGAGCATCCGGCCCAGCCCCGCCAGCAGGGCGTCCGGATCCTCGACGTACATGAGCACGCCGTGGCACAGCACGACGTCGAAACTGCCCGGCAGGAAGTGCACCCCGGTGTCCCGGCCGTCGCCCTCGACGATCCGCATCCGCTCCCGGATGCCCTCGGGCTCCCCGGCCAGCGCCTCACGGGCGGCCGCGACCATCCGCGCGTCCTGCTCCAGACCGGTGACCTGGTGCCCGGCCCGGGCCAGCCGCAGGGACTGGGTGCCCTGGCCCATCCCCACGTCGAGCACCCGCAGCCGGCGCCCCACCGGGTACCGGCCGACTATCTGCTCGTCGAGCTGCCGGGCCACCAGCTCCTGCCGTACGACATTGCGCAGACCGCCCAGCCGGCTCAGCCAGGCGTCCGCCGCACCCCCGGAGAACGACGTCGCGCTCAGGGCCGCTCTCCGCGCTTGACCTGCGGCTTCGGCAGCCGGAGGCGACGCATCTGGAGCGAGCGCATCAGGGCGTACGCGACGGCGCCCTTCGTGTTCTGGTCCGCGAAGCGCTCCGCCAGCCGCTTCTTCAGGCGGAAGCCGGTGGCGATCGAGTCGAGCACGATCAGCACGATCACGACGAGCCACAGCAGCAGCGCGATGCTCTGCAGCGAACCCACCCGCACCATGCTCAGCACGAGGATGACCACGGCCATCGGCAGGAAGAACTCGGCCACGTTGAAACGCGAGTCGATGAAGTCACGTGCGAACTTGCGGACCGGGCCCTTGTCACGGGCCGGCAGGTACCGCTCGTCGCCGCCGGCCAACGCCTGGCGCTGCCTGTCCATCTGCGCACGGCGCTCGTCGCGCTGGCGCTTGGCGGCGTCCTTGCGCGTCGTCGGCGTCGTGGCGACGCTGCGACGCTGGGACTGGGCCTCACTGCGCTTGGGCGTGGGGCGGCCCTTGGGGGCCTGCGGATGACGGGGCTGAGTGGAGTCGGTCACCGCCGCCTTGGCGGCGGGGCCCTTCTCTTCCTTGGCGCGGCTACGGAACACAAAACCCAAGGGTACGGGGTGCGAGGGCATGGACCCCAGCCCGCTGGGGAACGATCCGGCAACACCAGTCGTCATGAAGGGGGCAGAGGGGACGTTGCACGCGCTTCCGCCCGCCGGTGTCCGAGGTGTCCCTGAGAGACCCCCCGGGTTTCCCCGGGAGACACCTACTCCCTACGCCGGAGCGGGAGGGCACGCAGTCGTCCTTGGGGAGGACCACATCCGTCCCCGAACAGTGCGGTAATGGATGCAGGGCCCGTACTGTGGGTTCTGTCGCAGGTGCTGAAGCCGGAGTCCGTCAGAAGGGGGCGCGCGAAGCCCATGAGCGGTGTCATGAAGCGTATGGGGATGATCTTCCGCGCGAAGGCGAACAAGGCCCTTGACCGGGCCGAGGACCCGCGCGAAACCCTCGACTACTCGTACCAGAAGCAGCTGGAGCTGCTCCAGAAGGTGCGCCGCGGTGTCGCCGACGTGGCGACCAGCCGCAAGCGGCTGGAACTCCAGCTCAACCAGTTGCAGTCGCAGTCCACCAAGCTGGAGGACCAGGGCCGCAAGGCGCTCGCGCTCGGCCGCGAGGACCTGGCCCGCGAGGCGCTGTCCCGCCGCTCCGCCCTCCAGCAGCAGGTGACCGACCTGCAGACGCAGCACGCCACGCTCCAGGGCGAGGAGGAGAAGCTCACCCTCGCGGCCCAGCGGCTCCAGGCCAAGGTCGACGCCTTCCGCACCAAGAAGGAGACGATCAAGGCCACGTACACCGCGGCCCAGGCGCAGACCCGCATCGGCGAGGCGTTCTCCGGCATCTCCGAGGAGATGGGCGACGTCGGCATGGCGATCCAGCGCGCCGAGGACAAGACCGCGCAGCTCCAGGCGCGGGCCGGCGCGATCGACGAACTGCTCGCCTCCGGGGCGCTCGACGACCAGTCCGGGCTGGCCAAGGACGACATCCAGAGCGAGCTGGACCGGCTCTCCGGTGGTACTGATGTGGAGCTGGAACTGCAGCGCATGAAGGCCGAGCTGGCCGGCGGTCCCACCGGTGGCCAGCAGGCCATCGAGGGCGGCGCCGGACAGCCCCGGTCCCAGCAGCAGCCGCAGGACACCCCGCGCTTCGACAAGCAGTAGCCACCGGCCGGCGGCCGGGGTCCACGCCGAGGAGGGCGACATGATCGTTCGGATCATGGGAGAAGGACAGGTGAGGCTGGCGGACAGCCACCTCCCCGAGCTGGACAGACTGGACGACGAGCTCCTGGCCGAGATGGAGAAGGGCGACGGCCCCGCCTTCCGCCGCACCCTCGGGGCCCTGCTGTCCAGGGTCCGCGAACTGGGCGTCCCCCTGCCCGACGACTCCCTGGACCCCTCCGGGCTGATCCTCCCGTCGCCCGACGCGACGCTGGAGGAGGTCCGGGACCTCCTGAGCGACGACGGTCTCATCCCGGGCTGACCCCTCCCCTCCCGCTCCCCCCGGTCCGTCGGTTCCCGGTGTCGCCCGGCCCGACGCCGCGCGACAGGCCGGGGAGACGCCTCCCACAGGTCCGTCCCGTTCCGCCCCGGCCTGGGCTTCCGTACCGTTACCGGACGTGAGCACCCTCGATCGCACCCGGCACCGGATGACAGCGCATCCCCTGGCCCTGGACGCCGTCCTCGCGGCCGGTGTGCTGGGCTGCATGGTGGCCGGTTCGTTCGTGGACCCGCACGGCGAGAGCGGCGTCAGCTGGGGCGTGCGCAGCCCCGACCCGCTCAGCCTGGTCCTGATGACCCTCGGCGCCGTCGCCCTGGTGTTCCGCCGCCGGGCGCCCATGACCGTGCTCGCCCTGACCGGCACGGTCTCCCTCGTCGAGTGCGTCACCGGTGACCCCCGAGCCCCCGTGGCCATGTCCGCGGTGATCGCCCTCTACACCGTCGCCGCCTCCACCGACCGCCCCACCACCTGGCGCGTCGGCGTGCTCACCATGACCGTCCTGACCGGCGCCGCGATGCTCGCCGGCCCCCTGCCCTGGTACGCGCAGGAGAACCTCGGCATCTTCGCCTGGACCGGCATGGCCGCCGCCGCGGGCGACGCCGTCCGCAGCCGCCGCGCCTTCGTGCACGCCATCCGCGAGCGCGCCGAACGCGCCGAGCGCACCCGCGAGGAGGAGGCCCGCCGCCGGGTCGCCGAGGAGCGCCTGCGCATCGCCCGCGACCTGCACGACGTCGTCGCCCACCACATCGCCCTGGTCAACGTCCAGGCCGGGGTGGCCGCCCATGTCATGGACAAGCGGCCCGACCAGGCCAAGGAGGCCCTCGCGCACGTACGGGAGGCCAGCCGTTCCGCGCTCAACGAGCTGCGCGCCACGGTCGGCCTGCTCCGGCAGTCGGGCGACCCCGAGGCGCCCACCGAACCGGCGCCGGGCCTCGACCGCCTCGACGAACTGGTCGGCACCTTCCGCAGCGCGGGCCTGCATGTCGAGGTCGCCCGCGCCGACCACGGCACCACGCTGCCCGCCGCCGTCGGCCTGGCCGCCTACCGGATCGTGCAGGAGGCCCTCACCAATGTGCAGAAGCACGCAGGGGGTGAGGCGAAAGCCGAGGTCAGCGTCGTGCGCGTGGGACCGAACATCGAGATCACGGTGCTGGACAACGGCGCGGGGGAGGACCTGGACCCCGACACCGGCGGCGGCCACGGACTGCTCGGCATGCGGGAGCGCGTGACGGCCCTGCGCGGCACCCTCACCACGGGTCCCCGCTACGGGGGCGGTTTCAGGGTCCATGCGATCCTGCCGGTCAAGGTCCGTGCGGCCGCCACGCGCAAGCCGGGGGAGCCCGTATGACGATCCGTGTCCTGCTCGCCGACGACCAGGCGCTGCTGCGCAGTGCCTTTCGGGTGCTCGTCGACTCCGAGCCCGACATGGAGGTCGTGGGCGAGGCGTCCGACGGCGCGGAGGCGGTGCGGCTGGCCCGGGAACTGCGGCCCGACGTGGTGCTGATGGACATCCGGATGCCCGGCACCGACGGGCTCGCCGCGACCCGCACGATCGGCGCCGACCCGTCCCTCGGCGACGTCCGCGTGGTCATCCTGACGACGTTCGAGGTCGACGACTACGTGGTGCGGTCGTTGCGCGCGGGCGCCTCCGGATTCCTCGGCAAGGGCTCCGAACCCGAGGAACTGCTCAGCGCGATCCGGGTCGCGGCCGGCGGGGAGGCCCTGCTGTCCCCGGCGGCCACCAAGGGACTGATCGCCCGTTTCCTCGCCCAGGGCGACGGGGACGAGGACCGCGACCCGGCCCGCGCCGAAAAGCTCGGCACACTCACCGTGCGCGAACGCGAGGTGCTGGTGCAGGTGGCCGGCGGGCACTCGAACGACGAGATCGCCGAGCGGCTGGAGGTCAGCCCGCTCACCGTGAAGACGCACGTCAACCGGGCCATGGCCAAGCTGGGCGCCCGGGACCGGGCCCAGCTCGTGGTGATCGCCTACGAATCGGGCCTGGTACGTCCACGGGTGGACTGAGCGTGAGCCGGGCGTACGGCGCCCGGACCGGTGCCGCGCCGGGCAACAGGTCCGCGACGAGCGGGCCGGGCGGCGAAGCGCGCGGCGCGGCGGGCGGACGGCGTGCCCCGGCGCAGCGGGAGCCCGCGGGCGGGTGACGCGGGAGGTGTGGGACGTCGGGGCCGGGCGCACGAGGTGCCCGGCACCGACGTCCCACCGTGGAGCGGCCGGTTACGGCAGCGCCAGCATCCGCTCCAGCGCGAGCTTCGCGAACGTCTCCGTCTCCCGGTCCACCTCGATGCGGTTGACCAGGTTGCCCTCGGCCAGCGACTCCAGGGTCCACACCAGGTGGGGGAGGTCGATGCGGTTCATCGTGGAGCAGAAGCACACCGTCCGGTCGAGGAACACGATCTCCTTGTCCTCGCTCGCGAAACGGTTCGCCAGCCGCCGTACGAGGTTCAGCTCCGTGCCGATGGCCCACTTGGAACCGGCCGGAGCGGCCTCCAGGGCCTTGATGATGTACTCGGTCGAGCCGACGTAGTCCGCCGCCGCCACGACCTCGTGCCGGCACTCCGGGTGCACCAGGACGTTCACTCCCGGGACGCGCTCGCGCACGTCGTTCACCGACTGCACGCTGAAGCGGCCGTGCACCGAGCAGTGACCCCGCCACAGGATCATCTTCGCGGCCCGCAGCTCCTCCACCGTCAGCCCGCCGTTCGGCTTGTGCGGGTTGTAGAGGACGCAGTCCTCGAGCGACATCCCCATGTCCCGCACCGCGGTGTTGCGGCCCAGGTGCTGGTCCGGCAGGAACAGCACCTTCTCGCCCTGTTCGAACGCCCACTCCAGGGCGCGCCGGGCGTTGGAGGAGGTGCAGATGGTGCCGCCGTGCTTGCCGGTGAACGCCTTGATGTCGGCGGAGGAGTTCATGTACGAGACGGGCACGACCTGCTCGGCCACGCCGGCCTCGGTCAGCACGTCCCAGCACTCGGCGACCTGCTCGGCCGTCGCCATGTCGGCCATCGAGCAGCCGGCCGCGAGGTCGGGCAGGACCACCTTCTGGTCGTCGGACGTCAGGATGTCCGCGGACTCCGCCATGAAGTGGACACCGCAGAAGACGATGTACTCGGCCTCCGGGCGCGCGGCCGCGTCACGGGCCAGCTTGAAGGAGTCGCCCGTGACGTCGGCGAACTGGATGACCTCGTCGCGCTGGTAGTGGTGGCCGAGTACGAAGACCTTGCTGCCGAGCTTCTCCTTGGCGGCACGGGCGCGCTCGACCAGATCCGGGTCGGACGGCGAGGGCAGGTCGCCGGGACACTCGACGCCCCGCTCGCTCCTCGGGTCGGCCTCACGGCCGAGCAGCAACAGGGCGAGGGGCGTCGGCTGTACGTCGAGCTCCTGGGGCTGGGCGGTGGTCACGACACGCACCTTTTCTACTTTTCGTCTAACTGACGCTATCTATCATAACCGGTTCACGTCACTTTGACGACGGCCATAGCGTCGATGTGACATCAATCCCGGTGCCGGAACCGGGGGAGGCCGCGGCCCGGGGTGCCGGCGCCGTCCGGCGGTCGCTGTTCGCTTCGCCGCGCGTGTGCGAGCATGAAGAGGGAGGCGAGAAAGAAGCGCTCTGCCCGGAATGAATCCGCCGCTTAGCCGGTTGCAACCGTCGGCAAGCAGTCTCCGTACAACCTTGGAGAGATGTAGATGTCCGTATCGGACGAGACCAGCACCGTCACCGACGGCATCATCCTGTCCGACGCCGCCGCGGCGAAGGTCAAGGCCCTGCTCGACCAGGAAGGCCGTGAGGATCTGGCGCTGCGTGTCGCCGTCCAGCCCGGCGGCTGCTCCGGCCTGCGCTACCAGCTCTTCTTCGACGAGCGTTCCCTCGACGGCGACGTGGTCAAGGACTTCGACGGCGTCAAGGTCGTCACCGACCGCATGAGCGCCCCGTACCTGGGCGGCGCGTCGATCGACTTCGTGGACACCATCGAGAAGCAGGGCTTCACGATCGACAACCCGAACGCGACCGGCTCCTGCGCCTGCGGTGACTCCTTCAGCTAGGAGCTGCCCGGCCCGTGCCTCCGCACGGACGACACCGGTCCGACACGCGAAAGGCGGCGGCCCCCTCCGACGGGGCCGCCGCCTTTCGCGCGGTCGGGGGAAGCGGCGCTACCGTGCCTCGGTCGTCGCCGGCAGCCGCGCCCCCGCCTTCTCCAGCGGGACCCCCGTGCCGTCCTCGTCCACGACCTTGCGGTCACCCAGCGGCGCGTTCAGCCGCACGGTCCTGTGGTACTGCTTCGCGATCGCGATGCAGACCTTGTCGGGCCAGTGCGTCGCCGTCACCTCGACCGTCACCCTGCCGGCGGACTCGCTCGCCGTCGCCTTGTAGTCGGCGCAGACACCGCCCGTGAACGCCACGGTCAGCTCCTTGCCCTCGGCCGTGTAGCCGTCCACCGCGACCGGGTGCGGGCCCACCGTCGAGGTCGCCCCGTCGCTCGGCGCGCCCGGTTCCGTGGTCGTCAGATACGCCGGGTCGACCGCCGGATGCGTCACCGTGAAGGCGTTCTGCGCCCCGGAGGCCCGCACACCGAACAGCCAGGACGGCACCAGCGCCGCCCGCCCGTCCACCACATGCGCCGCGAGCCCGAACACGGCCTTGTCCACCGTGATCGTGGTCCGCGGCCGCGTGGGCGTCGGCGCGGCCGGCGACTTCGGTACGGACGTCGACGTGGAGGAGCCGCAGGGCGCCTCCAGCCGCTCTCCGAGGGGGACCGGACTGGCACAGCCGCCGATGCCCATGCGGTGGTCGGCCACCGGCTCGGTGTTCATCCGGTCCAGCGTCCGGTCCGCGCTCAGCACCGGATACGTGTCGCTCTTCACCGGTGCCTCCAGCCGGCCGCTCCCGCCGATCACCTGGCCGTCGGCGCTGACGGTCAGCCCGGTCGTCCAGCCGTAGGTGGGCAGCCCGCCGATCACCGGATCGGCGTTCACCACCCGCTGGGCGCCCATGATCTGGCTCGCGTCGACCTTCGCGTCGTCCTGGCCGACCGCCTTGAGGACCGGGGCGGCCGCCTTCTCCGCGGCCTCCTCGCCCACCGTGTCACCGGCCGGGTTCGCGGGGTCGTTGCCGCACACCATGGCGCTCTTGCAGGAGTCGGTGCCCGGCAGGTACCGGTGGAACGTCCAGGCGCCCGGCGCCTGCCGGCCCACCCGCAGGCTCGGACCCGCGCCGTCCGTCACCGGCCCGACCTGCCAGTCCTGGCCGCGGACCACCGGGGTTCCGTCGACACCGAGGGCCTTCGCGAGGCGGGCCACCTCGTCCCGGGTGACCTCACCCTTCGCCCGGTACACCGGCGCCGAGGAGGGGCCGTCCGGGAGGGTGCCGGCGGCGCGGTAGGTGACGCCGTAGGGGTTGGGCTCACCGGGCGCGATGCCGTTCGTACCGCCCTCCTGCCCGGCGAGGTCGTCCAGGTGGAGCGGCGGGGGAGTGCCGTCGGAGCCGGGGGCGGCGGAGCGCGGACGGGCGTCCGAACCCCCGGAGTCCCCGGCCGCGTTGGCGGCGAAGTACGCCCCGCCACCGCCCACCAGCAGTACGGTGGCCGCGACGGAGGCGACGACCAGCGGGGAGCGCCGCCGGGCCGGCTCCGCGGGGTCGGGGCCGGGGGCGGGAGCTGGGGCCGCGGTTACCGCGGCCGCATCCACATCCGGCGCCTCGGCCTCAGCGGTCGCGGAAGCCTCCACGGCCTCCACGGCCTCGCGCGGCTCGACAGTGTCAGCGGCTTCAGGGGCCCCGGTGGCCCCGGTGGCCTCGGCGGGAGTGCCCGACACGCCCGAGCCGGACCCCTCCGAACCATCGGCGTCCTCCGCGGCACCCCTGGCGCCCGAGGCCCGCTCCGAGGTGGCCTCCCCCTCCGCCGGCCCGGAAGCCTCGATGCCTGCGGAGCTGTCGGCGCCCTCGACACCCTTGGCGCCCTCGACACCCTTGGCGCCCTCGACACCCTTGGCGCCCTCGACACCCTTGGCGCCCTCGACACCCTTGGCGCCCTCGGCCGCCTTGGCGCCCTCGGAGCTGCCGACGCCCTCGGAAGTCCCGGCGCCCGAGGCCCGCTCCGAGGTGGCCTCCACCTCCCCGGCCCCGGAAGCCTCGACGCCTTCGGAGCTGTCGACGCCCTCGACGCCCTCGGAAGCCCCGGCGCCCTCGGAAGCCCCGGCGCCCTCGGGAGCCCCGGCGCCCTCGGCCGCCTCTGCGCCCTCGGTCGTCGCACCCGCCTCGGAGGCCCCCGCGGCGTCGTCGTTGTCGGGTCGCTCGGTGTTCACCGCATCGCTCCTTCGGCTGCGCACAGTCCCTGTGATCCCGGCCCGGCCCCGCCCGTTCGGACGTGCCGGTGGGTCGTATCCCGTATCCCCTCTACGGGGGACGGCGATGGGACGCGGCGGGGGAGCGCACGGTTCCCCGAAACGGCGCGCGGTTTCGGAAAGAGCGCCGGTCGGCTGCGCCGGATCAGTCCCCGTAGTCCGACATCGCGTCCAGCAGCCGGGCCGAGGCCGGCGGCACGGTCACGCCGTGGATGAGCGACGGGGACACGGGCAGGGCGGTCACCCGGTCGGGAGCGGCCCAGTGAGGGGCCATCCGGGCGCAGTCCACCCGCAGCGACGCGAGGTCGCCGTCCAGGTCGGCCGGGACGGGGGCATGGACCTTCAGGTTCGTCATGGCGGCACCGTAAGCACGTCGAAGTCCGCGAAGAAAGATCTACTATCGGGTAGTTTTGCATGCTTCCCGGCGGCACGCAGCCTCGCAGAGCCCTGCCCGACCCGGTAGCGTGAACCGTCAAGTCGTCTCCCCGCAGGAGAGTCCACGTCGTGCGCATCGCAGTCACCGGCTCCATCGCCACCGACCACCTCATGACCTTCCCCGGCCGATTCGCCGACCAGTTCGTCGCGGATCAGCTGCACACGGTCTCGCTCTCCTTCCTGGTCGACAACCTGGACGTCCGCCGGGGCGGTGTCGGCGCGAACATCGCGTTCGGCATGGGACAGCTGGGCACCCGGCCCATCCTCGTCGGCGCCGCCGGCTTCGACTTCGACGAGTACCGTGCCTGGCTCGACCGGCACGGCGTCGACACCGAGTCCGTGCGCATCTCCGAGACGCTGCACACCGCCCGCTTCGTGTGCACCACCGACGCCGACCACAACCAGATCGGCTCCTTCTACACGGGTGCCATGAGCGAGGCCCGGCAGATCGAGCTCAAGACCGTGGCCGACCGGGTGGAGGGACTCGACCTGGTCCTGATCGGCGCGGACGACCCGGAGGCGATGCTCCGCCACACCGAGGAGTGCCGTTCCCGCTCCATCCCGTTCGCCGCCGACTTCTCCCAGCAGATCGCCCGGATGAACGGCGACGAGATCCGGATACTGCTGGACGGGGCGACGTACCTCTTCTCGAACGAGTACGAGAAGGGCCTCATCGAGTCGAAGACGGGCTGGAGCGACGCCGAGATCCTCACCAAGGTCGGCCACCGCGTGACCACCCTCGGCTCGCGCGGGGTGCGCATCGAGGCGGTCGGCGCGGACCCGATCGAGGTGGGCTGCGCGGAGGAGGAGCGCAAGGCCGACCCCACCGGCGTCGGCGACGCCTTCCGGGCCGGCTTCCTCTCCGGCCTCGCCTGGGGCGTCCCCCTGGAGCGCGCCGCGCAGGTCGGCTGCATGCTCGCCACGCTGGTCATCGAGACGGTCGGCACCCAGGAGTACACCCTGCGCCGCGCCAACTTCATGGACCGCTTCACCAAGGCGTACGGCCACGACGCCGCCGCCGAGGTCCGGGCGCACCTCGGCTGACCGGCCCCCACCGGCTCACGCGAGCCGGCGGACCACGTAGGCCGAGCCCTGGTCCGCCGGCTCCTCGCCGACGTACTCCTGTCCCCGCATCTGGCACCAGGCCGGGATGTCCAGCCGGGCCGCCTCGTCGTCGGACAGGACGCGGACCCGCCCGCCCACCGGCACGTCCCCGATGACCTTCGCCAGTTCGATCACCGGGATCGGGCATCGCCTGCCGACGGCGTCGACGACCAGGACGTCGTCCCGCACCACCGTCTGCGGGGCCGCCGCCCCCAGTCGCTCGCGCACCGCGGCGACCGCCCCAGGCAGCACGTCCAGGAACCGGTCGACCTCCTGCGCCGGGGTCCCGGGCGGCAGCGACACGCGGACGTTCCCCTCGCTCAGCACGCCCATCGCCTTCAGCACATGGCTGGGCGTCAGCGTGCTGCTCGTGCAGGACGAACCCGACGAGACGGAGAACCCGGCGCGGTCCAGCTCGTGCAGCAGGGTCTCGCCGTCGACGTAGAGACAGGAGAAGGTGACGATCCCGGGCAGCCGGCGCTCGGGGTCGCCGACCACCTCCACGTCCGGCACCGACCGTGCCACCCGTACCCGGATCCGCTCCGTCAGTTCCCGCAGCCGGGCCGCCTCCAGGGCCGCCTCGGCGCGTACCGCGCGCAGCGAGGCCGCCGCGGCCACCACGGCCGGGATGTTCTCGAACCCGGCCGCCCGCCCCGACTCCCGTTCGTCCACGGGCCCCTGGGGCGCGAACCGCACCCCCTTGCGCACGACGAGCAGCCCGACACCCGAGGGGCCGCCCCATTTGTGCGCGCTCGCCGTCAGCAGGGACCAGTCGCCCTCCACCGGCGCCCAGCCCAGCGACTGGGCCGCGTCCACCAGCAGCGGCACGCCCGTCCGCCGGCACACCTCGGCGACGGCCGCCACCGGCTGCTCGGTGCCCACCTCGTGGTTGGCCGACTGGAGACAGGCCAGCGCGGTGTCGGCGCGCAGAGCCCTCTCGTACGACTCGGCGGTCACCGCGCCCGAACGCGTGACCGGTACCTCCGTCACCGATCCGCCGTCCGCCTCGAACACCTCCGCCGAATGCAGGACCGAGGAGTGTTCGACCGCTGACACGATCAGGTGACGCCCGACGCGGCGCCGGCCCGCCAGCACCCCGGCGATCCCGGAGTGCACCGCGCGGGTGCCGGAGGAGGTGAAGGCCAGTTCGTCCGGCCGGCACCCCACCGCCTCGGCCGCCGCCTCCCGCGCCGCGTCCAGCAGCAACCGGGCCCGCCGGCCCTCGCGGTAGAGCCGCGCGGGGTCGGCCCAGCCCTCGTCGAGGGAGGCCAGCAGGGCCTGGCGGGCCACGGGATGGAGGGGAGCGGCGGAGGCCGCGTCGAAGTAGGACACACCGCAACGGTAGGACTTCCGGCCCTTCCGCCGAAGCGCGGGAGCCGGGCGACCAGCCGCGACGGCGCCGCGACCGCCGTACGACCGGGCCCGCCGGGCGCCCCGGACCCACCGTCAGAATCGGCCCGTGGCCGCCCAGCCCGACCCGTCGGCGTGACCCGGTGAGCCATGTGCGGCGCGTTGCCCCCCCTCCCCGCGCGACCCCAAAACGCGTCCAGTAGGGTTTGGTCCGCATAAACATCCAAACCCCTGCCCGACGCAGGGCGGCGACCGACCAGCGAGAAGGCCGCAGCCGTACAGCGCGGGCGAGACTCTCGGGAAGGCGCTACGTGAGTCCCAACGGCTCCGACCGCTCGCCGCGGCGCCCGATGCGGCGGAAGCTGCTGCAGGCACTGACCGCGGGCCTGGTCCTGGCGACCGCGACCGGTTGCACATACAAGGACTTCCCCCGCCTTGGTATGCCCACCCCGACCACGGAAGAGGCTCCGCGGATCCTCTCCCTGTGGCAGGGCTCCTGGGCGGCCGCGCTCGCCGTGGGCGTGCTGGTGTGGGGCCTGATCCTGTGGAGCGCCATGTTCCACCGGCGCAGCCGCACCAAGGTCGAAGTTCCCCCACAGACCCGGTACAACATGCCGATCGAGGCGCTGTACACGGTGGTCCCGCTGATCATCGTCTCGGTGCTGTTCTACTTCACGGCTCGTGACGAGTCGAAGCTCCTCAGCCTCGACAAGAAGCCCGACGTCACCATCAACGTCGTCGGCTTCCAGTGGAGCTGGGGCTTCAACTACGTCGAGCCCGTCGCGGGTTCCACCGGTGACGCGAAGACCGACAAGAACCTGGCCGCGATTCCGAGCCGGTTCAAGGACGCGTTCCCGGCGAACGCCGGCGGTGTCTACGACGTCGGCACTCCCGGCACGCGGAACCCGCAGACCCACAACCCCGGTCCCACCCTGTGGCTGCCCAAGGGTCAGACGGTCCGCTTCGTCCTCACCTCGCGTGACGTCATCCACTCCTTCTGGGTGGTGCCGTTCCTGATGAAGCAGGACGTCATCCCGGGCCACACCAACTCCTTCCAGGTGACCCCCAACAGGGAGGGCACCTTCCTGGGCAAGTGCGCCGAGCTCTGCGGCGTCGACCACTCCCGGATGCTGTTCAACGTGAAGGTCGTCTCCCCCGAGCGCTACCAGCAGCACCTGAAGGACCTCGCCAAGAAGGGGCAGACCGGTTACATTCCCGCCGGCATCGCGCAGACGAGCCACGAGAAGAACCGGGAGACGAACAACCTGTGAGCATCCTCAACGAACCCCAGGGTGCCGCGGCCGCAGGGTCCCACTACGCGGACGAGCTGCCGGTCCGGCGCCAGAGGCGCGGCGAGATCGTCATCAAGTGGCTGACGACCACCGACCACAAGACGATCGGCACGCTGTACCTGGTCACGTCGTTCGCGTTCTTCTGCATCGGTGGCGTGATGGCGCTGTTCATGCGCGCCGAGCTGGCCCGGCCGGGTCTGCAGATCATGTCGAACGAGCAGTTCAACCAGGCGTTCACGATGCACGGCACGATCATGCTGCTGATGTTCGCGACGCCGCTGTTCGCCGGTTTCACCAACTGGATCATGCCGCTGCAGATCGGCGCGCCGGACGTGGCGTTCCCGCGGCTGAACATGTTCGCCTACTGGCTGTACCTGTTCGGCTCGACCATCGCGGTCGGCGGCTTCCTCACCCCGTCGGGCGCGGCCGACTTCGGCTGGTTCGCCTACTCCCCGCTGTCGGACGCGGTCCGCTCGCCGGGCATCGGCGCCGACCTGTGGATCATGGGTCTGGCGTTCTCCGGCTTCGGCACCATCCTCGGCGCGGTCAACTTCATCACCACGATCATCTGCATGCGCGCGCCCGGCATGACGATGTTCCGCATGCCGATCTTCGTCTGGAACGTGCTGCTGACCGCGGTCCTGGTCCTGCTCGCCTTCCCCGTGCTCGCCGCCGCGCTGTTCGCGCTGGAGGCGGATCGGAAGTTCGGCGCTCACGTCTTCGACGCGGCCAACGGCGGAGCGTTGCTGTGGCAACACCTCTTCTGGTTCTTCGGCCATCCGGAGGTGTACATCATCGCCCTGCCGTTCTTCGGCATCATCTCCGAAGTGATCCCGGTGTTCTCCCGCAAGCCGATGTTCGGCTACATGGGCCTGATCGCCGCGACCATCTCCATCGCCGGCCTGTCCGTGACCGTGTGGGCCCACCACATGTACGTCACCGGCGGTGTGCTGCTGCCGTTCTTCTCCTTCATGACGTTCCTCATCGCGGTCCCGACGGGCGTGAAGTTCTTCAACTGGATCGGCACCATGTGGAAGGGGTCACTGAGTTTCGAGACCCCGATGCTCTGGGCGACCGGCTTCCTGATCACCTTCACCTTCGGTGGTCTGACCGGTGTCATCCTGGCCTCGCCGCCGATGGACTTCCACGTGTCCGACTCCTACTTCGTGGTGGCGCACTTCCACTACGTCGTCTTCGGCACCGTCGTCTTCGCAATGTTCTCCGGCTTCCACTTCTGGTGGCCGAAGATGACCGGCAAGATGCTCGACGAGCGCCTCGGCAAGATCACCTTCTGGACGCTGTTCATCGGCTTCCACGGCACCTTCCTGGTCCAGCACTGGCTCGGCGCCGAGGGCATGCCCCGCCGGTACGCGGACTACCTCGCGGCCGACGGCTTCACCGCCCTGAACACGATCTCGACGATCAGCTCGTTCCTGCTCGGCCTGTCGATCCTGCCGTTCCTCTACAACGTGTGGAAGACGGCCAAGTACGGCAAGCCGGTCGGCGTCGACGACCCGTGGGGCTACGGCCGCTCGCTGGAGTGGGCGACCTCCTGCCCGCCCCCGCGGCACAACTTCCTCACCCTGCCGCGGATCCGCAGTGAATCCCCGGCGTTCGACCTGCACCACCCCGAGATCGCCGCTCTCGACCAGCTCGAGAACGTCGGTCACGGTGAGAAGGCCCTCTCCGGCGGCAAGGAGGCCGGCAAGTGAAAATCCAGGGATGGATGTTCATCTGGCTGAGCGCTTTCGTGCTCGTCATGGCGATCGTCTACGGCGTGTGGTCGAAGGAGCCGGCCGGTACCACGGCCCTCTTCCTGGCCTTCGGCCTGTGCGTCATGATCGGCTTCTACCTGGGATTCACGGCCCGGCGGGTCGACGCGGGCGCCCAGGACAACAAGGAGGCGGACGTCGCGGACGACGCCGGCGAGGTCGGGTTCTTCAGCCCGCACAGCTGGCAGCCGCTGTCCCTGGCCGTCGGCGGAGCCCTCGCCTTCCTGTCGATCGCGATCGGCTGGTGGCTGCTGTTCTTCTCGGCGCCGCTGGTCATGATCGGGCTGTGGGGCTGGGTCTTCGAGTACTACCGCGGTGAGAGCCGCACCCAGTAGCACGCGCCTGGCGCCCCAGGAGCCCGGACACTCCGTCAGGAGGGTCCGGGCTCCTGCTTTTGCCGCAATGCGCGTCCCCCGTCCGTGTCACCCAGCGCGCCGCCGTTGACGAGGCTTCCTACGTTGGGCTCATGAGCCACTCTGACACCTCCCAAGGCGCGACAGCCGGTGCCGAGAGGCCGGCCGTGCTCAGCCCTACGGGCCCCCACGTGCTCCGCCTCTCGACCCCGGCACGCCCGCGCACCCGCACCGTCCTCGGCTGCACGGTGCTGGCCCTCGCCCTCGGCGTGGCCGTCACCGCCTGCGGCAGCGACGGCAACCCGCTGTCCGCGACCCCGTACGACGCGGCGGACCAGATCTCCTTCAACGGCCTCACGGGCGACGGCAGGAAGGCCGACCCGGACAAGCCCCTGGAGGTCACCGCCGACGACTCCGACGGGCGCCTCACGGACGTCACGGCCGTGGACGCGACCGGCCGCTACGTCGTCGGCGAACTCTCCGCCGACGGCAGCCGCTGGCACAGCACCTCTCCGCTGGCCGCCGACGCCCACTACACCGTGCGCGTCAGCACCGAGGACGAGGACGGGGCGCCCGGCCGCAAGGTCCTCACCTTCGACACCAGCAAGCCCACCACCAGCAAGCGGCTGACCGTGACGTTCGGCCCCAAGTCCGGCACCTACGGCGTCGGCCAGCCGGTCACCGCCGAACTGAGCAAACCGGTCAGGGACAAGGCGCAGCGCGCGATAGTCGAGCGCGCCCTCAGGGTGGACTCCACCCCCGCCGTGCAGGGCGCGTGGCACTGGGTGGACGACAAGACGCTGCACTACCGGCCGAAGGAGTACTGGCCCGCCCACGCCACCGTCCAGGTGCACAGCGACCTGGACGGGGTGAAGATCAGCGACCGCCTGCGGGGCGGTCCGGCCAAGCCCGTGAAGCTCACCACGGGCGACCGGGTCATCGCCGTCACGGACGCCTCGGCGCACTCCATGACGTTCTACAAGAACAACGAAGTGATCAACGAGATCCCGGTCACCACGGGCAAGCCCGGCTTCGACACCCGCAACGGCGTCAAGGTCGTCCTGGGCAAGGAGTACTTCGTACGGATGCGCGGTACCACCGTCGGTATCGCCGAGGGCTCCGCCGACTCCTACGACCTGCCGGTCTACTACGCCACCCGGGTCACCTGGAGCGGCGAGTACGTGCACGCCGCCCCCTGGTCCGTCGGCTCCCAGGGCTACGCCAACGTCAGCCACGGCTGCACCGGGATGAGCACCGGCAACGCCGAGTGGTTCTTCGACCACGTCCGCGAGGGCGACGTGGTCCAGGTCGTCAACTCCGACGGCGACACCATGGAGCCGTTCGGCAACGGCTTCGGGGACTGGAACCTGGACTGGAAGAAGTGGCGCACCGGCAGTTCCCTGGTCGCCGGCACGCCCGACGCGCCGAGCGCGGCGGAGCGGGCCCGGCTGAGGCCACAGAGCGTCTGAGCGGTGTCAGGGGCCACGGACCTCGGGGGCGAGGCCCGAGCGGGTGCTCAGGCGCTCAGAGCGCGCTGCTGCCGCAACAGGGAGGCCAGGGCGCCCGCGAACTCCACCGGGTCCACCGGCAGCGTCACCGCGGCGTCCGCCCGGCTCCAGGTGGCCAGCCAGGCGTCCTGCGGCCGGCCGATGAGCAACAGCACGGGCGGGCAGCGGAAGATCTCGTCCTTGAGCTGCCGGCACAGGCCCATGCCGCCCATCGGCGCGGCCTCGCCGTCCAGCACGCAGACGTCGATGCCGCCCTTGTCGAGTTCCTTGACGACGGCGGCCTGCGTCGCGCACTCCACGAACTCCACCGCGGGAGCGTCGGGGGCGGGCCGCCGCCCGGTGGCGAGCCGCACTTGTTCACGGGTGGTGGAGTTGTCGCTGTAGACCAGCACCGTGGCGGTCGGCCGCATGTTTCCTCCGGGACGTCAGCGTCGTACGGACAGAACCGATGCGGCGGATGCTACTCCCTCACCCACCCCGCCAACACCGGTTCGGACACCCCTTCGGTGGGCCATACGGGCACTGCACACGCTGCGGACACTCCGAACGGCACCCCCCGGAGTGAGGGCGGGATAAGGGACCGACATAATGTCGGCGTGGCGACAGCAACGACAGTAGATACCGGGCACGCGCACCCGTCGGTCAACCGGCCGAACCTCACCAGCGTCGGAACCATCATCTGGCTGAGTTCCGAGCTGATGTTCTTCGCGGCCCTCTTCGCGATGTACTTCACCCTGCGATCGGTGACGGGGCCCGATCACTGGAAGGAGATGGCGGACTCTCTCAACGTCCCCTTCTCGTCGGTGAACACCACGGTGCTGGTGCTCTCCTCACTCACCTGCCAGCTCGGCGTGTTCGCCGCCGAGCGCGGTGACGTGAAGAGGCTCCGGGGCTGGTTCATCGTCACCTTCGTGATGGGCGCCATCTTCATCGGCGGTCAGATCTTCGAGTACACGGAGCTGGTGAAGAAGGACGGGCTCTCGCTCTCCTCCGATCCGTACGGCTCGGTGTTCTACCTGACCACCGGCTTCCACGGCCTGCACGTGACGGGCGGCCTCATCGCCTTCCTGTTCGTCCTCGGACGCACCTACGCGGCCAAGAGGTTCACCCACGAGCAGGCGACCGCCGCGATCGTCGTGTCCTACTACTGGCACTTCGTCGACGTCGTCTGGATCGGCCTCTTCGCCACGATCTACCTGATCAAGTAGTCGCGGCCGTACCCGCACTTATCCAGAAGCATCGACGCAGAAGATCCTGACACCGGGGTAATCCGTGAAAAAGCTCTCCGCACGACGACGCCATCCGCTGGCGGCGCTCGTCGTCCTACTCCTCGCGCTGGCATGCACCGGGGGGCTGTACGCCGCGTTCGCACCCGCGAGCAAGGCGCAGGCCGACGAGACAGCCCAGTCCCTCACCATCGAGGAGGGCAAGAAGCTCTATTCGGTCGGCTGCGCCAGCTGCCACGGCACCGGCGGTCAGGGCACCTCTGACGGTCCGAGCCTCGTGGGTGTGGGCGCCGCGGCCGTCGACTTCCAGGTCGGCACCGGCCGTATGCCGGCCCAGCAGCCCGGCGCGCAGATCCCGAAGAAGAAGGTCATCTACTCGCAGGCCGAGATCGACCAGCTGGCCGCGTACATCGCGTCGCTGGGTGCCGGTCCGTCCGTTCCGACCAAGGCGCAGTTCGGCCCCGACGGAGCCGACGTCGCCAAGGGCGGCGAGCTGTTCCGCACCAACTGCGCCCAGTGCCACAACTTCACCGGCAAGGGCGGCGCGCTGACGCACGGCAAGTTCGCACCGGACCTCGACGGAGTCGACCCGAAGCACATCTACGAGGCCATGCAGACCGGCCCGCAGAACATGCCTTCCTTCCCCGACACCACGCTGTCGGAGCAGAACAAGAAGGACATCATCGCGTACCTGAACCAGGTCAACGGTGACAACACCGAGAGCCCCGGCGGTCTTGAGCTGGGTGGACTCGGTCCGGTCACCGAGGGTCTGTTCGGTTGGGTCTTCGGACTCGGCGCGCTGATCGCGGTCGCCGTCTGGGTCGCCGCTCGGACCGCAAAGGCCAAGAAGTCATGAGTAGCCAAGACATTCCAGAAGAGAACCTGCCCGCTGAGCAGGCCGCCCACGACCACGGGCACGGCGCGGTGGCCGTCGCGGACGACCGCAACCCGTTCGCCGACCCCGGTCTGCCGCCCCACGAGCACCGGGTGCAGGACATCGACGAGCGGGCCGCCAAGCGGTCCGAGCGTGTGGTCGCGTTCCTGTTCACGCTGTCGATGCTGGCGACGGTCGGCTTCATCGTCTCCTACGTGGCGATCCCGGCCGACAGGGCGATCTACGTCTTCCCGATCGGCCGGGTCAGCGCGCTGAACTTCGCGCTGGGCCTGACCCTGGGGCTCGCCCTGTTCACCATCGGCGCGGGCGCGGTCCACTGGGCCCGCACCCTGATGTCCGACATGGAGATCGCCGACGAGCGTCACCCGATCGAGGCGCCCCCGGAGGTCAAGGCCAAGGTCCTGGCCGACTTCAAGCAGGGTGCCAAGGAGTCCGCGCTCGGCCGTCGCAAGCTGATCCGCAACACGATGTTCGGTGCGCTGACCCTGTTCCCGCTCTCCGGCGTCATGCTGCTGCGCGACCTCGGCACGCTGCCGGGCACCAAGCTCCGCCACACCCTGTGGTCCAAGGGCAAGCTGCTCGTCAACATGAACACGAACGAGCCGCTGCGCGCCTCCGACGTGGTGACCGGCTCGCTCACCTTCGTCAAGCCCGAGGGCCTGGAGGAGGACGCCGAGGATTTCCAGACCGAGATCGCCAAGGCGGCCGTGATGATCGTCCGGCTGCAGCCGGACAACATCAAGGACAAGCGCGAGCTCGAGTGGTCGCACGAGGGCATCGTCGCGTACTCGAAGATCTGCACCCACGTGGGCTGCCCGATCTCCCTGTACGAGCAGCAGACGCACCACGTCCTGTGCCCCTGCCACCAGTCCACCTTCGACCTGTCCGACGGTGCCCGGGTGATCTTCGGTCCCGCCGGTCACGCCCTGCCGCAGCTGCGTATCGGCGTGAACGACCAGGGCTACCTCGAGGCGCTCGGCGACTTCGAGGAGCCTGTCGGTCCTGCTTTCTGGGAGCGCGGATGAGTACTACACCCGGCAACACGAATCCCTCCGCCACGACCGGCTCGGCGAGCGGCTCGCGCGACAGGGCACCGGCCGGCGAGCGGGTGGCCGACTGGGCGGACGGACGGCTCGGGATCTACTCCCTGGCCAAGTCCAACATGCGCAAGATCTTCCCCGACCACTGGTCGTTCATGCTGGGCGAGGTCTGCCTCTACAGCTTCATCATCATCATCCTCACGGGTGTGTACCTGACGCTGTTCTTCCACCCGTCGATGAACGAGGTGGAGTACCACGGCAGCTACGTCCCGCTGCAGGGACAGCTGATGTCCGAGGCGTTCAACTCGACCATGCACATCTCCTTCGATGTGCGCGGTGGTCTGCTGATCCGGCAGATCCACCACTGGGCGGCGCTGGTCTTCCTCGCCGGCATGTTCGTGCACATGATGCGCGTGTTCTTCACGGGCGCGTTCCGCAAGCCGCGTGAGGTCAACTGGCTGTTCGGCTTCCTGCTGTTCGTCCTGGGCATGTTCACCGGCTTCACCGGCTACTCGCTCCCGGACGACCTGCTCTCCGGCACCGGTGTCCGCTTCATGGAGGGCGCGATCCTGTCCGTGCCGATCGTCGGCACGTACCTCTCGTTCTTCCTCTTCGGCGGCGAGTTCCCGGGCGGCGACTTCGTGGCCCGCTTCTACTCGATCCACATCCTGCTGCTGCCGGGCATCATGCTCGGCCTGGTGGTCGGCCACCTGATCCTGGTCTTCTATCACAAGCACACGCAGTTCGCGGGTCCCGGAAAGACGAACAACAACGTCGTCGGCATGCCGCTGCTGCCGGTCTACATGGCCAAGGCCGGAGGCTTCTTCTTCCTGGTCTTCGGTGTCATCGCGGCCATCGCGGCGATCGCCTCGATCAACCCGATCTGGGCCATGGGCCCCTACCGGCCGGACATGGTCTCCACGGGCGCCCAGCCCGACTGGTACATGGGCTTCTCCGAGGGCCTGATCCGTGTGATGCCGGGCTGGGAGATCAACCTCTGGGGTCACACGCTCGTGCTGGGCGTGTTCATCCCGCTGGTGATCTTCCCGCTGGTCCTGGTCGCGATCGCGGTGTACCCGTTCATCGAGTCCTGGGTCACCGGCGACAAGCGCGAGCACCACATCCTGGACCGCCCGCGCAACGTCCCCACCCGGACGGCGTTCGGTGTGGCCTGGATGACCTGGTACTTCGTCCTGCTGATCGGTGGTGGCAACGACATCATCGCCACCCACTTCCACCTGTCGATCAACGCCATCACCTGGTTCGTCCGGGTCGCGTTCTTCGTGGCGCCGGTCATCGCGTTCGTCATCACCAAGCGCGTCTGTCTCGGCCTCCAGCGCCGCGACAAGGACAAGGTGCTGCACGGCCGCGAGTCGGGCATCATCAAGCGCCTGCCGCACGGTGAGTTCATCGAGGTGCACGAGCCGCTCAGCCAGGAGCAGCTGCACACCCTCACCGCGCACGAGCAGTACAAGCCGGCCGAGATCGGCCCGACGGTCGACGGGAACGGCGTCGAGCGCAAGGTGAAGGGACCCGAGAGGCTGCGCGCCAAGCTGAGCGAGGCGTACTACGGCGACGAGTCCCAGATCCCCAAGCCCACCGTCGAGGAGTACAAGGAGATCACGAGCGGCCACGGCCACCACTGATCGCTGCGCACGCCACAGCCGAAGGGCCCCCGTCCGGTGTTCGGACGGGGGCCCTTCGCCGTGGTCCGGGCTGGATAGGGTGGTCCCGTTGAGATCCGCGTCCCGAGGTACGGGACCGACCCAGGAGCGGCTGATGAGCGCTGTGACCCCCGCTGGAGGCGACACCGCGGCGGGCCGTTCCTGGCCCCAGGTACTGGACGCCCTGCTCTACGGCCGGGACCAGAGCGCCGAGGCCACGGCCTGGGCGATGGACCGCATCCTGCGGGGCGAGGCGACCGACGCCCAGATCGCGGGCTTCGCGGTGGCGCTGCGGGCCAAGGGCGAGACCGTCGAGGAGATCACCGGGCTGGTCCGGACGATGTACGAGCACGCGAACGTCATCGAGGTGCCGGGCGCGACCGTCGACATCGTCGGCACCGGCGGCGACGGCGCCCGGACGGTGAACATCTCCACGATGTCCTCGATCGTCGTGGCCGGCGCCGGCGCGAAGGTCGTCAAGCACGGCAACCGGGCCGCCTCCTCCGCCTCCGGCGCCTCGGACGTCCTGGAGAAGCTCGGCGTCAATCTGGAACTGACGCCGAAGCGCGTCGCGGAGGTGGCCGAGGAGGCCGGGATCACCTTCTGCTTCGCCGTGAAGTTCCACCCGGCGCTGCGCCATGTGGCCGCCGCGCGCGGTCAGCTGGGCATCCGGACGACCTTCAACTTCCTCGGTCCGCTGACCAACCCGGCCAAGGTCAGGGCACAGGCGGTCGGGGTCGCCGACCTGCGGATGGCGCCGATCGTCGCCGGGGTCTTCGCCGAGCGCGGCAACTCCTCGCTGGTGTTCCGGGGCGACGACGGCCTGGACGAGCTGACGACCACCGCGACCTCCCGGGTGTGGGTCGTGCGGGACGGCAAGGTCACCGAGGAGCCCTTCGATCCCCGGGACGTCGGCCTCGACCTGGTGCCGGTGGAGGCCCTGCGGGGCGCCGACGCCTCGTTCAACGCGGAGGTCGCCCGGCGGGTGCTCGACGGGGAGACGGGGCCGGTACGGGACGCCGTCCTGCTGAACTCGGCGGCCGCGCTGGTCGCCCTGGAGCCCGGCAACGGGCCGCTGGCCGAGCAGATCCGGGACGGCATGGCGAAGGCCGCCGAGTCGATCGACTCCGGTGCGGCCCGGCGGACGCTGGAGCGCTGGGTGGCGGTCAGCAACGCCTGACGACGGCACGGTGTGACGCGGGGCGCGGTCCACGATCCGGACCGCGCCTTGCGCGTACGGAGCCGTGTGGCAGGATGTCCGGCAGGTCATGAGTGACAGTCATGAGGCCCCGGCCGACTGTCCGGCAACCCTCCGTCCGTGGCGGGGTGCCCCGGGTGAAGACCAGGCCGCAGGCAGCGAGGTCTGCGGCAAGCGCGGACCCCTCCCACTCGTTCGAGTGGACGAAGCCCAGGGGTCCTGGTCTCGAGGGAGTCCTCCGTGAGCAAGCGAATGCGATAGGGCCGCAGAGCCCCGCCTCCGCATCCCCTCTTCTCCAGCCTTTCCCGCGCCGGGCCGTGTCCGCCCGCGCGTGATTCCGCCGCTTCTCACGGGAGTTCCCCCATGTCTGTCTCCACCGCTGCCGCCGCCCGGTCGCTTTGTGCCCCGCTGCCCGTTCTGGGCGCGGACGTCACCGTCCCGCTCGTCACGGGCGGCGAGGTCACCTACGCCGCGCTCGACTACGCGGCCAGCGCCCCCGCCCTCCAGCGGGTCTGGGACGACGTCGCCGCGTACGCCCCGTACTACGGCAGCGTGCACCGCGGTGCCGGATACCTCTCGCAGCTCTCGACCGACCTGTTCGAGAACGCCCGCCGGACGGTCGCGGAGTTCCTCGACTGCCGCGGCGACGACCAGCTGGTCTTCACCCGCTCCACCACCGACTCCCTCAACCTGCTGGCCGCCGCGCTGCCGGCCGGCTGCCAGGTCTTCGTCTTCGAGACCGAGCACCACGCCTCGCTGCTGCCCTGGAAGGACGCCCGGGTCACCTACCTCGACGCCCCGCGCACCCCGCGCCAGGCCGTCGAGACCCTGGAGCGCGCCCTCGCCGGCCGTGACCCGCACGGTCCGGCCCTGGTCTGCGTCACCGGCGCCTCGAACGTCACCGGCGAGCTGTGGCCCGTACGGGAGCTGGCGGCCGCCGCGCACGCCCACGGCGCCCGGATCGTCCTGGACGCCGCCCAGCTGGCCCCGCACCACCCGGTGTCGGTGCGGGAGCTGGACGTCGACTGGGTCGCCTTCTCCGGGCACAAGCTGTACGCGCCCTTCGGCTCCGGCGTGCTGGCCGGCCGCGCCGACTGGCTGCGGGAGGCCGATCCGTACCTCGCCGGCGGCGGCGCCAGCCGCAAGGTCACGCGGCGCGAGGACGGGGGAGTGGACGTCGAGTGGCACGACACCGCCGCCCGCCACGAGGCCGGCTCGCCCAACGTCATCGGCGTGTACTCCATCGCCTCCGCCTGCAAGGCCCTCACCGAGGCCGGCTTCGACAACCTGGTCGCCCGGGAGCGGCAGCTGATCGACACCGTCCGCGCGGGCCTCGCCGAGGTGCCGGAGGTGCGGGTGCTGTCGCTCTTCGGGGACGACGCCCCGCGCGTCGGCGTGATCTCGTTCGTCGTCGAGGGCTGGAACAGCTCGCACTTCGCCGCGGCGCTCTCCGCCGAGTACGGCATCGGCGTCCGCGACGGCCTCTTCTGCGCCCACCCCCTGGTCCGCACCCTGCTGGGCGGCGAACCCGGGACCCAGGGCGAGTGCGGTGCCCCCGAGGCGGCGCCGGGCGAGAAGTCCCTCAACGCGATCCGGGTGAGCTTCGGCGCGGGCACCCCCGACGAACACGTGGAGCGCTTCGTGGGCGCCGTACGGGAACTCGTGCGTGACGGCGCCCGGTGGCAGTACCGCACCGAGGGCGGTCGCTGCGTCCCGGCGGTGTGAGGCCCCGCTCGGCGGTGCCCGGAGGCGGGGTTCAGGCGGTCAGGAGTCCAGCCCGATCGCGAACGCCGCCTCCAGGTCGTGCTGCGAGTAGGTGCGGAACGCGACGTGCGTGTCCGTGCCCTCCACCCCGGGGATCTTGCTGATGCGCCCGGGGATGACCTCCGCGAGGTCCTCGTGCCGCGCGACCCGGACCATGGCGATCAGGTCATAGGTGCCGGTGACCGAGAAGACCTCGCTGACGGACTCCAGGGCGGCGATCGACTCCGCGATCTCGGGAATCCGGTCCACGCTTGTCTTGATGAGGACGATCGCGGTGATCACGGCTGGTTCTCTCCCTCGGGGGCCGGAGCTGGGGCGGAGTTCACTCTAGTGGTACGGCCGAAGCACACCCACGCGTAGCCGAAGCCCGCCGTGAACCCCACCAGGTGCGCCAGATAGGCGACGCCGGGCCCCTGGGACGCCCGCCCGGCCGCCAGCCACTGCAGGGCCGCCCAGAAGGGCAGCACGACCCAGGCGGGGAAGCGCAGCGGCAGGAAGAACAGGAACGGCAGGAGGCTGGTCACCCGCGCTCCGGGGAACAGGTACAGACACGCCCCGAGGACGGCGGAGATCGCCCCGGAGGCGCCGACCAGGGACTGGGTGGAGCCGGCGTTGGCGGCCGCGTAGCCCAGCAGCGCCAGGCAGCCGCAGCCGAGGTAGAAGAGGGCGAAGCGGAGCCGGCCCATGCGTTCCTCGGTCAGCGCGCCGAAGACGTGCAGGAACAGCATGTTGCCCAGCAGGTGCACCCAGCTGCCGTGCACGAACAGGGCCGTGGCGGGGGTGAGGGCGGCCCGGGGGGAGCCCTCGAACAGTTCTGCGGGGACCACGCCCCAGCGGTGGAAGTAGGCCCGCTGCGCGGCGAGCAGCCCGTCGCCGGAGCCGTACGCGGGGTCGAGGCCGGAGGCCGGGCCCATCGCGAACAGCAGGCAGCAGGCGCCGATCAGGCCGTACGTCACCGGTGCGGGCGACGTCCGGACCCTGCCGACCGTCCTGCCGACCGCCGTGCTCCAGTTGCCGATCATGAGCACAGAGCATGACGTAAGCGGACCGAACCGCACAGACCGCCTCGCCGCCGTGGACGGGCGGGCGGCGGGTCCCTGCCAGGCCGTAGGGTTACGAGCCACACGCACCGGGGAATCCGGCGCGTCACGGACACTAGAAGGAAAGCGGACGCCCACGATGACGGTTCCCCTGCCGACCGACGCCACCCGGTGGCGTTGCACCCTCTGCGGCAACCTCACCCGCTTCGACGTGACGCGCTCGTCGAAGGTCGTCGAGTACGTCCACCTCGACCTCGCGGGTGAGCCGAAGGTCGAGGAGCGCGAGACGCTCAGTGAGACCATCGAGTCGGTGCGGTGCCGCTGGTGCAACGCGGTGGATCAGGTGGAACTCGTGGACAGGCCGGGTGCCGGCTCCTGACGGGAGCGGGCCCCGCACAGGTATTGGGGTTGACGGATGGTGGAGACCACGGGCGGGGAGCCGGGCGACGGCGCCGCCGAGGTGCTCGACCGTCCGCTGCCCGACGGCGTGCGCCGCAGGGTCGTGCAGATCGTGTCGGACGGCTTCGGCGGCCTGACCGTCGGCGAACTGCCCGCACAGCTCAGACAGTACGCCCGGTTCGCCCCCAACCGGCGGGCCAAGTTCGCCGGGAACGCGATGGCGGCCGCCCTGGAGACCGATCCGCTGTTCCGGCAGCGCATCGGGGAGAAGTTCCGGGAGATCCAGCCGGAGCTGTCCGCGGCTCTGGACTCCGGTGCGCCGCCGCCGGCCGCGCACCCGCTGGACGTGGCGGCCGCGGCCTACGTGCTGCGCCCCACCGGCTGGGTGAAGCTGGTGACCGCGGCCGGCGAGGAGGCCCTGCGGGCGGACGCCGAGCGGGCCGGCGAGGAGAGCCGGGCGGAGCTGGCGCGGCTGCGCGAGGAGCTCGCCCAGGCCCGTGAGCAGACCCGGGCCGACACCGAGCGGCTGCGGACCGAGCTGGACACGGCGAAGAAGGAGACGGAAGCGCTTCACCGCAAGCTGCGCGCGGCCCTCAGCGACGTCAAGCGCGGCGAGGCGGCCCTGCGCAAGCTCCAGAGCGAGACCGAGACGGCCCGCGCCGAGGGGCAGGCCCAGGTGTCCGCCGCCGAGAGCGAGAGCCGGCGGCTCAAGGCGCGGCTCGGCGAGGCCGAGGCGGCCCTGGAGGCCACCCGCCGGGCGGCCCGGGAGGGGCGCAGCGTCGAGGACATGCGGGTGCGGCTGCTGCTCGACACCGTGCTCGACGCGGCCCAGGGGCTGCGGCGCGAACTGGCGCTGCCGCCCGTGTCCGTACGGCCGGCGGAGACCGTCGACGCGGTCGAACCGGGACGAATGACCCCGAAGGACATCGCCGCGCGCGCTCTGTCCGAGAACGACCCCGCGATCCTCGACCAGTTGCTCGCGCTGCCGCAGGCGCATCTCGTGGTCGACGGCTACAACGTCACCAAGACAGGCTATCCCCAAATGCCGCTGGAGAAGCAGCGGTTGCGGCTGCTCGGGCAGCTCTCGCAGCTCGCCGCGCAGACGGGGGCCGAGGCGACCTGTGTCTTCGACGGGGCCGAGCTGCTCGCGCCGGTGCTGCTCGCGCCACCGCGCGGGGTGCGGGTGCTGTTCTCCAAACCCGGTGTGACGGCCGACGAGTTGATCCGTCAGCTGGTGCGCGCGGAGCCGCCCGGGCGTCCGGTCATCGTGGTCTCCACCGACCGCGAGGTGGCCGACGGGGTGGCGCGGGCGGGGGCCCGGCCGGTCGCCTCCGCGGTGCTTCTGAAGCGGTTCTCCAGGGTCTGAGACGGCCCGGGGGTCGCGTGGGCCGAACTGCCCCGTAGATCCCGTGCGTCGCTTAGATCCCAACCGCAACGTACGGCGGCAATGACCGAATTGACAGTACCTGCACGCAACGTAGTGTCAGATGTGCATCACTGCACGTGAGTTGTTTGTGAAGATTGCAGACTGTGACAAACATTTTTCACGTGAGGATTTGAACTGATCACAAGAAGGTCACTAGGGTCTGGGCTCGAACCCCCGCTCGGGTGATCACTCATTGGGAGTGACGGCGGAGGGGCACCGCCCGCCGGCGTCTCGGTAGGCGGCTGGAGGAAGAAGGAGCTCGCCTTCGTGGCGTCCCACCGTCGACCCAAGCAGCCGAGCCGCACCCGTGTGACCGTGCTCACCACCGCCGCCGCAGCGGCCGTCGTCCTCAGCGCCAACGCCGCCAACGCGGCGCCGAGCGAGAAGCCGAGCAAGGGCGACGTCAAGGCCAAGGTCGACAAGCTCTACGAAGAGGCGGAGCAGGCCACCGAGAAGTACAACGGGGCCCAGGAGAAGCAGGAGAAGCTCCAGAAGGAGATCTCCACCATCCAGGACAACGTCGCCCGCGGCCAGGAAGAGCTCAACGAGCTGCGCGACAGCATCGGCCTGGCGGCCGCCGCCCAGTACCGCACCGGCTCCATAGACTCCTCCGTCCAGCTGTTCCTGTCGGCCGACCCGGACGACTACCTCGACAAGGCCTCCACGCTCGACCAGTTGAGCGGCCAGCAGGTCGAGGCGCTGAAGAAGATCCAGGGGAAGCAGCGCGAACTCGCGCAGGAGCGCGCCGAGGCCTCCGACAAGCTCAAGGACCTCGCCTCCACCCGCACGGAACTGGGCAAGAAGAAGCAGGAAGTCCAGACCAAGCTCGCCGACGCGCGCAAGCTGCTCAACACCCTGACGGCCGCGGAGCAGGCGGCACTCAACGCCGCGGACGCCCGTGCCAGCCGCTCCGCCACCGAGCGGGTCGACCTCGGCAACGACGGTTCCGCCTCCAACCGGGCCGCCGCGGCCTTCGCCGCCGGACAGAGCAAGATCGGCACGCCGTACGTCTACGGCGCGTCCGGCCCCTCCTCCTTCGACTGCTCGGGCTTCACCTCCTGGGCCTACGCCCAGGCCGGCGTCACCATCCCGCGCACCTCGCAGGCCCAGGCCAACGCCGGTACGCGCATCTACAACCAGAGCGACCTCAAGGTCGGCGACCTGGTCATCTTCTACGGCGACATGCACCACGTCGGCCTCTACGCCGGCAACGGCCAGGTGCTGCACGCCCCCCGCACCGGCACCGTCGTGCGCTACGAGTCGATCGGCAACATGCCGTTCCAGTTCGGCGTCCGTATCTGACTCCGGCTCCCGCCCGAACGGGCGAATTGCTGTCACCGCCGCTGACCCCACGCCCCGCCCATGACCTGCGTCATAGGCGGGGTGTCACGTTGTGTGCCCGCGCGGGTCGTTGGTGACCGCCCGGTGGCGGGGCTACTGTCTGCCGCGTTTCCCCACACCGGAGCGCCGCTCCGGCACCGGGAAGCAGTCCGTGTCCGCCAGCGGAAGGAGCGCGGCTTCCCGTGGGGTTCCATCGCCGCCTTGTACCGTCCGGGTTCAACCGGGGCGCCGGCACCGCCCTGTGCGTCCTGTCCGCCGCGGCCGCCGCTCTCGGCGCCGTGCCGGCGGCGGCCGCGCCGCACGACGACACCCGTGCCGAGGTGGACCGCCTCTACGAGGCGGCCGAGCAGGCCACCGAGGCCTACAACAAGGCCGACGAGCGGGCCGACTCACTGCGCGAGCGGGTGAGCGACGCGCAGGACCACATCGCCCGGCAGCAGGAACGCGTCAACACCATGCGGGAGTCGCTCGGTTCACTCGCCGGAGCGCAGTACCGCTCCGGCGGCCTCGACCCCTCGCTCGCGCTGCTGTTCTCCGACGACCCGGACGACTATCTCGACAGGGCCGCCACGCTCGACCGGATCACCGCCCGCCAGGCCGGCCAACTGAGGGAACTCCAGGCGGCGATGCGTGAACTCGCCCAGGAGCGCGCGGAGGCGGCCGGCGAACTCGCCGAACTGGAGCGCGGCCGCGAGGCCGTCGCCACCCACAGGCGGACCGTGGAGAAGAAGCTCGCCAGGGCCAGGCAGCTGCTCAACTCCCTGCCGTCCGCGGAGCGCGCGGCCTACGACCGTGCCTCCCGTTCGGGGCGTTTCCAACTGCCCGACCCCACCGGGGCGGGCGCGTCCTCCGCCCGGGCGGCCGCCGCGGTCGCCGCCGCCCGCTCCGCGCTCGGCAAGCCGTACGTCTGGGGCGCGACCGGCCCCTCCGGCTTCGACTGCTCGGGCCTGATGCAGTGGTCCTACGCGCAGGCCGGTGTCTCCCTGCCCCGCACCTCGCAGTCCCAGCGCCACGCGGGCCGGCAGATCCCGCTCTCCGAGGCCCGGCCCGGTGACCTGGTCACCTACCGGTCCGACGCCAGCCATGTCGGGATGTACATGGGCGACGGCCAGGTGATCCACGCGCCCTACCCCGGCGCGCCGGTGCGCTACGACCCGGTCGGCATGATGCCTGTCTCGTCGGTCACGCGGGTCTGACCCGGCGCCCCCGCTGGCCGTACGATCGGGAAGTGGCTGGTCGAGGGCGGGTGGCGGGATCGGGATTCGTGGCGCTGTGTCTGCTGCTCGTCTCCCTGGCCGGGTGCGGCGGGCGGACGGCGACCGACAGCGCGAAGGCCGACGTGCAGCGGGTTCTGGACCGGCGTGCGGCCGCGGTCCTCGACCGTGACCCGGCCGCGTTCGTCCGGACCGGTGCGCTGAGCTGGTTCGGGAACCTCGGCGCGGTGCCGCTGGCGTCCTGGTCCTACCGGGTGACCGCCGTGCACCGCAGCGGCTCCACGGCCACCGCCGACGCGGAGCTGGGCTATCGCGTCGAGGGGTACGACACGGCCCCGGTCACCGTCGGCCGGACCCTGAACCTGAGCCGGGACGCGGGCGGGCACTGGTACGTCGACGCGGAGCTGCCCGCCCGGAAGACGGCGCAGCAGCTGTGGGACGAGGGCGAGGTGGCCGTCGTGCGGGGCGCGCACAGCCTGGTGATGGGGGTCGGGCAGACCGGCGAGACCCTGCACCGGTACGCGGAGCTCGCCGACCGCGCGGTGCCGGCCGTGTCGGCGGCCTGGGGCACGGGCTGGAGCCGGCACGTCGTGGTGCTCGTGCCGAAGTCGCTGGACGGGATGGCCGGCCTGCTCGGCTCGCCCGCCTCCTCCTACCGGGGGATCGCCGCCGTCACCACCGGTGAGACGGGCGCCCCGGCCCGGGCACCGGCGGACCGGATCATCGTCAACCCGGACGCGTACGGCGTCCTGGGCGACGTCGGCAAGCAGGTGGTGCTCACCCACGAGACCACCCATGTCGCCACCCGCGCCGCCACCAGCGCCGCCACCCCGCTGTGGCTGTCCGAGGGGTACGCCGACTGGATCGGCTACCTGGGCACCGGCCGCACGCCGGCCGAGGCCGCGCCCGAGCTGTGGCGGGCGGTGACCGGCGGCCACGTCCCCGCCGGGCTGCCGGCCGACGGCGACTTCGGCTTCACCGGGGACGCGAGCGGGCTGGCACGGGCCTACGAGGGCGGGTGGATGGCCTGCCGGTACATCGCCGAGCACTGGGGCGACGCCCGCCTGCGCGCGTTCTACCGGGCCGTGGGCGGACACGACCGGCGGGCCGGGGCGGTCGAGGACGCCATGGACAAGGTCCTCGGCACGACCCCGGCGCGGTTCACCGACCGCTGGCGGGCCTATCTGCGGGCTCAGCTGACCTGACCGGGTGCCTCTCGCCTGTCCGCGGGTTCGGCCGGCCTGACCGGTCCGGTCCGCGGGCCCGGCTGATCCGGCCGGGGCGGAACCAGCGACTCGGTGTGCCGGGCGCGTTCCACCTCCCCGGTCGCCCCGGTCGCCCGGGCTCCCGCGGCAGGCCGGCGCCGGGCGGGTTCAGCGGGAGACGGAGGTCTCGTCGGCGCGGGCCGTCTGGGCCGGGAGGAGGGCCGGGTCCGGGCGGGGGACCGTCGAGCGCCACAGGGCGCGGGCCCCGGCGAGGGTGGCGAGCACCAGCAGGCCGTCGCGCACGAACAGCAGGGTCACGCCGAGGGCGTCGCTCGCCACGACGTTCGCGAACCAGACCGGGAACTCCAGCACCGTCACCAGACTCGCCGCCAGCACCAGACAGGCCGGCACACCCATCCGGCTGGCCCGGAAGCACATGCAGACGGCCGCCAGGCCGATCAGCCACACCAGGTACTGCGGGCTGATCACCCGGCTCGTGGTGGTGAACATCAGCACCGCCACGAAGGCCGCGTCCGCGAGCGTGTGCGCCTGGAAACGGGTGGCCATCAGCCGCCACAGCAGCAGCCAGCCGAAGGCGATCCCGGTGAGGAACAGGGCGGCCGTGCTCACCAGGTCCACGTACGGGCCGACGAACTCGACCGAGCCGTAGTTGAGCAGCACCTGCCCGTGCCAGCCGTGGTGCCGGGCCACGTGGAAGACCAGGGAGCCCAGCGACTCGACCTCGGTGCCGCGGCCGCGCTGGAAGGCCAGGAAGGCGAAGGCGCCGGGCATGGCGATCGAGAACAGGGCCGCCAGCGCGGCCACGGTGGCCGTCGCCGAGCTCCACACGCCCCGCTTGCGGGCGGCGACCAGCACGAGCACCGGCCACACCTTCAGCAGCGCCCCGAAGCCCGCGAGCACACCCGCCACCCGGGGGTGCCGGGCGGACGCGAGCAGCGCCGCGACGGCCACCGCGGTGACCATCACGTCGTAGCGGGCGTAGACGGTCGGCCCGAGCAGCGGTACGCCCACCACCCACACCCAGGCACCGCGCAGCGACTTGCCGGGGCGCAGACCCGCGTACAGCAGCAGGGCGAGGACGACGAGGTCGGCCACGCAGGCCAGGACGAAGAAGGCGTGCGTGTAGCCGAGGAACGGCAGCAGCCCGGGGGAGAGGATCGCGAGCGCGGCGGCGGGCGGGTACTGCCAGGTCACGTCGTCCAGCGGGAAGGTGCCGGTGCGCAGCACGTCGTACCAGCCCTGGTAGATGACGGAGACGTCGCTGGTGACGTCCGGGCCGGGGAAGACGTACACCCGGAAGGCGAACAGCAGCAGGAGCAGCCTGGTCACGCCCCAGGCCCCCAGCAGCCAGGCCAGTGACCGCCACCCGACCGTCGTCTTCACGTGAACCCCTGCCCGTTCGCTGCGCGCCTTCCGGAGAACATGATGGCCCGCCCCGCTGTGAGCCTGCCACACGGGCGGCCGGGGCCGGCTGTGAGCGGCCGTTCGGTAGGGTCGGCGGCGATGCACAAGACCCTCGTCGTCACGAACGACTTCCCGCCCAGGCCCGGCGGCATCCAGGCCTTCCTGCACAACATGGCGCTACGGCTCGACCCCGAGCGGATCGTCGTGTACGCCTCCACCTGGAAGCGCGGCCGGGAGGGCGCCGAGGCGACCGCCGCCTTCGACGCCGAGCAGCCCTTCACCGTCGTCCGCGACCGTACGACGATGCTGCTGCCGACGCCGGTCGTCACCCGGCGGGCCGCCGGGCTGCTGCGCGAGCACGGCTGCACCTCGGTCTGGTTCGGGGCGGCGGCCCCCCTCGGCCTGATGGCGCCGGCGCTGCGCCGGGCCGGCGCCGAACGGCTGGTGGCCACGACCCACGGCCACGAGGCCGGCTGGGCCCAGCTGCCCGCCGCACGGCAGCTGCTGCGCCGGATCGGGGAGTCCACGGACACGGTCACCTACCTGGGGGAGTACACACGCTCGCGGATCGCCGCCGCGCTCAGCCCGGAGGCGGCCGCGCGGATGACGCAACTGCCGCCCGGGGTCGACGAGAAGACCTTCCATCCCGGCTCGGGAGGTGCCGAGGTCCGGGCGCGGCTCGGGCTGACCGACCGTCCCGTGGTCGTGTGTGTGTCCCGGCTGGTCCCGCGCAAGGGGCAGGACACGCTGATCCTGGCCATGCCGCGGATCCTGGCCGCCGAGCCGGAGGCCGTCCTGCTGATCGTCGGCGGCGGGCCCTACGAGAAGGACCTGCGCGAGCTGGCCCGGGCGACCGGGGTGGCCCGGTCGGTGCGCTTCACCGGGGCGGTGCCCTGGGCGGAGCTGCCCGCCCACTACGGCGCCGGCGACGTGTTCGCGATGCCGTGCCGTACCCGGCGGGGCGGGCTCGACGTCGAGGGCCTCGGGATCGTCTACCTGGAGGCGTCGGCGACCGGGCTGCCGGTCGTGGCGGGTGACTCCGGGGGCGCGCCCGACGCCGTGCTCGACGGTGAGACCGGCTGGGTCGTACGGGGTGGCTCCGCCGGGGAGGCGGCCGACCGCGTCACCGCGCTTCTCGCGGACGCGGAGCTTCGCCGGAGCATGGGGGAGCGGGGGCGGGCCTGGGTCGAGGAGAGGTGGCGGTGGGATCTGCTGGCGGAGCGTCTGAAGCGACTGCTGTAGCCGGGGGCGTGTGGGGTTGCCGCGCGGTTCCCCGCGCCCCTGAAGTGCCCACGGGGGTGGGGTCTTTGGTGGTCAGAGGGTGCGGGGCGGTGGTGGTTTCCCGCGCGGATCCCGCGCCCCCCCCGGGGGGCGTCCCTCGGGTCGGTGTCGGGTTTGCGCGGCCTTGTCTCCTGGTGCGCTGCAAAAACGGCGTAGCCCCTAGGCGGAACCGGAAAATCCGCACATGCTGCGCGCATGACAGCAAAACTGATGCAGCGTCAGCTGACGAGACGTCAAATCATGGGCATGGTCGCCCTCCAGACCGCCGCCGCGGCCGGTCTCACCCGTATCGGCCTCCAGTCCGCCTCGGCGGCCGAACCCGCCGCCGTCGACAACGCCCCCGCGATCGTGGTCGGTTCGGGCTACGGCGGGGCCGTCGCCGCCCTCCGCCTCGGCCAGGCCGGCATCCGCACCCTCGTCCTGGAGATGGGCCGGCTGTGGAACACCCCCGGCTCCGACGGAAAGGTCTTCTGCGCCACCAGCGCCCCCGACCAGCGGTCCATGTGGTTCCGCACCCGTACCGAGGCACCGCTGGCCACCTTCCTGTGGCTGGACCTCGTCAACCGGGACATCAGCTCGTATCCGGGCGTCCTGGACCGGGTGCACTACGCCGACATGTCCGTCTACGTGGGCCGGGGCGTCGGCGGTGGCTCCCTGGTCAACGGCGGGATGGCCGTCACCCCGCCCCAGTCGTACTTCAGCGAGCAGTTCCCGGGCGTAGACGCCGCCGAGATGTACGGCACGTACTTCCCGCGGGCCCGGGCCATGCTCGGCGTCAACACCGTCGACCCCGCCTGGTTCGAGTCGACGGAGTGGTACAGGTTCACGCGGGTCTCCCGCAAGCACGCCCAGAACGCCGGCCTGAAGACCACCTTCGTGCCGAACGTCTACGACTTCGGGTACATGCAGCGCGAGGCGGCCGGCACCGCCACCAGGTCCGCGCTCGCCGGCGAGGTCATCTACGGCAACAACCACGGCAAACGCAGCCTCGACCAGACGTACCTGGCCTCCGCGCTCGGCACCGGGAACGTCACCATCAACACCATGGAACGGGTCCGGGCGATCCGCCGGGCCGCCGACGGGACGTACGTCCTGACCGCCGACCGGATCGACGCCACCGGAGCCGTCGTCCAGACCAAGGAGTACGGCTGCACGTACCTCTTCCTCGGCGGCGGCAGCCTCGGCACCAGCGAACTCCTCGTCCGCGCCCGGGACACGGGCGCTCTGCCCGCCCTCGACGCGAGCGTGGGGGCCGGCTGGGGGACCAACGGCAACGTGATGCTGGGCCGCGCCAACCACGTGTGGGACACCGTCGGCGCCAACCAGTCGACCATGCCGGTCATGGGCATCGACGACTGGGCGAACGCCGACAACCCGGTGTTCGCCGAGATCGCGCCGCTGCCGATGGGCCTGGAGCACTGGGTCAGCCTCTATCTGGCGATCACCAAGAACCCGCAGCGGGCGTCGTTCACGTACGACGCGGCGAGCGGCGGGGTCAAACTGGGCTGGACCGCGGCCCACAGCGCCGTCTCCGTCGCCATGGCGAAGAAACTGTTCGACCGGATCAACGCGGCGAACGCGACGATCTACCGGTACGACCTGTTCGGTTCGTCCGGCAAGGTGTTCGCGGACGACTTCTGCTACCACCCGCTGGGCGGCTGCGTGCTCGGCAAGGCGACCGACAACTACGGCCGGGTGAAGGGGTATTCGAAGCTGTACGTGACCGACGGCTCGCTCGTGCCGGGCTCGATCGGGGTGAACCCGTTCGTCACCATCACCGCGCTCGCGGAACGCACGATGGCGCGGGTCCTCGCCGAGGACACCGCGCCATGAGCCGGCCTGCTTCCTACTTCTGGTAGATCGCCTCGATCTCGTCCGAGTAGTCCTTGGCCACCACGTTGCGCTTGAGCTTCAGGGACGGCGTCAGGTGGCCCGACTCCTCCGTGAACTGGGAGGACAGAATGCGGAACTTCCGCACCGATTCCGCCTTCGACACCGCGGCGTTGCCGTCGTCGACCGCCGACTGGATCGCGGCCAGCAGGTCCGCGTCGGCGTGCAGCGACGCCGCGGTGGAACCCGCCGGCTTGCCGTGCTCGGCGGCCCAGCGGCCCAGGAACTCCTCGTCGACGGTGATCAGCGCGCCGACGAACGGCCGCCCGTCACCGACCACCATGCACTCCGCGACCAGCGCGTGCGCCCGGATACGGTCCTCGATCACGGCCGGGGCGACGTTCTTGCCGCCCGCGGTGACGATGATCTCCTTCTTGCGGCCGGTGATCCTGAGGTAGCCGTCCTCGTCGAGGGTGCCGATGTCACCGGTGTGGAACCAGCCGTCGGCCAGCGCCTCCGCGGTGGCCGCCTCGTTGTTCCAGTAGCCCTGGAAGAGGTGCTCGCCGTGCAGCAGCACCTCGCCGTCGTCCGCGATCCGCACCACCGAGCCGGGCAGCGGCTGGCCGACCGTGCCGATCTTCTGGCGGTCCCACGGGTTGAAGGCGGTGGCGGCACAGGACTCGGTCAGGCCGTAGCCCTCCAGGACCGTGAAGCCGATGCCGCGGAAGAAGTGGCCGAGGCGCTCGCCGAGCGGGGCGCCGCCGGAGATGGCGTACTCGCCCCTGCCGCCGAGGACCGCGCGCAGCTTGCTGTAGACGAGCTTGTCGAACGTCCGGTGCTTGATCTTCAGGCCGAGGGACGGGCCCGACGGGGTGTCCAGCGCCTTGCTGTACGCGATCGCGGTGTCGGCCGCCTTGTCGAAGATCTTGCCCTTGCCGTCGGCCTGCGCCTTGGCCCGCGCCGAGTTGTAGACCTTCTCGAAGACGCGCGGCACGCCCAGGATCAGCGTCGGCCGGTACGCGGCCAGTTCGTCGGTGAGGTTCTTGATGTCCGGGACGTTGCCCAGCTTGATCGGCGCCATCATGGGCGCGATCTGCACCAGCCGGCCGAAGACGTGCGCCAGCGGCAGGAAGAGCAGGACCGAACACTCGCCGGTGCGGAACAGCGGCCGCAGGCGCTCCACGATGTTGCCGCACTCGGCGAAGAAGCTGCGGTGGGTGAGCACGCAGCCCTTGGGCCGGCCGGTGGTGCCGGAGGTGTAGACGATCGTCGCCGGGTCGTCGGCCTTGGCGACGGAGCTGCGCTCCTCGACCACGGCGTCGCCGATGTCCTGGCCGGCGCGGCCCAGCTCCTCGACGGCACCGGCCTCGATCTGCCAGACGTGCTTGAGGGCGGGCAGCCGGTCGCGCACCGACTCGACGGCGGCCGCGTGCCCGTCCAGCTCGACGACGCAGGCGGTGGCGCCGGAGTCGGAGAGGATCCACTGGACCTGCTCGGGCGAGCTCGTCTCGTACACCGGCACGGTGATCGCGCCCGCGCACCAGATGGCGAAGTCGAGCAGCGTCCACTCGTAGCGGGTGCGGGACATGAGTCCGACCCGGTCGCCCGGCTGGACGCCCGAGGCGATGAGCCCCTTGGCGGCGGCGTGCACCTCGGCCAGGAACGCCGTGGCACTCACGTCCTGCCAGACACCGCCGACCTTGCGGGCGATGACGGCGACATCGGGATGCTGCGCGGCGTTTCTGCGGACGATGTCGGTGAGATTGCCGTCCGAGGGGACCTCGTACAAAGCCGGAAGGCTGAACTCGCGCAAGACTGCTGCTCCTCATAGGGCGCCGGCGCCACGACGTTGTGCGATGCGACGGTGCGGTCCAAGGCTCGGGCAGTACTCAGGAAGTCACTGGTTGAAAACCTGAGCACGACTGGACTGCCCGGACGTTACCCGCCGGTATGGCTTCTTCGACAGGGGGTCCCGACGAGATGTTCGCTGCGTCACACGGATTGCTGTTCCTTGACGCACAGTAGTCCACCCCCTAATTGACCGGCCAGTAACCGCGAGCTCCGTCGCCACTGTTCACGTATGCCACACACGCCTACTCTTGATCGACATGGCATCCACACCACCGGGCAGCCGCGGGACACGCGTCCACGTGGTCAGCGACGTCCACGGCAACGCCCGTGACCTGGCCAGAGCCGGTGAGGGCGCCGACGCCCTGATCTGTCTGGGCGACCTCGTCCTCTTCCTGGACTACGCCGACCACTCGCGCGGGATCTTCCCCGACCTGTTCGGCGCCGAGAACGCCCACCGGATCGTCGAGCTGCGCACGGCCCGCCGTTTCGAGGAGGCGCGGGAGTTCGGGGCCCGGCTGTGGGCGGGCATCGGCACCGACCGGGCCGCCGCGATCGAGCAGGCGGTACGCCGGCAGTACACCGAGCTGTTCGCCGCCTTCCCGACACCGACGTACGCCACCTACGGCAATGTCGACATGCCGACCCTGTGGAACGAGTACGTCCGGCCCGGCGTCACCGTGCTGGACGGGGAGCGGGTGGAGATCGGCGGCCGGGTCTTCGGCTTCGTCGGCGGTGGTCTGCGCACCCCCATGCGCACCCCGTACGAGATCGGCGACGAGGAGTACGCCGCGAAGATCGAGGCGGTGGGGGAGGTGGACGTGCTGTGCACCCACATCCCGCCGGAGGTGCCCGAACTGGTCTACGACACCGTCGCGCGCCGTTTCGAGCGGGGCAGCCGCGCCCTGCTCGCCGCGATCCGCCGCACCAGGCCCCGGTACGCGCTGTTCGGCCACGTCCACCAGCCACTGGTCCGGCGGATGCGGATCGGGGCGACCGAGTGCGTCAACGTCGGCCACTTCGCCGGATCGGGCAAGCCGTGGGCGCTGGAATGGTGAGAGTCCCCTGGTGGGGGTGAACTCCGGCCGTCCACTGCGCGGTAGCCTTCACGCTGCACACACGTGCGCACGACGACCTGCACACCGGCCCGCATCCGGAGGAGCCACGGCGATGGCGGAACACACCAGCTCGAGCATCACGATCGAGGCGGCACCGGCCGACGTCATGGCGGTGATCGCGGACTTCGCCCGCTATCCCGACTGGACCGGAGAGGTGAAGGAGGCGGAGGTCCTCAAGACCGACGCACAGGGCCGCGCCGAGCAGGTCCGGCTCGTCATGGACGCCGGCGCGATCAAGGACGACCAGACCCTGGGCTACACCTGGACCGGCGAGAACGCGGTCTCCTGGACCCTGGTCAAGTCCCAGATGCTCCGCTCCCTGGACGGCTCGTACCTCCTCAAGCCGGCCGGCGCCGGGGCGACCGAGGTGACGTACCTGCTCACCGTGGACGTCAAGATCCCCATGCTCGGCATGATCAAGCGCAAGGCCGAGAAGGTCATCATCGACCGGGCCCTCGCGGGACTGAAGAAGCGCGTGGAGTCGGGCGGGAAGTAGCCCCGACGGTCAGGACCGGCGCACGCGGGTACCGTTCACCATCATGCGCACCATCCTGATCACGGGCCCCGGCGGCGGTGGCCGTACCACCGTCGCGGCCGCCACCGCGCTCGCCGCCGCCCGGGACGGCACCCGCACCCTCGTGCTGAGCGCCGACCGCGCGGACACCCTCGGCGCGGCCCTGGACACGGTGACGGGACCGGTCCCCCGGGAGGTCGCGCCCCACCTCACCGCCTGGCGCCCCGACGCGGCCGAGCGGTTCCGCGAGGACCTCACCGCCTTCCAGGCCCGCGCGTCCTCCGCCTTCGACCTCCTCGGCGCCTCCCGCCTGGACCCGGAGGAACTCACCCCCCTGCCCGGCGCCGAGGAACTCGCCCTGCTGCGCGCCCTGCGCGACGCGGCCCTCGGCGAGAGCCACGACCTGCTGGTCGTCGACCTCCCGCCCACCCCGCAGGCCCTGGCCCTGCTCGCCCTGCCCGAGGAACTCCGCCGCTACCTGCGCCGCCTGCTGCCGGCCGAGCGCCAGGCGGCCCGCGCCCTGCGCCCGGTGCTCGGCAGGCTCGCCGGCGTCCCCATGCCCGCCGAGTGGCTGTACGAGACCGCCGCGCGCTGGGACCTGGAGCTCGCCGCGGTCGAGGCCGTCGTCGCCGACCGCGACACCGTCGTACGGCTGGTCGCCGAACCCGGCCCGGCCGGTGCCGACTCCGTGCGCGCCGCCGCCCTCGCCCTGGCCCTGCGCGGGCTGCGCCCCGACGTCCTGGTCGCCGGCCGCGTCCTGCCGGAGGCCGCCGCCGAGGGCTGGCTGGCCGGGCCCGTCGCCCAGCAGCGCAAGGTCCTGGAGGAGTGGCGGGAGTCCTACGACGTACGGCAGGTCGCCCACCTCGGCCACGACCCGCGCGGCGCCGCCGACCTCGCCGCGCTCGACGTGCCGGGCGTCAACGGCACGACCTCCACCGTGGAGTGGACGGTCGCCGACCGGCTCGCCGAGGACGGTGTGCTGGTCTGGCACCTGCCCCTGCCCGGTGCGATACGGGACGAGCTGGACCTCGTGCGCCGCGGTGACGAACTCGTCGTCACGGCGGGCCGGTTCCGCCGGATCGTGCCCCTGCCGTCCGCCCTGCGCCGCTGCACCGTCGCCGGGGCCGCGCTGCGGGAGGGCGAACTGCGCGTCCGGTTCGCCCCGGATCCCGGCCTGTGGCCGCGTACACGATGAACCGGGTGCGGCCGTTCGGGTAACGTCGTAGGGACGAACCGTAGTCAGGAGTCCGTCATGAGCGAAGAGCGCCCCACGCCCGACGCCCCCGAGCCGGAGGCCGCCGACGAGCCGCGGGCGGGCGACGACGACGCCTGGGCGACGGCGTGCGCCGAGGACCTCGCGGCGGAGAAGGCCCGCCGCCGCGCGGAGTACGGCCCGCCCCGGGTCTCGGCCGCCGAGGAGCTGCGCAAGCTCGTCGAGACGGTCGCCGACAAGCTGTCCGGCGCGCAGTCCCCTCTGCTGGGGGCGGTCGCCGGGCCCGCGGCCCAGCAGGTGGTGCGCCAGGTCGTCCAGCAGGCCAAGAACGCCGTCGAACCCGTCATCGAACGCAACCCGGACGTCTTCGACCACCTCGCCGCGGCCGGCGGCGAACTGCTCGCCGCCTACCGCTCCGCCGTGCAGGCCCAGGAGCGGCGCTGGACCGCGCGCACCGACGACCCGAAGCACCCCGGCGGCCGCGGCGACCGGGACGAGGGCACCGGCCCCGGCGAGCGCATCGACCTCGACTGAGACATGGAGGGCCCTGACTCCCCTGCCCGGCGAAGCGGGGCAGGTGGGCCCGGCGTGTCCGCCGTGCGGACGACGGGAATCCGACGGCAGGGCCTCGGGTACGGTTGGCCGTAGCGGGGCTCGACCGAAACTGAGGGATTCATGGGACTCACCATCGGCGTCGACATCGGCGGCACGAAGATCGCGGCCGGCGTGGTCGACGAGGAAGGCAACATCCTCTCGACCCACCAGGTGCCCACCCCGGGTACGCCCGAGGGCATCGTGGACGCCATCGCCGCCGCCGTCGAGGGCGCACGTGTGGGGCACGCGATCGTCGGCGTGGGCATCGGTGCCGCCGGCTACGTCAACCGTCAGCGGTCCACGGTCTACTTCGCGCCGAACATCGACTGGCGCCAGGAGCCGCTGAAGGAGAAGGTCGAGGCCCGGGTGGGCCTGCCGGTCGTCGTGGAGAACGACGCCAACGCGGCCGCCTGGGGCGAGTACAGGTTCGGTGCGGGCAAGGGGCACCGCAACGTCATCTGCATCACCCTCGGTACCGGCCTCGGCGGCGGCATCATCATCGGCAACAAGCTGCGCCGCGGGCACTTCGGGGTGGCCGCCGAGTTCGGCCACATCCGCATGGTGCCGGACGGCCTGCTGTGCGGCTGCGGCTCGCAGGGCTGCTGGGAGCAGTACGCCTCCGGGCGCGCCCTGGTCAGGTACGCCAAGCAGCGCGCCAACGCCACCCCCGAGAACGCCGAGATCCTGCTCTCGCTGGGCGACGGCCACCCCGACGGCATCGAGGGCAAGCACATCTCCATGGCCGCCCGCCAGGGCGACCCGGTCGCCGTCGACTCCTACCGGGAGCTGGCGCGCTGGGCCGGTGCCGGCCTGGCCGACCTGGCGTCGCTCTTCGACCCCTCCGCCTTCATCGTCGGCGGCGGCCTCTCCGACGAGGGCGAGCTGGTCCTCGACCCGATCCGCAAGTCCTACAAGCGCTGGCTGGTCGGCGGGAACTGGCGCCCGGTCGCCGACGTGATCGCCGCGCAGCTCGGCAACAAGGCCGGCCTGGTCGGCGCGGCGGACCTGGCCCGGGAGCCCGACCCCGTCATGTAGCGCATCGCCGTACGACCGTGCCCGTCGAGCCCCGCCCCGGGACGGCGGGCATCGTCGTATGTTGATCGCCATGGCGACCAGCATGCAGCTTCCCAACTCCCGCACCGAACCCGACGGTTCGGCCGTCATCCGGGTCCTCAGCTACAACATCCGCTCGATGCGCGACGACACCGACGCCCTCGCCCGGGTGATCACCGCCTGCGCCCCCGACCTGGTCCTCGTCCAGGAGGCCCCGCTCTTCTTCCGCTGGCGCAAGAAACTGGCCCGGCTCGCGGCGGCCTCCGGGCAGGTGATCCTCTCCGGGGGCGGTACGGCCGCCGGTCCCGCGCTGCTGTGCTCCCTGCGGGCGACCGTCGAGCGCACCGAGGACGTGCTGCTGCCGCTCACCCCGGGCCTGCACCGGCGGGGCTTCGCGACCGCGGTCGTACGCTTCGGCGGTGTCCGGCTCGGTGTGCTCAGCTGCCACCTCAGCCTGCAGCAGGACGAGCGCCGCGAGCAGGGCGCCATGCTCCTCGACCGGCTGGCCGGGATGGGCGTACGGCACGCGGTCGCGGGCGGCGACCTCAACGAACGCCCCGAGGGTCCGACGTTCCGGAGCCTCGCGGACAGCCTCCAGGACTGCTGGGCGGTCGCTCCCCGGGGCGGCGAACACACCTGGGCGCGGGACGAGCCGCACCGGCGCATCGACGCGATCTTCGCCACGAAGGGCGTCGAGGTGCTCGGCTGCGGGGTACCGCTGGGACATCCCGGCGTGACGGAGCACGACCTGAGGGCGGCCACCGACCACCTGCCGGTCCTGGCCGCCCTCAGAGTTCCGGTCCCGTAGGCGCCGCGCGTGCGCGGCGGCAGGGACCGCCGCGTGTGCCCGGCGGCAGGGACCCGCCGGTCGCGGGACGCCCCGTCCGTGCGGCTGGACGACCCGTCCGTCGCCGGACCGTCCTAGTGCCGCGACAGGCGACGTTCGCCCCGTCGCGACGCCCGGCACGCTCCCCCACTGCCGTAAGGGCGTGGGAGGTGCCCCCACTCCCGCACCAGCCGAAGACCCGAGTACGTCCAGTACGAGGGCCTCCGGCCGGCACTCCCCAGCCTCCGGCCGGGGGGACCCCCAGAGCACGCACCGGACGCCGTTCCTTCACGGGCAAACGTTGCCTGCCACGGCACTAGACCACCGCGCCCCGGCCGGGGTCGTCGTCCTCGTCGTCGGGCTTCATCCGGACGACCAGCGTGGCGAAGCCGCCCAGGAAGCCGCCGATGCCGACCGTGGTCAGCCACCAGGTCATCTCCCAGCCGAGCAGGACCGCGACGAGCAGCAGGACCGGCCCGCCGAGCACCCCCAGCCAGGCGAACTTCGCCGTCGGGTCCGCGTCAGGCAGCGGTGGCGGCTCCGGCGGCACGAAGTGCCCCTCGTCGTCGTCCCCGTCGTCCGGATCCCCGGTGCTCTCCGCCGCCGGTTCGGGCAGGCCGTGGTCGCGCGGGCCGACGCCGGGCGCGAAGGAGACGGAACTGCCGAGCGGACCCGCGGGCCTCTCCTTCCGCGGCTTCTCGTCGTCGGTCTCCGGTTCGGGCAGCGCCAGGTCCTCGACCGGCTTGAAGGGCTTGAAGGGCTTGACGCCCGGCGGGTCCGGCGGCTCGTCGCCGTAGCCCTCCACGATCGCCGCCCAGGCGGCCGCCTCGTCGAAGGGGACGCCCTTCTCGTCCGGCTCGCGGTCCTCGCGGTCGGAGTCGCTCTCAGCCACCTGCGGCCGTCCCTTCCTGCCTGTGTACCTGACCCGCGCCGGACGCCTCCTTGCCGGCACCGGGTGCGAGCCGGTCGATGAACGCGAAGCTCTCCTCGAAGATCCGGTCCGCGTCATGGTCCAACGTCGCGACGTGGTAGCTCTGTTCCAGCAGGATCTCCGTCACGTCCGTCGAGGAGACCCGGCCGAGGATCCGGGCCGAGTCGGACGGCGGCACCACGTGGTCCTGCGGGCTGCGCAGCAGCAGCAGCGGCTGGGTGACCCGCGGCAACTCGCCGTCGAGCAGCTGCAGGAACGCGCGCAGCGAGTACGCCGCGTGCAGCGGCACCCGGTCGTACCCCAGCTCGGCGGCGCCCTCCTTCGCGATGTCGCTCGCGATGCCCTTGGTCGAGGGCACGAGGTGGCGGACCACCGGCAGGGCGTGCGCGGCGAGGCCGTGCACCTGGTGGGCGGGGTTGACGGCGACGACCCCGGCGACGGCGGAGCCGTGCCGGGCGGCGAGGCGCAGCGCGAGCGCGGCACCCATCGACAGGCCGGCCACGAACACCTTCTCGCAGCGCTCGCCGAGGGCGCGCAGCTCGCGGTCCACCTCCGCGTACCAGTCCTGCCAGCCGGTGAGCTGCATGTCCTGCCACCGGGTGCCGTGCCCGGGGAGCAGGGGGAGCGAGACGGTCAGGCCGCGGGCGGCGAGGTGCCGCGCCCAGGGGCGCAGGGACTGGGGGGAACCGGTGAAACCGTGACAGAGGAGGACGCCTGCGGCCCCGCCCTCGTGGCGGAACGGCTCGGCTCCGGAGAGGACCGGCACCTTCGGGTCTCCTGTCCGTCAAGGGGCGTGAACAAGTCCAGGTGAGGTTCACGGTACGCGACCGCACTGACACCGACCAGGGTCGTCGGGTTCTTCGACAGTGCGCCGGGTTAAGGTCTCACCGACAGACACAGGAGGCATTCGGTTGTTGTACGGCGCGATGAAGGTATCCATCGGAGGGCCGCTGAAGCTCGCCTTCAGGCCGTGGGTGGAGGGCCTGGAGAACGTACCCGCCGAGGGCCCCGCGATCCTGGCGAGCAACCACCTCTCCTTCTCCGACTCGTTCTTCCTGCCCGCGGTCCTCGACCGCAAGGTCACGTTCATCGCGAAGGCCGAGTACTTCACGACGCCCGGAGTGAAGGGCCGGCTGACGGCCGCCTTCTTCAAGGGCGTGGGCCAGCTCCCGGTGGACCGCTCCGGAGCGCGCGGCGCGGGCGAGGCGGCGATCAGAAGCGGCATGGACGTGCTGGAGCGCGGTGAGCTGTTCGGGATCTATCCGGAGGGCACGCGCTCGCCCGACGGACGGCTCTACCGCGGCAAGCCGGGCGGCCTCGCACGCGTGGCGCTCGCCAGCGGCGCGCCCGTCATCCCGGTCGCCATGATCGACACGGAGAAGATCCAGCCGCCGGGGAAGGTCATGCCGAAGCTGATGCGGCCGGGCATCCGCATCGGCAGGCCATTGGACTTCAGCCGCTACCAGGGCATGGAACACGACCGTTTCGTGCTCCGGGCGGTGACCGACGAGGTCATGTACGAAATCATGAAGCTCTCCGGCCAGGAGTACGTCGACATCTACGCGACCGCCGCCAAGCGGCGGATCGCGGACGCGGCGAAGGCCGAGAAGGAAGCGGAGAAGGCGGCGAAGGCCGCCCTCGCGCAGGCACAGAAGGACGCGCAGGCGCGGGCGGACGCGCAGGCGCGGGCGGCGGACGCACAGGCACAGCAGGACGCATCACAGGCACAGCAGGACGCGCCGCCGCACGACCCCGCGTCGCGGGACGAGGCACGACGGGGACAGACGGAGACGGACGGCGCGTCCTAGGCGTGTCCGTGGGCCGGGGCCGGGGGTGGGGGAGTTGACCGAGCGCGAGCGAGTCGTGCGGATGTCGGTGGAGCAGCCGATGTGGCGTGCGCTCGGCGGGTACCGGGTACTCACGATGCTGTACGCGGTGGGCCTGTTCGCCACCGCCTACGACACGTTCACCCGCCCCTGGATCGCCGTCGCGTACTACTGCGTCCTGTTCGTCTGGACCCTGGCCACCCTCCCCAGGGTGGCGGGCGAGGCGCACTGCACGAAGCCGTTCCTGGCCGCCGACCTGGCCATCGCCCTCACCGGCATCCTGCTCACGCCCCTCGCCGACACGCACGAGCGGATCGTGGGCGGCGGGCCCACCCTGCCGTCGATATGGACGGCCGGCTCGGTGCTGGCCTTCGCGGTCAAGGGCGGCTGGCGCTGGGCGGCCTTCGCCTCCACGGCCGTCGCCCTCGCCAACCTGATCGAGCGGGGCGCCCCCACGCGCGACACCGTCCACAACGTGGTCCTGGTCTGGGTCGCCGCCATCGCCATCGGGTACGTCGTCGAGGTGGCCCGCGCCTCCGAGCGCACCCTCGCCCGCGCCCTGGAGATCGAGGCCGCCACCCGCGAGCGGGAGCGGCTGGCCCGCGACATCCACGACGGCGTCCTCCAGGTGCTGGCCATGGTGCAGCGGCGCGGTGCCGTCCTCGGCGGTGAGGCGGCGGAGCTGGGCCGGATGGCCGGGGAGCAGGAGGTCGCCCTGCGCACCCTGGTCTCCGGCGGGCTGCTCCCCCTGTCCCGGGTGTCGCGGGACCCGGCCCTGGGAGCGGTCGTACGGACCGTGGAGGAGGCCGACGACGACGGGCCGCTCGACCTGCGCCTGCTGCTCGCCCCGTTCGCCGCCGCCCGGGTCAGCCTCGCCGAGCCCGGCGCTCCCGTGCCGCTGCCGCCGGCCGCCGCGAGGGAGCTGGCGGCGGCGGTCGGGGCCGCACTGGACAACGTCCGCGCGCACGCGGGGGAGCAGGCGCGCGCGTGGATCCTGGTCGAGGACGAGCCGGACTCGGTCGTCGTGACCGTACGCGACGACGGCCCCGGCATCCCGGAGGGGCGGCTGGCGCAGGCCGAGGGCGAGGGACGGCTCGGAGTGGCCCTGTCGATCCGGGGCCGGCTGCGTGACCTCGGCGGCAGCGCCGAGCTGATCTCGGTGCCGGGGCAGGGCACGGAGGTCGAACTGACGGTACCGAAGGACACCGAGGTGTCACGGGGGAAGGCGGAGCAGCGATGACGGACACCGGGAGCGGACAGGCCCCCATCAGGGTGATGGTGGTCGACGACCACCCGATGTGGCGGGACGCCGTCGCGCGCGACCTGGCCGCGTCCGGGTTCCAGGTGGTCGCCACCGCGGGCGACGGCGATCAGGCCGTGCGCCGCGCCCGGGCAGCCGCGCCCGACGTCCTCGTGCTCGACCTCAACCTGCCCGCCAAGCCCGGCGTCCAGGTCTGCAGGGAACTCGTCGGCGCCAACCCGGCGCTGCGCGTCCTGGTGCTGTCGGCGAGCGGCGAGCACGCGGACGTCCTGGAGGCGGTCAAGTCGGGCGCCACCGGCTACCTGCTGAAGTCGGCCTCGACGGAGGAACTGGTCGACGCGGTGCGCCGGACGGCCGTGGGGGACCCCGTCTTCACCCCGGGACTCGCCGGACTGGTGCTCGGCGAGTACCGCCGGCTCGCCTCCGAGCCCGCGCCCGCGCCGGACACCGACCTGCCGGGGGCGCCGCGGCTGACCGACCGGGAGACGGAGGTGCTGCGGCTGGTCGCGAAGGGTCTGAGCTACAAGCAGATCGCGGAACGCCTGGTCATCTCCCATCGCACGGTCCAGAACCACGTGCAGAACACCCTCGGCAAGCTGCAGCTGCACAACCGCGTGGAGCTCGTCCGGTACGCCATCGAGCGGGGACTCGACGACGCGTAGCCGGCGGCTGTCCGGCGGTTCACCGTAATTACGCGGTCCCGCCCATCCCTGTGTGACCTGGATCACTACTAGCGTGACTCCTACCAGGCAACCGCAGCGAAGGGACATTTTCATGCGGGTAGGAGTACTGACCGGAGGCGGCGACTGCCCCGGGCTCAACGCCGTCATCCGGGCCGTCGTCCGCAAGGGCGTGCAGGAGTACGGCTACGACTTCGTCGGTTTCCGGGACGGCTGGCGCGGTCCGCTCGAGGCGGACACCGTCCGCCTCGACATCCCGGCGGTGCGCGGCATCCTGCCGCGCGGCGGCACCATCATCGGCTCCTCACGCACGAACCCGCTCAAGCACGAGAACGGCATCCGCCGGATCAAGGACAACCTCTCCAAGCTGGAGGTCGACGCGCTCATCGCGATCGGCGGCGAGGACACCCTGGGTGTCGCCACCCGCCTGACCGACGAGTACGACGTGCCGTGCGTCGGCGTCCCGAAGACCATCGACAACGACCTGTCCGGCACCGACTACACCTTCGGCTTCGACACCGCCGTCAACATCGCCACCGAGGCGATCGACCGCCTGCACACCACCGCCGAGTCCCACATGCGGGTCCTGGTCTGCGAGGTGATGGGCCGTCACACGGGCTGGATCGCCCTCCACTCGGGCCTGGCCGGCGGCGCGAACGTCATCCTCATCCCCGAGCAGCGCTTCGACATGCAGAAGGTGTGCGACTGGGTGACCTCGCGCTTCAGGGCGTCGTACGCGCCGATCGTCGTCGTCGCGGAGGGCGCCATGCCCACGGACGGCGATCTGGTGCTCAAGGACCAGTCACTGGACTCCTTCGGACACGTACGGCTGTCCGGGGTGGGCGAGTGGCTGGCGAAGGAGATCGAGCGGCGCACCGGCAAGGAGGCCCGTACGACCGTCCTCGGTCACGTCCAGCGCGGCGGTACCCCCAGCGCGTTCGACCGCTGGCTCGCCACCCGCTTCGGCCTGCACGCCATCGACGCGGTCCGCGACGGCGACTTCGGCAAGATGGTCGCCCTGCGCGGCACGGACATCGTCCGCGTGCCCATCGCGGAGGCGACGGCCGAACTGAAGACGGTGAACCCGGAACTGTACGACGAGGTCGGCGTCTTCTTCGGCTGACCGCCCCCCGGGGGGGGGGGGGGGGGGGGGGGGGGGGGGGAGGGGGGTGGGGGGGGGGGGGGGGGGGGGGGGGGGGGGGAGGGGGGGTGGGGGGGGGGGGTGGGGGCCACCCCCTTGGGGGGGGTTTTTTTTTTTTGGGTTTGGTCGGGGAAGGAGAGGACCGGTTCTCCCCCACCCCAACCCCC